>CAVABN010000053.1:0-9647 GCA_963586845.1 Bifidobacteriaceae bacterium
ATCCTATTATCTACAGGATGCGTATCGTTCCCGCCATGCAAAACGAGCATGGCAAAGTATATCCCGTCCTCGGCAGGGAGGACACGGGCGTGGGGCACAGTTTGAAATTCGAGACTGCGGATAAGGAACCGGAGGGAGCGGTCTTGGAAGGGATGCCGGTTGGAAAGAGCGACTTCAAGATTCTGAGAGACAGGGACCTCTATTATGTGGACAAATCGATGATCATCCACGAGATCCTGGAATCCGGCGCAGATGTCACACTGTTCACCCGCCCCCGCAGGTTCGGGAAGACATTGAATCTCAGCATGACGGACTGCTATCTCAACATCAAGTATGCCGAGGATCACGACCGCTTCAAAGGTCTGAAGATTTCCGAAATCCGTCCGAACGACCCCGAGAAGAACTCCAACTACGTCATCAACCTGGATTTCAAGGATCTCCGGACCAGGACGTGCGAGATCTTCGAGGAATCGTTCAGGAACACGGTCATCAACCTCTTCGCCGAGTTCCCGGAACTGAAGGGATCGGAGAAGCTCTCCGAGAACCTCCGCAGATGGTACACGGCTCTGACCGAAGGCACCGCCGATTACGACACCCTCACCAATTCGATCAAGTACCTCTGCCAGATGATCGAAGCCCATCACGGGAAGAAGCCGATCATCCTCATAGACGAGTACGACAACCCCATGAACGACACCTACGGCAACGAGGAACTGCATGCGGGCGTCGTCGCATTGATGGGCGATGTGCTCAGCAGCGCATTGAAGAACAACGGATCGATGAGATTCGCAATCGTTACCGGAGTCATGAAGATCTCCCAGCAGAGCATATTCTCCGGGTTGAACAACCCCAAGATTGTCGACATATTCTCCACGAAGTATGACGAGATGTTCGGATTCACGCAGAATGAAGTGGAGAAACTCCTCGGGGATAACGGCTATGAGGACAAGATCGCCGAGGTGAAGGAATGGTACGACGGATACCGCTTCGGCGAAGAGGATGTGTACAATCCATGGAGCGTCGTCAACTACGTGGACGAGAAATGTACGGCGGCACCGTACTGGGTGAACACCAGCAGCAACTCCATCATCAAGGACCTGCTCGAGAGGACCGATCAGGGTACCTGGAAGAAGCTGGACTCGCTGAGCAGGGGCGAAGCCGTCGACATCAAGATCAAACGCAGCATCGCATACTGCGACCTGGATTCATCCGATGATACGATATTCTCGGTGATGGCCACGGCAGGATATCTCAACGCCTTCCCCGTCGGGGATGGATACAAAGTCTCCCTGCCGAACAAGGAGATACGGGACCTCTTCCTGGAGAAGATCGTCGACAGATTCGATGACAATCACATTGCCTTGTCCGGCTACATCGCTTCGATGAAGTCCGGCGATGTTGACGGCATGACCGCGAACCTCCGGGAGCTCATGGAATCCCTCAGCCAGCGCATACTGACCAATGAATTCCCGTACGAGGCGTTCATAGCCGGTCTGGCGGCCACGGAATCCGGGAACTACGAGATCCTGGCGGACCACGAGGCCGGTAACGGGTACTACGACATCCGCATGAAGCGGATCGCCGGACCGGGCCCCAACATCCTCATCGAGATCAAGCGTCGCAACGAGAGCAACAAGCACAAGACCATGGAGGAGCTGGCCCGCGAGGCCCTCGGACAGATCCATGACAACCAGTACGCCTACGGTCTGAAAGGCGAGACGATACTGTACGGGGTCGCATTCGACGGGAAGATCCCGACGATACTCATGGAGAAGACCGACCTGCGATCGCCCTCGATCCGACTCCTCGAACTGCGCGTCGTGCAGCATCCTGTAGTGCCCGTTCAGCGCCAGGAGCTCCTCGTGGGTCCCGGATTCGACGATCTCGCCTCCGACCATCACCAGTATCCTGTCGGCATGCCTGACCGTCGACAGGCGGTGCGCTATCACGAAGGACGTGCGCCCGTCGGTCATCCTGTCCATCGCGGCCTGTATCCTGCGCTCGGTGCGGGTGTCGACCGAACTGGTCGCCTCGTCCAGTATGATCATCGGCGCGTCCTTGACTATGGCGCGGGCGATGGCGATCTGCTGCCTCTGACCCACCGACAGCCCGGACCCGTCGCGGATGACCGTGTCGTACCCCTCGGGGCGGGACCTGATGTAGGAGTCGATGCCGACCGTCCTGCAGGCCTCCTCCACATCCTCGCGGGTGGCCCCCGGCGTGGTGTAGGCGATGTTGTCGTGGAACGTGCCCTCGAAGATCCACGAATCCTGCAGGACCATGGAGAACTGCTCCCTGACCTGGGCCCTGGACATCCTCGACGTGGGGATGCCGTCTATCAGTATCTCCCCCGAATCCGGGTCGTAGAAGCGCATCAGGAGGTTCACCATGGTGGTCTTCCCGGCCCCTGTGGGACCGACTATCGCTATGGTCGAGCCGGGCTCCACCTCCAGGTCGAAGCCGTGGATGATCTCCATGTCCGGGCGGTATCCGAACCGGACGTTCCTGAACTCCACCTTCCCCTCGGCGCGGACGAAGCCCTCCAGCCTGGGGTCCGGGTCCATCTCCGGAAGGTCGAGGAAGGCGAACACGCGCTCCGACGCCGACGCCACGGACTGCATCCTGGCGATGAGGTCGGCCATCTCGGCCACGGGCTGGTTGAACATCTTGATGTAAACGATGAACGCCGCGATCACCCCGTAGGAGATGCTCCCATCCAGGATCAGCATGGACCCGACCACGCACACGATGACGTATCCCAGGTTCCCTATGAACCCCATGAGCTGGGGCATCATGCTGGTCAGGACCCTGGCCCTGAACGACGATTGGAACAGGTCCTCGTTCACACCGTCGAACTCGGCGTTGCTGCGGCCCCAGTTGTTGTACGTCTTGACTATGTCGTGGCCGTAGTAGACCTCCTCCACGATGGAGTTGATCCTGCCCAGATCCCTCTGCTGGGCGACGAAGAACCTCTGGCTGCGATGCGTGACCACGTAGATCACGGCCATGCCGGCGAGGGTGGGGATTATGGCGAATACCGCCAGCACCCATCCGGTGTAGAACATCATCACCAGCGCGCCGGCGATGGAGAACATGGCGTTGATCGTCGACGATATGCTCTCGGCCGCTCCCTTCCGGACGGTGTCGGTATCGTTGGTGACGCGGCTCATTGAATCCCCGATCTGATGGGATTCCAGGTACGACGACGGCAGGCGGGTGAACTTGCGCGAGAGGTCCTTGCGCATCCTGTCGCCTATGCGTTCGGATGCGGCGCCGATGATGTACGACTCGCCGAAGTTGAACAGGAGGCTCAGGGCGTAGACCGTGAAGAGCGTGAACCCGATCCCGGCGATCCACCCCATGTCGATGGCGGAGCCCGACGATATGGCGTCGGAGATGCCGTCGGTCATGGCCTCCAGGAACTGTGGTCCGATTAACGCCAGCAGGGTGCCGATCAGACTGAGGACCATTCCGAGCGCCACGGCGCGGCGCTCCCTGCCCATGTAGATTATCAGGGACCTCATCGCGCCCGTCAGGCTCCTGGGCTTGTCCTCGCCGCGGGTCCACGACGGGCCCTTCGGAGGCGCTCTGACGCCGCGTTCGCGATCGGTCATCGAAATCCTCCAGCTGCGACATGGCGATCTCGCGGTAGAGGTCGCATGACTCCATCAGTTCGGAATGCTTCCCGGAGCCGACCACCGACCCGCCGTCCAGGACTATGATCCTGTCCGCGTCGAGTATGGTGCCGACCCTCTGGGCCACTATTATCTTGGTGGACCCGGCGGTCTCCTTCGCCAAAGCGCTGCGGAGGTCGCGGTCCGTCTTGGAATCCAATGCCGAGAAGGTATCGTCGAACAGGTAGATCGGAGGGTCCTTGCGCACCGCGCGCGCTATGGACAGCCTCTGCTTCTGCCCCCCTGACAGGTTCCACCCGTGCTGCGACACATCCGATTCCAGACCTTCCGGCATCCTGTGCACCAGGTCGTCGAGCTGCGCTATGCGCAGGGCGCGCATCGCCTCCTCATCCGTCCCCTCGGCGCCGCCGTAGCAGACGTTGTCCTTCATGGAGCCGGTGAACACCACGGCCGTCTGGGGGACGTATCCGATCATCGAGCTGAGCTCGTCCTCCCCGTAGTCCCTGACGTCCAGACCCCCCACGGACACCTTCCCGGAGGATGCGTCGTACAGGCGCGCTATGAGATTGATCACCGTGGACTTCCCGCTGGCCGTCGGTCCAATGATGGCGAGCGTCTCCCCCTTCCCGACACTGAAGGACACGTCGTGCAGGACCTCCGCATCCGTCCCCGGATAGGAGAACGAGACGTGGTCGAAGGAGACCGCCCCGGGATCCGAAGCGTCGGAGGCCTTGCGAGGACCGTCCTTGATCGGCGATTCGTGCTTTATGACCTCCTCGATCCTCCTCGAGGAGACGATGATGTTGGGCAGCATCCTCAGGATGCCGGTGGCCATCATGACCGACGACAGCACCATGGTGGCGTACGAGGTGAACACGATCATGTCGGAGAACAGGAGCATCTGGCGGTCCATGTCCCCGGACGCGGCGTCGATGACGGCCGCTCCGACCCAGTATATCGCCATGGTGAGGAAGCTCATCATGGAGGAGGCGAACGGATGGAGCGCGGACATTATGCGGACCGCCTTCACGGCGTTGTCCCTCAGGTCATCCGACGACTTGTCGAAATCCGAGATCGTCCTCTGCTCCGCGTTGTAGGCGCGGATGGTCCGCATGCCCTCCAGCTCCTCGCGGGTCTCCGCGTTGACGGCGTCGACGAACCACTGCATCCTCCTGATGTACGGGACCCCGCGCCACATGATGAGCATCATCGCGACGAGGAGGATCACCATCGCCACGGCGGTGACGGCCGTCCACTCGAAGGCGCTGGAGGTTATCTTGAAAACGGCCCAGATCGCCAGGATCGGGGCCTTGATCACCATGTTGATGGCGCGCCCGATGAACTGCTGGAGCTGGTAGACGTCGTTGGTGGAGCGGGTTATGAGGGATGCCACGGAGAACGAATCCAGGTCCTGCCTGGACCACGTCTGGATCCCGCGGAACTGCAGTTCCCTCAGGGTGCGGCACAGCGCGCTCGCCACGCGGGATGCCAGTACGGAGGTGCATATCGCCAGTCCGAGGCTGATGAAGGCGCACGCGAGCATGTTGCGCCCGCATCTGACGACCACGTCGGTCGCATCCCCGACCTGGAGATGGTAGGTGATCTCGGACATGTACTCGGGTATGCGGAGATCGAGGTAGACCTGGCACACTATGAGCATGACGCAGCACGCCACCATCAGCCAGTCCCTACGGCGCAGATACCTGAGAATCGTCCCTACTACACCCCTATGATATGTCTGGATGATTCGCATCTCAAAATTAACCTTGTCGGAGAGCCCCGGTATGTTATGACCGCCGATATTGGATTATACATCCAATATAATGCTCCGGCGTGTATCGTTTAGCGGTCTACGGGAAGGGCGGGATAGGCAAATCCACCGTATCGGCGAATCTTTCGTATCTGCTGTCATCGGACGGGAGCAGCGTGCTCCACGTCGGATGCGACCCGAAGCACGATTCCACGAGACTGCTGACAGGCGGCAAGAGCATCAGGACGTTCTCCTCGGACACTTCCGCCGATCCGGTGTGCGAAGGGATGGACGGGATCCTCTGCGTGGAATGCGGGGGAGCCGAACCGGGGAGGGGATGCGCCGGCAAGGGCATGGAGATGCTGTTCTCCAGGATCGCGGATGTCGATGCCGACTACCGCGTGTGCGATGTCCTGGGGGATGTCGTGTGCGGGGGATTCTCCATACCCGTCAGGGCCGGGAACTGCGATGCCGTTCTGATTGTCACATCCGGGGAGTTCATGTCGCTGTTCGCGGCCAATAACATCCTGAGGGGACTCGCGAACATCAACCCGGGCGGGTGCGTCATGGGATTGATATTCAACCGCAGGGGGGACCCGAGCGAGGAGATCCAGGTGAAACGCTTCGCGGATGCGGTCGGGTTGCCGATCGTCTGCGACCTGCCGAGGTCGCACCTGTTCACCGAGGCGGAGTCAGAGGGGGATGTGATGACGTCCCTGTTCCCGGGATCCGAGGAAGCCGCCAAGCTCGGAGAGCTGGCGGAACTGATCCGTTCCAGACCGGAGCTGCACGTCCCGAAGCCCCTGTCGGAGGACGCCATGACCGACCTGGCGGCCGGGAGGCCGATAAGGAAGGACGGAGGCGATGTCAGATACAGGAGATGCACCTTCGACGGCTTCGATTCCGAGAGGAACCTCACCTATGTGGGGGAGTTCGTCATGCCCGCCTGCACATCGCACGGCGCGGCCGACGGCGCCATGAAGATAACGGACGCAGCGGCCATCCTCCACGGACCGAGGAACTGCGCGTACCTCATGGAACTGGCGTTCAGGAGGCGCGTGGTGTACGGTTCGTCCGAAAGGGGAGGGAGGATGTTCCAACCCGGCATCTACAGCACCAACCTCGACGCCGACGGCGCCTTCCGGGATTCCGGGGAACTCATAGAGGACGCCGTCCTCCGCGCGAAGTCGGACGGATACCGGCACATGTTCCTCATCCCGACCTGCTCGTCCGAGATCATGGGCACCGACCTTGTGCTGGAAGCCAGGAAACTGTCGGAGAAGCACTCCGTCGACGTCATCCCCGTCGCCGCCGATGAGACGTTCCTCGGGAGCAAGTTCGGAGGGACCTTCGGGTTCATCGACGCCCTCGTGTCGAGGATGAGGCCGCGCAATATCGAGAAAGGGACGGTCAACCTCGTCGCCAGATGGTTCTACGCCGTAGGGAGGGAGCCGAACGCCAGGGCGATCGACAGGATCCTCTCCAAGCTCGGACTGAGGGTCCGCTTCAGGTTCGTGGACTTCTGCACCATGGCCCAGGTCGAGGACTTCTGCTCCGCGGAATACGACATACAGCTGGGGTACGCCAAGCTGAACTCCAGGATATGCGACAGGATATCCGAAACAACCGGCCGCAGGAGGGCCCTGGAATTGGACGTCCCGGTAGGACTGGATGAGAGCATTGACTGGATCAGGAGGATCGCCGAGTACGCTCCGGAACTGGCCCCGCTGGCAGGTCCCGCCGAGGACTCCCTCCGCAGAGAGTTCGAGGAGGGGATCTCGGCGGTGAGACCGATCCTGAAGGGCCGGAAGGCCGTGATCTACTGCATCATGGTCAGGGACCTGAAATGGGAGGTCGAGACGATGAAAGCCCTCGGGATAGACGTCCGCGCGGTGATGTTCGCCAACGGCTTCGTCATAGACCACAACGTCCGCATCCCCGACTACGGGGATGTGGAGGTGACCGAGGGCGTCGGCATGTGCGACCTGAAGAGGAAGGTCGCCGAGGAAGGTATAGAACTCGTGGTGACCAACGACCCGGACCGCGTGGCCCGCGCGGGGTTCAGGTGGGCGCCTCTGGGCGCCAGGACCTACGGCATCGACGGGGCCATCGAATGGTCCCGCACGCTGGCGGACTGCATGCGCATACCCGCCGGAACATGGGAGGCGGGACTGTGAACCTCGAACCTGATGGATTGCTGGGAGCCGTGGTCGCATCGGAATCCCTCGGCATGACGGACACGATGATCAACGGGGCCGGCGGATGCAGGTCCCGCTCGCAGATAATGATCCACGACCTCATCCCCACCTACAGGAAGGAGGACAGGGCGTGCTGCAGATCGAAGTACTTCAGCAGGCAGTCCAGGCTGCCCTGCACGTACCTGAACAACGACGACATCGTGTTCGGCACGGCGCAGAAGGTCTCCGAAGGCATCGGTTCCGTCTCCGGGGTCACCGGGAAGAGGACCCTGCTGGTGGACACCCTGGGGGCTTCGCTGGTGTGCACGGACTACTCCGGATTGACCGGGGTCGAGGGGAGGGACCCGGTGATGCTGGATGCCGACCTCTCGGGAATGGGGTTCGCGGAGGGGTACGACACCGCGATGTGCGCGCTCCTGAGGTCCGCCGACATCCCCGGAGGGGAGAAGGAAGGCGTGAACCTCCTCGGATACGGCATCGCCGATCCGGGCTGGGAAACCGGTGCGAAGGAGCTCCGCGACCTCCTGTCCCCGATGGGCGTCAGGGTGAACTGCATCCCGGGATGTCTGCCTACGGCGGAGGAGATCCAATCCATCGGATCCGCGGGGCTGAACGTCATGGTCCGCCCCGAATACTGCTCGAAGACCGCAGGAATGCTGGAGGAGAGGTTCGGAACTCCCGCCCTCAGACCTTCGGCGGGGGCGCCGATAGGATACGGCGCGATGAGAAGCTTCGTGGAGGAGATCGCGAATGCACTGAACATCGACCCGATGCCGTCCCTCGAGCTCATAGACGCCGAGGAACGCTCCGTCAGAGCGGTGCTGATGAATTTCGACAGGGCACCGCTGGGGCTCCACGCCAAGGGGTTCGTCGCCGAAGGGGATTCCTCCACGCTGTATCCGCTGATCAAGTGGATGATCGCGACGTTCGGCATGGCTCCGAGGCGCATCGCGATGACCGACGGCGCCTACCTCGGGGAGATCTCGTCGTATCTGGATGGACTAGGCTTCTCCGATGCCCTGGAGGGGACCGGAGGGGAGGTCGATGCGGTGTTCTGCGATGGGATGAAAGCTTTGGAGGGCAGATTGTCCGTCACACCGACATCGTACGTGGAGATCCGCATCCCCCGCGGGAAGCACATGGACCTCATTGGGAGATGCCTCGTCGGACCCAAAGGATGCAGGTACATCCTGGACGAGCTGTTCAACAACATCGTGAGGTTCAGATGCGGTCAGCCGACCGAGGTCGACTACAGGCCGGGATGCTGCGATTGAGCATCGCCTGCGCTTCTTCGTCGATGTCATGCCCGAATCGACGAACATCAGGGCGTAGATGGGGAGATGAAGAATGTCGCCGTCCCTGCGGACTTCGCCGGAATTGGACAGCACGATCGCCAGCCTCGGACGGCAGTCGGACGCCATCAGCTTGTCCAGGACCTTCCGCTTCGTAGGGGGCTTCCCGGATTCCACCGACAGAGCGATGGTAGACTGCTCCGTGAGATCGTCTATGATGAAGTCGACCTCCCCGAGCCTCTTGTTGTCCGTGTAGTACAAAGGCTGTCCGTTAGCCGCCAGCTGCGTCGCGGCGTAGCATTCGTAGACCGTTCCGAGGTTTATGCTCCTGACGTCGTCCCTGATGGCCTTCACGTTGTATCCGTACAGGGTCCCGGTCAGCAGCCCCACGTCGGCCATGTACAGCTTCAGCAGGTTGCGCTTGGCGGATTGGATGAGCGGGAACACGGGGTTGCTGCAGCATATCGTCTGAAGGACCACCCCGGAATCCACCAGGCAGTCGAAATCGTCGGCGTAGTCGGAGAACCTGGCATCCTCCCTGTTCTCGATGTCCCTGACGAAGGTCCTCTTCCTCTTGTTCTCGATGTTGGACGGGATCAGGTCGAATATCGCCTTGGTGTGCAGCCTGTTCTCCTCGTCGTACTTGGACGCGTCGTCCCCGTACAGGTCCAGGATCAGCCCCTGGGCGTCCCTGAGGGCCACGATATCCCTCTTCGATAGGAACTCGTTCACGCAGAAGGGGAGGCCTCCGCAGACGAGGTAGTCCCTGAAC
>CAVABN010000054.1:0-9459 GCA_963586845.1 Bifidobacteriaceae bacterium
GCTCCACACCGATCGGCATGTCTGGGTACGCGGAGCGCACGCGGGACACCACATCGACCAGCCTGTCCACCGTGTCGTCGATGCTCCCGACCACCCCGCTGGTGAACGAGACCGCTTTGACATCATGCTCCGAAACGGATTCGGCGAGCATGTCCATGATCTTCTCCGTCGAGAGGTGCTTATCCTCGCTCATGTCCAGCAGGGGCGAGGAACAGTAGGCGCAGTGGTAGATGCACCGGGGATCCAGGTTGAAGAACGCCTGCTCCGGGCAGTGGCGGACCACCGGCTGCAGCTCCACCTCGTCCAGGAAGGGCTCGCCGCCGTGCGTCAGGGACAGCTTCCCATCGTCGGATACATGGAGCTCGAACTCCCCCGAATCGTAGGAGATGGACTTCTTCACGCGGAAGCGCCCGAACGATATGGCCACGGATCCGAATCCCGCTCCGGGCCCTGCGGTGGAATGGGATATCCTGCACGGCACCTCGTACCCCTCCGGCAGGCGCACGCCCCCTCCCAGGGAGAGGAGCGCCTTCTTCTCCAGCATTCCGTCCATGCCGATCCCTTCAGCGGACCTTCTGGATCGACGCGACGCAACGGTCGATCATGTCGTCGAAATCCATCCTCTGCTGGAACTCGGCGACCTTCTCCGGCTTGGCCTCGGTGACCGGGCGGATGGGGACGGCGGCGCATCCCGACGTCTTGATGATCGAGATGTCGAAGGTCCCGATGCGCTGGGCGATGTCGATGATCTCCAGCTTGTCCAGCCCTATCAGGGGGCGGACCACCGGGAATCCCAGGTCCTTCTGCTCCGCGCGGATGTTCATCAGCGTCTGCGAGGCCACTTGACCGAGCGAATCGCCCATGATGATGCCGGACGCCCCTATGCTCTGGGCGAACCTCTTCGCCACGTTGTGCATGGTCCTCTTGCAGAGGACGCACTGGTAGTTCGTGTCGGCCTTATCGGCGATGATCCTCTGGTTGGTGCCGTGGTCGGCCACGTACACGGGGAACTCCTTCCCGGTGTACCTCTCCAGCTGCTCGGAGATCTTCACGACCTTCTCGAGATCCTTCGGATCCCCGTACTCGCCGTTGCTCATGTGGAGCATCACCACATCCGCGCCCGCTTCGGACATCAGATACGATGCCACGGGGGAGTCTATGCCCCCGGAGATCAGAGAAACCAGCTTCATGCGCTCATCTCCTCAACATGTCTATCTTGGAAAGCTTCTCAAGCGCCGCCTCCAGCGTGGAGTCGTTCTTCGCGAAGTGGAGGCGGATCAGGTTGTTCACATCGCCCTTGAAGAAGCTCGATCCCGGGACCGCTCCGACCCCGACCCTCCTGGCCAGGTCCTCGCAGAACTCCAGGTCGCATCTGTACCCGTAATCGGAGACGTCCACCAGGACGTAGTACGCCCCCTGCGGGACGTTATGCGATATTCCGATCTCATCGAGCCCCTTCAGGAACAGCGTCCTCTTCGAGGAGTATTTGGACTTGAGATCATCATAGTAATCGTCGCCGAACTCCAATGCGGTCACGAGGGCCTCCTGCAGGGGCGCGGCCGCTCCCACGGTGAGGAAATCGTGCACCTTCCTGGCCACGTCGATTATCTCCGGCGTGGAGATTATGTATCCGACGCGCCAGCCGGTGACCGAGTACGTCTTGGAAAGCGACGAGCAGGATATTGTGCGCTCCCTCATGCCCGGAAGAGTCGCGAAGTACGTGTGGACGTTCGGGTCGTAGACGATGTGCTCGTAGACCTCGTCGGTGATCACGTACGTATCGTACTCCTCCGCGAGCTTGGCGATGAACATCAGCTCGTCGCGGGTGAACACCTTCCCGCAGGGGTTCGACGGGTTGCAGAGGATCAGTGCCTTCGGGTTCTGCGCGAAGGCCGCTTCCAACTCCGCCTTGTCGAACGAGTAGTCGGGATGGCGCAGCTCGACGTATATCGGCTCGGCGCCGGACAGTATCGCGTCGGCCCCGTAGTTCTCGTAGAACGGGGAGAACACGACCACCTTGTCGCCGGGATTGACGACGGTCATCATGGCGACCATCATGGCCTCGGTGCTCCCGCAGGTGACCAGGACCTCGGTCTCCGGGTCGATGTCCATTCCCATGAAGTGGGTCTGCTTCCTCGCCAGGGCCTCTCTGAAATTCGGCGCCCCCCAGGTCACGGCGTACTGGTGCGGCCCCTCCTTCGCCACCTCCGCCAGGCGGTCGGTGAGCGCCTCGGGGGGATCGAAATCCGGGAACCCCTGGGACAGGTTGATCGCGCCGTACTCGTTGGAGATGCGCGTCATGCGCCTGATCACGGAATCCGTGAACCCGGCCGTCCTGTCGGACAATCCGCGCATGGGATCACCTGCTGCAGGCCGCGCGCTCGTCTATGACGCGCTTGGCCTTGTGGGTGGAGCGCTCCAGGGTGCCCTGCTTCTCCACAATGACCTTCGCCGGCTTCACGCCGATCCTCGCCTTCAGCGAATTGGACACGCGCTGCGCCAGGGATTCGTCGTCCTCGGAGGTGTTGGCGTCCTCCTTCTCGATGGTGACCTCGTAGCGGCAGGTGTAGTCCTTCTCGTAGACGCGGATGAGGTACTCGCCGGTGATGCCCTTGACCCCGTGCACCACGGCCTCTATATCGCTGGGGAACACGTTGACGGCGGACACGACGAACATGTCGTCCTTCCTTCCCGTGACGTGTATCCTCCCGTGGGTCCTGCCGCAGCTGCACTTGGATGTGTCGATGTATCCGATGTCCCCGGACCTGAACCTGATCATGGGACGGGCGTGCTTGCGGAGGGTGGTGTACACGAGCTCCCCGGTCTGCCCGGGCTCCAATACCTTCCCGGTCTCCGGATCCACGGTCTCCACGAGGATGTGGTCCTCCGCGATGTGCAGGCCGTCCTTGGCTTCGCACATGGCCGCGCATGCGCCGAAGATGTCCGAGAGGCCGTAGAAGTCGTAGACCTCCGCGCCCCACAGCTCCTCGATCGCCTCGCGGGTGGTCTGGATCGATCCGCCCATCTCTCCCGCGACGTAGATCTTCCTGATGGAGAGGTCCTTGACGGGGTCGACGCCGTTCTTCTTGCACGTCTCCCCCAGATACCAGGCGTAGGACGGGCTGGTCCAGATGCAGGTGGGCTGGTACGTCTTCAGGATGAAGATCAGCCTCTCCGACGGCAGCGTCCCTCCCCAGATGCTCAGGGCGCCCAGCTTCTGCGCCCCGATGACGTCGGGTCCTCCGACGTACAGGGAGAAGTTCAGGGCGTGGATGTAGCGGTCGTCCTTCCTCATGCCGGTCTGGTAGAACCATCTGCTCTCGACATCCTGCCACTCGTCGAAATCCTGCTGGGTGAAGGGGCTCATGGTGGGGACGCCGGTGGATCCCGAAGAGGTCGCGATGAACACGACGTCGGTCTCGGGCACGCAGCACATCTCGCCGAGGAACGATCCGACGCCCTGGGTCTCCCTCTCCGTCCTCTTGTCGACGAACGGGAACCTCGCCAGGTCGGCCAGGGTCTTCAGGTCCCCGGGGACGACGCCGGCGGCGTCGAATGCCCTCTTGTAATGGGCCGAGTGCTCGTACGCGAATGCTATCTCTTCCTTGAGCTCCTCGAGCTGATACTCCTCGAGTTCCTCGCGGGGCATCGTCTCGATCTCCTTGTTCCAGTATTTACCGTCGGGCATTGATGGTCACCGTAATTCCTACTTTTCCTATAAGGAATGGTAGTGATGATTCCTATTTAATTCGGATTGTCGTTTTTATTCGGATACGAATAAAATCAACTCTCCCAGTTCTTTCCGATGTGCTCCCATCTGGAGTCCCTGGCGGACCTGATGTGCTCTATGTCCTCCGGACCGAGGTGCCTGAAGCGGCGCTGCCCTTTGATGTAGTCGTCCAGGGCCTCCGGGCGGGTCATCCTCCTGCTGAGCCTGAACGTCCCCTCGGAATACTCCGCCAAAGGCCACAGGCCGCAGTCCACCGCCGCCCTGGCATAGTCGATCGTGCGGTCGGTCGGTATCCCCCATCCGGTGGGGCACGGCGCCAGCACGTGGATGAACTTGGTGCCGCGGACCGAGGCCGCCTTCCTGACCTTCTCGGCGTAATCATCGAGATATCCTATGCTGGCGGTCGCGGCGTACGGGATGCCGTGAGCCGCCACTATCGCGAGCATGTCCTTCTTCTCGGACATGTTGCCCTTGGACACCTTCCCCGCAGGGGAGGTGGTCGTGGAAGCGCCGAACGGCGTGAGGGAGCTCTTCTGGGTCCCGGTGTTCATGTACGCCTCGTTGTCGTAGCAGATGTACAGGACGTCGTCGTTCCTGTCGATGGCTCCCGACAGGGCCTGTATCCCGATGTCGGCGGTCCCTCCGTCCCCTGCGAACCCGACGACGGTGAAGTTATCCTCCCCGCGTGCGCGTAGTCCCGCCAGGACGCCGGTCATCATGGACGCCGTCCCGGCGAACGTGGAGATCATGGCGTTGTTGGCGAAGCACAGCTGGGGGAAGTTGAACCCCACGGCGGACATGCATCCCGCCGGCAGCACCGCCACCGCCCTGTCGCCCAGGGCCTTGAGCGCGATCCTCACCGCGAGGCTGCCTCCGCATCCGGCGCAGGCCTTGTGGCCGAAGAAGTACTCGCTGTCCGAGAGCCCCTTCATGCGGATCCCCCCAGGAACGCGACGTCCCTCCTGCCTTCGATCATATCCTCGAACACCTTCCTCACCTGTTCGGCGGAGATGTCGGCGCCTCCGAGCCCTCCGATCCTGTCGCAGACCGGCATGCTCAGTCCCGCTCCGAACAGCGCGGAGCAGACGTCCTTGTAGACCGCCCCGGCGGATCCGAAGGAGATGTCCTTCTCCAGGACCCCTGCGGCCTTGCATCCCCTCAGCGCCTCGGTAATCTCGACGTCCGGGAACGGACGCATGTAGCGGATGCGGAGCACCCCTGCCTTGATGCCCTCGCCCCTCAGCGAATCGGCCACGTTCCTGCAGAGTCCGGAGACGCTGCCGAGCGTGATCAGCACGTAGTCGGCGTCCTCGCACCTGTAGGCGTCGATAAGACCGGAATAGCGGCGTCCGAACACCTCTTCGAACTCGTCTTCGGCCTTCGAAACGACGTCCCTGACCCTCAGCATCGCCCTGTGCTCGCCTTCCTTGAATGCCGCGTTGTATGCCGGGCCGGCGGAGAAGCACAGGTTCCTCGGATGGTCCAGATCGATCCTGTTGTCGGTCTCGTACGGCGGGAGGAAGGCGTCCGCCCGCTCCTGCTCCGGCACGTCGACCATCTCGTAGGTGTGCGTCAGATGGAACCCGTCCAGGTTGGCCATGAACGGCGTGGAGACCGACGGGTCCTCGGCTATGCGGTAGGCCATCAGCGCCATATCCAAGGCTTCCTGCCCGTCCTGGGCGTACGCCTGGATCCACCCGCTGTCCAGCAGCATCAGCGAATCCCTCTGGTCCCCGTAGATGTTCCACGGCAGCGCCACGGAGCGGTTCGCGTTCATCATCACTATGGGGAACCTGGCACCCGCCGCGTACGGCAGGCATTCCGCCATGTAGAGGAGTCCCTGCGAGGATGTCGCGGTGAACGTCCTGACGCCGGTCGCCGAAGCGCCCATGGCGCAGGACATCGCCGAATGCTCCGATTCCACGTGGACGAAGTCGGAATCCAGGATGCCGTCGGCCACCATCTCGGACAGCTTCTCGACCACCGTGGTCTGGGGGGTGATCGGATACGCGGAGATCACGGCGGGACGGGCGAGCCTGATCCCGTGTGCGAACGCCTCGTTCCCCGAGAGGAACATGCCCGTCATCTCTCCGCCTCCATCGTCACGGCATCCTTGGCGCACATGCGGACGCAGATCCCGCAGCCCTTGCAGAAACCGTAGTCCACGACGGCCTTCCCGTCCTTCATGGAGATCGCCCCGTCGGGGCAGTATAGATAGCATCTGGAGCATCCGACGCATCTCTCCGAATCGATCCTCGGCGCCTTCTCCCTCCATCCGGCGTTGTCCGATATGAGGAACCCGGCCTCGTACGCCGTGCTCTCCGGGAATCCGGTGGGCCCCCATGATGGGACGCCTTCCCTCAGAGTGGGGATCACAGCGCATCCCTCACGGCATCGTACGCCTTCCGGACGACTTCCTTGTTCTTCGCTCCGAGCCTCTCGGGCATGACCGCGTCTATGCCCGTCATGATCGATTCCAGAGAGATCCCTCCCCACACTCCGGCCAGGGCCCCGACCATCGCCGTGTTGGCTATCGGGGCGCCCAGGACATCCTGGGCTATGCCGGACGCATCCACGGTCACGACGTTGGGCGCATCGATGCCCTCGGACGAATTGACGAGCACCGTACCGTCCGTCGGGACGGAGGCCATCAGACCCCTGTCGAGATACACCGTGTAATCGGCCGCGGACAGTTCGCTCCTGTCCTCCACCTTGGTGGGGGACAGCTTGGTGAACGCCCTGACGGGCGCCCCGCGCCTCTCCGGACCGAAGGAAGGGAATGCCAGAGCGCTCCCGCGTTCCGCTCCGAGCGCGTATGCGGCCCCGAGGATCCTCGAAGCCGTGAACGCTCCCTGGCCCCCGCGTCCGTGCCATATTATGCCGATGCAGTCAGTCATTGGATCGACCTTTTCCTGCGGATTCAGGTCTTGTTATATATCGGATTGTTCCGGGAACGGTCTCCGGAGGACATTGCCAGGATTCATTTCCACATTTCCCCCAGGGAAATTATTTAATCATAACCGCCGATGCGCTGGCGTGCACATCTCCACTAGGACCCGCTTCGCCATCCAGATGATGGTCGACATGACAGTCTACGAGGCGGACGGGAACGTCAAGATCAAGGACATGGCCAAGCGCCAGAACATCTCCGTGAAGTACATGGAGCAGATCGTCACCGTCCTCAGCAAGGCCGGCTACGTCAAGGGCGAGAGGGGACCCCAGGGTGGGTACCGCCTCGGCGTCAAGGCCGAGGACATCACCGCGGGCGAGATCGTGCGCCTCATGGAGGGGACGGACGACAAGGACGCCTCCGACGGGGAGGCCGAGTGCCCCTGGATCTCCCAATGCGTGGAGATGGGACTCTGGAGCAAGGTCAACTCCGCGATAGACGGGATCCTCGACGGCACCACCATCATGGACCTGGTGGACCTGGCCCGCAGGGAGGGACTGCTGGACCGCGTCGATGCACCCGAGTACTACATCTGACAACAGTTGGAAAACATTAAATCGTACTCCGCGATCCACCATGCATGATTCAGTGGAGCATCGCTGTCGTCGAGATAGTCGTTTTAATGGCCATCCTTCTGCTTCTGTACTTCCCCGGATACAAGCTGGATCCGGAGGGGAACGCCCGCCTGTACCCCCGTGCCATCCGCGAGAGGTACTATCAGACCCACGAGCGTCCCGCCGAGGAATCGAGGATCAAAAGGACCGTAGGCAAATCCGTCGCCATCCTCGTCATCTCCGCCATCACCGCGGCGTTCGCCTTCGCCTCCGGCGCCCGGGGGTTCCCGGAGGGGTTCGTATTCGGTCTGGTGGTGTTCCTGGCGGTCCGCGTCTGGAACGACATCGCGTTCGGATGCTTCATATTCCCCCGCGCGAAGTCCATCCGTCTCCCCGGGACGGAGGATATGGATGCGGAGTACTCGGACAAGGGATGCCGCCTCAGGAGCTTCGCGCATCCCGGGATCCTCAACGCCGTCCTTGTCGGCCTGGTCACCGGCGCGATCCTGTTCCTGGTCGGGTGATTAAAAGGATGAACGCCATGAGCGGGAGCGATGGCGTTCGTCAATCACCCGAGGATCGCGTTCGAGGCGGTCGAGGAGAGGGGATACCAGACCCGCATGGTGGAGCAGTGCGTCAGAGCGAACACGCTCCTCATCCTCCCGACCGGCCTCGGGAAGACGATCATCGCCGTGAGGATCGCCGCCGAATTCCTGGATGCAGGGAAGGTGCTCCTGATGGCGCCCACCAAACCGCTGGTGGAGCAGCACTTCTCGGAGTTCGAGAGGCTCCTGACCGATGCGAGCGTCTCGATGCTCAACGGACTGATGAAGGACACCAAGCGCGCCGGGATTATCGAATCGAACGACGTGGTCATCTCCACTCCGCAGACCATCTCCAACGACCTGGAGGCGGGGAGGTACGACCTGTCCGCGTTCTCCCTTATAATATACGACGAGGCCCACCGCGGACGCGGGGACTACGCGTACGCCAACGTGGCGAAGTACGTCAGGAAGGGCGCCAGGAGCGTCGGGATGACCGCATCCCCGGGGAGCAGCATCGACAGGATCGAGGAGGTCTGCCTGAACCTGAACCTCAAGCGCATCGACATGCGCACCGAGAACGACCCTGACGTGTCCCCGTTCGTCCATGACACGTACATCAACAGGATCGAGGTCGCGCTCCCTTCTGACATAAGGGACATCTCCGCCCTGCTGAAGGTGATGCTGGACCACTACTACTCCGAGCTGTGCAGCCTCGGCCTGGCCTCCAAGAGGATCATGCCGTCCAAGGGGTACCTGCTGAGCATAGGCGATTCCCTGCAGAGGAGGCTGTCCGACGGCGGGAAGAGCAGCATAGTGTTCCGCGGGCTGAGCGTCAACAAGACCTGCATCCAGCTCCTGGAGGCGATCAACAAGGTCGAATCCGAGGGGACCACCGTCCTGAGGAGGTACCTCGACAGGCTCGAGGCGGAGGCCGCCCAGGAGAAGGGAGGGAGGGCGGCCCAGGCCATCGTCCGCAGGGACGAGTACGCCGCGGTCAAGATGATCCTCGAGAGGACCGACGTGGAGCACCCGAAGGTCTCCAGGGTCATGTCGCTGGTCAGCCAGAAGCTGCAGGCCGATCCGGAATCCAAGGTCCTGGTCTTCGCGCAGTTCAGGGACACGTGCGAGATGCTGGTGGAGAAGCTGTCCGGGATCCCCGAGGCCAGGGTCAGCATGCTCATCGGACAGTCCAAGGGAGGTCTGAAGCAGAAGGAGCAGGTCTCTCTTCTCGATGGGTTCAGGAGCGGGGAGTCCAACGTCCTGGTGTCCACCTCTGTCGGCGAGGAGGGATTGGATGTATCCAACACGGACGCGGTGATATTCTACGAACCGGTGCCGTCCGAGATCAGGACCATCCAGCGCCGCGGAAGGACCGGGAGGAAGAGCGACGGCGACGTCTACATGCTCATCGCCAAGGACACCGTAGACGAGGCGTTCGAGAGGTCCAGCATCCGCAAGGAGCAGAGCATGAGGGAGAACCTCGAGAGGCTGAGCGAACGCCTCAGCAGAGGGATGACATTGGGCGACGGCGGGCAGAAGAAGCTCGACGGGTACCGATGCACCTATCGTTCTAGTGATATTGCGCCGAAACGAACGGGATTGGCGTATTTCTGCGGTAACTCTAATGTTCTAGGTCTTAGATAGAACTTTGCACAAACGGAACCCATTGCGATTAGTTTA
>CAVABN010000055.1:0-9425 GCA_963586845.1 Bifidobacteriaceae bacterium
GGGCGGCGATCATCTCCATGCCGGGCATGATGGCCATCTCCTCGGCGGAGATCTCGCCCATCCCCTGGGAGAGCATGAACGCGGAGATGTAGTTCTGGATATCGCCCCACTTGGTGCGCATCTCGTGGATGATGTCGATCTCGAGCGCATCGAGGTTCTTCTTGACCGGTGTGATGGATGTGCCCAGCTTCATCTCGAGGGAGTCCCCGAGGGAGTGGGCTGAATCCGTGCTCATCAGAATGGTCCTGTAACCCAGCTCGGAGAGCCTGTAAGCGGTGGCGGCGGACGTGGAGGTCTTTCCGACCCCGCCCTTGCCGGTGTAGATGATGAGCCTCATGCGCCGATGATTGAAGGACGTCCTATATAAACGGTCCAAGGGGGCCTTCGCAGGGGTCCGAAGCCGAAGGCCAGGTAGTCCTTGCGGGAGAAACGGTGGTAAGTGACCATGCAGCACTCGGTGCCGATGCAGTAGACGTACGGATCCACGGATTCGTCGAAGTAGGCGATGTGCTCGAAGCCGTCTCCGTCCACATCGCGCCAGGTGCATGAGGGGAATTGCTCCAGAAGCGCCTCCTTGAGCTGATCCAGACTCCTGTGCGACACGACGGAATCCACCATGAGCTTCAGAACAGGGCTCACCGGGAGGGACGAGACGTAGCGTCCGCCGGATTCGGGGACGGTTATCCTGACGCGTCCTTCCAGGATCTCGCACGACACATCCCCCAGACGGGGACGGCATTCCCTGCGGAAGGAATCGAGCGTCGCCCGTATCCTCCCGACGTCCTCGTCGGGATCGACGCTGCTCAGAGGGAGATAGAGCGACTCCGTACCGGAGAGGGAGCCGAGCTTCACCTGCGTCTCCTGTATCGTCGAGATCACGGTCTCCTCCAGCTCCTTGGCGTCCATGAAGGCGGGGATGACCGACGTCCTCTTAATCCTACCGATTCGGTAGGAATTGGTCCTGACGCCCGCCGGGACACGGTTTAAATCCGACCCGCAGGATGCACGCGCATGGATGCTCGGAAGGTCGCGGACCGCATCTCGGAACTGAAGAAGAAACTGAACGCCGTCGTGCTAGCGCACAACTACTGCCGTCCCGAGGTGCAGGACGTCGCCGATTTCGTCGGGGACTCGCTCGGACTGGCGATCAAGGCGAGCAAGACCGATGCCGACGTCATCGTGTTCTGCGGCGTCACGTTCATGGCCGAGACCGCCAAGATCCTCAATCCGGGGAAGAAGGTCCTCATGGCCGAGCCGGAATCCTTCTGCGTCATGGCCCAGATGTGCACCCCCGAGCAGATCGACGGGATGAGATCGAAGCACCCCGGCGCGAAGGTGGTCGGTTATGTCAACAGCACCGCCGCCTGCAAGACCCGTCTGGATGTGTGCTGCACATCGTCGAACGCCGTCGACGTGGTATCGTCGCTGGACGGCGAAGACGTGATCTTCATCCCGGACATGAACCTCGGGAGGTACGTCGCGGGCAGATGTCCTCGGAAGAACGTCATCCTCTGGGACGGATTCTGTCCCATGCACCAGTTCATCACCGTGCGCCAGGTGCAGGCCCTGAAGGAGGCGTATCCCGACGCCCCGATCATAGCGCATCCCGAATGCAGGACCGAGGTGCTCGCTCTGGCGGATGCCATCGGATCCACCGAAAAGATGATCGGCATGTCCCGCGAGTGCGATTCCGAAGACATCATCATCCTCACCGAGGTGGGCATGAAGCACAGACTCGAGAAGGAATGCCCCGGCAAGAGGTTCCACTTCGCGGAGAACGTCGTGTGCACCGCGATGAAGATGATCGATCTGATGTCGGTGCTCACCGTCATGGAGAACATGTCCAACGAGGTCGTCCTCGACGAGGAGACCCTGGAGAAGGCGTACGTCCCCGTGAAGAGGATGATCGACATCAACTGAGTGTAGGAATAGATGGTGCCGGGAAAGGGGTTCGAACCCTTGACCTTCGGATTTCCCTGGAAGAGGTCTGTTAGACCAGAACCCTATGAGTCCGACGCTCCACCAGGCTGAGCCACCCCGGCCTTGGACCTCCCGATTGGGTCATTGTTTATAAGTCTTGTTGCGAGGTCCGGTCCGGAACGACTGGCTGGATGAAAATTGGGAAAAAGTAAGGGGTTTGTTGCCGGCCCCTCGAGGGGGCCGACGGGATCACTCCTCAGCGGGCTCCTCGGCGGCCTCTTCGACAGCCTCGGGCTCCTCTGCGGGGGCCTCCCCGGTCTCCTCGGCCTCGGGCTCGACCTCCGTCTCCGGCATGATCGACTCGGGCTCGGAGTCTCCGGCAGCCCTGACCTCGGACTTGCGGATCTCGATCCTCTTGATGGGGATGACGACGCGGCAGGCCCTGGCGAGGTCCTTGGCGAGGTCGCCGGACACGATGGCCTTGACCATCTGGGACAGGGTCTGCTCCTGGCCCATGGCGACGAGGGTCTCTCCGATGACCCTCCTCATGGCGTCCTCCTGGGAGGACTGGATGCGCTTGTCGGCGATGGCCATGGTCTTGATCCTGTAGGAGAAGCCGTCCTTGGTCATGACGTCGACGACGTGGTCGGTCTTGGTCTTCTTCCTGCGGGTCAGCCTCCTGACGTAGTCGCTGGTCAGGTCGTGGCCGATGAACTCGGTCTTGGCGTCGTGTCCGTCGACGGACGCGACCTTGAACCTGAGCTTGATGTGCATCTTGGAGAAGTCTCCGGTGAGGTCCTGGACGGTGACCTCGACGGTACGTCCGATGACGTACTCGGGGTCCGCAGAGGGGGTCTCTCCGATCTCCGCCTCGTTGAACATGCGGGGGGCGTGGATCTTGTACCACTCCTTCGCCTTCCACTTGTCCCTGACCTTGCGTCCTCCTCCGGCCGCCTTGGCCTTCTTAGCTGCAACAGATGCTCCTGCCATTTTAGTAGCTCCTTTGAAACTGTCGCGAAGGATTCATCGGTCATATAAAAGGCTATGCGGGAACGGCTTTTCCGGATTTTCGAGAAAAACACACATAGCCAGACATTAATTCGTTATCCTTTTCAGGATTACATTATCCTTTTTGGATTGGTACCGCATATATTTGAAATTCACCCATCAAAACTTAGAATGAATCGCCGGAAACGGAGGGCCGGGAAACGATGGTCGACTGCATCCCGGACGGACATGGGATGCGGTTCGGAAGGGATCTAGAAATGGGAATGGAAGGGGGGATCGCCCCCTTCGTTTGAGTTTTATCAGAGCACGACCGGCGTGATGTGCGCGGACAGCCCGAGGTCCTCCTCGCTCATGCCCATGGCGAGGCCGTAGAGCTGGGAGAGGTGCAGGACGGGCAGGTTGAACCCGAGCTCCTTCTGGCTGCCGTCGAACTGCAGGTGGCAGAAGGGGCACACGTCGATGATGTACTTGGCTCCGGAGGCCTGCATGTTCTCCAGGTTGGTCTGGGTGAACTTCAGGGCGACATCGCCGAAGGCGGCCTTCAGACCACCGCCGGCTCCGCAGCACAGCATCTTCTGCTTCCTGGGCATGCTCTTGGCACCGGAGGCCTCGACGAGGTCGTCCAGGATGTGGGGGTTCTCGGGGTCGTCGACCTTCTTGATCGCGCTGGGCTTGAGGAAGTGGCATCCGTAGAAGACGGCGACCTGGTAGTCCAGGGGCTTGGTGATCTTCTCCTTAATCTTCTCGACGCCGATCTCGTTGTACAGGACCTCGGCGAAGTGGTGGACCTCGGTGGTTCCCTTGTACTCCATTCCGATCTCCTTCAGGACCTCGTTGACCTCCTTGAGGGCCTCCTCGTTCCCGTTGAGCTCGTGGGCCGCGTCGAACAGGGTGCCGTAGCATCCGTTGCACACGGTCATGATGGGCAGACCCTTCTGCTCGGCCAGAGCGAGGTTCCTCGCGGCGGCGGCGAGCCAGGTCTTCTTGTTGAACGCCCTGATGACTCCCGGTGCGGGGCAGCAGCTGGCGTCGGTCAGGTCCTCGAGCTCGATGTCCAGGGCCTTGCAGACCTCCCTGGTGGACTTCTCGATTCCGGGGTACCTCAGGGGCGCGATGCATCCGAGGAAAAACGCGTACTTTGCCATTCTTCATCACTCCTTTGTAATGCTGTCGAACCCGGTGAGGGTCAGGATCTTGTCGAGGTCGGCCTTGGCCTTGTCGTTGGCGAGAACGGTGGGCGGGACGCCGGGCAGTCCGAGGGACTCCCTGAGCTTGGTGATGTCGTCCTTCACAGGCACGGTGTGACCGTACTTGGCGAGGTTCTTCGCGGTGTTCTTGTGGTTGGCGAACATGTGCCCGTCGGCGACCGCGAGGTTCCTGAGGGAGATGACGATGTCCACAATGGGGACCTGGCGGGGGCATCTCTCGACGCAGGTGTAGCAGGTGCTGCACTCCCAGAGCTCGTCGCTGGAGAGGATCTCCTCCCTGAGGCCGAGCTGGGCCATCCTCATGAGCTTCCTGGTCCTGTAGGACGTCCTCCTGCCGGAGGGGCAGCCCGCGGTGCAGGTGCCGCACTGGAAGCACAGCTTGACGTCGCCGGCGCCGGCGGCCGTCAGCTCCTCGTAGAAATCGGGGTTGGGTGTTACCATAGTATCCGGCCCTTGCCAGACTTTGCTGATATTTAATAGATATAGAGGAAGGGGAGGGGGTATTAGCCTTTTTGGTAAACCTTAATCTCAGAGGTTCCTGGATTTCAGCGCGGATATGACCTTCGAGACGTTCCTGCTCTCCTCCCTGTAGAGGGCGGTTATCGCATGCCGGAGCATGTTCGGATCGACTGCGCTCTTGAGACGGAGGTTCCTCCTAGTCAGCAGGTACTCCTCGACGAAGAAGCTCTTCTTGGAGCCCAGGAGTTCCGGCAATGAGAACGTCTCGGCGTCGATGGTGTACTGACGGTCCTCCGAGTCGAGGAACATGAAGGCGACCCTCTGCGCCCCGTACTTGTAGCGGATGAAGGACGGCCCGTTATCCACCAGGACCATCCCCATGTACCCGATCTCGTCCATCTCGAACTCATCGGCGTCGAACAGGTAGAGGGGATCGTCGATGATGGCGAGATCGGCGCGGTCCTCCCTGAGCATCCTGATGTTGTACTCGTCCCCGGACACCACGATGTTCGCGTCGGGGATCCTGAGCGATGATATCACGGACATCATCAGGTCCTCGGTCACCGGGCTGCAGCAGACGGTGAATCCCCTGTCCCTCCTGCAGCGCATGTCCATGGAGCGGGCGATCTCCGCTATCCTCTCCCCCTCCTCGGTCAGCTTGGAGCCGGAAGGGGTCGTTTTTAGGACAGGTGCGCCGGCCGCCTCCTCGATGCCCGAGATGTACTTGTGCACGACCGGGACGGAGATGCCGAGCTTCCTGGCCGCGGCGGTCTGACTTCCGGTGTCCTGGACCGCCAGCAATGCCTCGAGCTGACGGTTGGTGACCGGCCTTCCGTTGACCGTCTGGGAGCTCTGGACGCGTATCTGCACGGTATGGGTCGATGGGATGGGCGGTAATAATTGTGGCGCATGGGCGGTCCGACCGTCGCCTCACCGACATCAACGCCTCGCATATCCGCAGGATCTCGTTCACGGCCACCCTGTCGGTGAGCCTGTAGTGGACCTCCTTTCCCTCCCTGGACGACTTCACCAGATTCCCGTCCTTCAGGAGCTTCAGGTCGTGGGACACCAGAGATGGAGACTCCTCCAGCACGCGGGACAGCTGCCCCACGCTCATGCTCCCCTTGGACAGCGCCATCACCATCCTCACCCTCTTCGGGTCCGCCAGGGCCTTGAACATGGGGACCGTCGGCACCTCCGACGATATGATCTCCTCCGACAGCTGGTCCACCATCTCGTCGGTGACGTATCCCCTGTCCTTCTTGTCCTTCTCGTACGGCGTCCTGGCCAGGATCGTGAACCTCGCGGGGAGCTTCATCATGCCGTCCTTGGTCAGCACCGAATAGGAATTGGAATCCAACGAGGTGACCCTGATATCCACCAGCCCCATCCCCAGCATGACCGCGACATCCCACGACGGCCTGCGCTCCCTGCTCAGAGGGAGCATCTTCGCGATCTCCCTTATCCTGTTCAGGTCCACGCCGTCTATGTTCGTTTTAGCGTGGAGGTTGTTGTCGATGCCGTTCTTCATATCGAGGTATCTGCGCCTCTTCGCGTAGTCCTCATCGTAGATGTCGAGATAGTAGTTCCCGTCGATGACCAGCAGATATCCCCCTGGTCTGAGGAAATGGATCCAATCCATGTAAGCGGCCACGGGATCGGTCAGGGACCACACGGTGTCCTTGGCGACTATGACGTCGAACGAGAACTCGTCCAGGTCTAGATGCTGCACATCGGCCTTGATGAACACGATGTCCACATGGAACCTCCTGGCGTTGCTCCTGGCCCTCTCCAGCATCTCCTCCGAATCGTCGACCGCGACCACATCGTGCCCCATCTGCGCGAGGAGGATCGCCGCATATCCGGCGCCGGTGCCGACGTCGAGCACCCTGAGCCTCCTGTTGTCTGGGAGGTTCTCGCGGAACAGTCTGCGGATCTCGTCGTCCTTCTTGTTCAGACCCATGCGCGTAGCCAGACTGTATCCTCTCGACCGCTCGTCCCAATAACGCATGGACTCGCTGTGGAGATCCTCCTTGGCGATGCCGCCGTATCCGCTCCTCCCCTCCGATTCGGAACCCATCGGATGATGCATCCAGTGTCCATAGATAACGTTTCATATCGTCGCCAATGACCGTCAATCCCATCCAAACATCTGAAGAAAATTTTGAACGAAATATATTCGAGCATCATCGCTTAAATATGATGACGCGAAATCGGCGAAATATTGGATGTATCATCCAATTGGTGATAGAATGGATAAGAAAATGATGGCGGTGGCAGTCGTTGCCATCGTACTGATCGCGGGTGTCGCCGCATTCCTGGTCCTCAACAACGGGGACGAGAAGAAATCGTACGGCACCAGCACGAACACGGAGAGCCGTCTCACGATCTTCGGGAATGCGAACGGGGACGACTACATCGACCAGAGGGATGTGGACACCGTCAAGGCGATCATCGCCGGAGAGCAGGAGGCCACATACTTCGACTGCTACCTCTCCTACGGAGGGAAGGTCGTCCAGAGGTCCTTCGCCGACGCCAACGCGGACGGTAAGATCGACCAGGCCGATGTGGACATCATCCAGAACATGGTCGACCGCAAACAGAACATGCAGGTCAAGTTCTACGACGTCGACGGCGTCGTGAGCTCATGCACGTACCCCCTCACCACCGCTGCGGTGGGTTACAAATCCAACTACGAGGCGCTCCTCATCTGCGGAGCCGCCGACACCGTCACCTACGTGTGCAACCAGGTCGGACAGGACGGTTCCTACGCCAAGTGGTACCAGATGTTCCTCGGAGAGGACGTCAAGTGCTACGGAAGCAGGTTCACCCCCGACTACGAGGTCTTCAAGGACGATGCGCCCAGCTACTTCCTCTCCGGAACCCGCGCATGGTTCGACGAGAACATGGAAGAGACCGTCGCACCCCTCGGAATGGATGTCGTCAGGCTCCCGTTCTGGGAGGATAACGGCGCCGTCTCCGCTGTGATCACCCTCGGATACCTCATCGGACACGAGGACCAGGCATACGAGTACGCCGAGAAGGCCGACTTGGTCTACAACACCATCACCGAGGCCCTCAAGGACGTCGCGCTGAAGGACAGGCCTCTGGTGTTCGCCTCCTACAACGGTACCAGCATCTCCTCGATGCACAACGGTATCCATGAGCTCGTCACCGCCGCCGGCGGACGCACCGTTATCGACGAGGGCTACTCCAAGGGAAGCATCGACCAGGAGGCCCTGGCACTGACCATCAAGCCCGACTGGATCATCCTTGATCAGTACTACGGATTCCTCGAGACATACACGACGGAGACCGAGACCCACCAGAAGATCGTCGACGCCCTGGTCAACACCGAGAACAAGTACGTCAACGCGATCAACAAGACGACCGCATACAACAACGGCAACGTCCTGTTCCTCCAGCAGGGGATCTACATGGGGCCCGCCGCCTACATCGCGACCGCATATGTGGCCAACCACATCTGGGGCGACAAGTTCAACTTCGACGTCGATGCGATGTTCAAGGACTACATCGACACGTACCACAGCGACTACTCCTTCGAGGACTTCGACGAACTCGAGTACTTCGACCTCGCCGACCTCAACAAGTACCTCAGCAAGTGATCGAAACGGGGCCTCCGGGCCCCTTTACATCGTGATTACATGCAGATCACTGAGGATATCAGGAATTACTGGGACCTGAGGAGCTCCGGGTTCTCCGACGCCGTCATGCACGAGATGTCGGACCGCGGGGACGAGATGTACGCTACGGTCGAGAGGATGACCGGTGTCCCGAAGGGGTCCAGGGTCCTGGACATGGGTTGCGGCCCCGGGATCCTGTCGCTCGTCATGAGCGCCCACGGGATGGAAGTCGTCGGCATCGACTACTCCGAGGAGATGGTCAGGAAAGCCGCCGCCAACGCGGAGGAGCGCGGCCTGAAGGCCGAGTTCATCAGGATGGACGCCCAGGACATGGGTTTCGACGACGGGTCGTTCGACCTCGTCGTATCGCGCGACGTGCTGTGGAACCTCGCGGAGCCCGAGAAGGCGTACGGCGAGATCGTCAGGGTCCTCAGACCCGGCGGGAAGGCCATGATCATCGACGGCAACTACTACCTCCACATGTTCGACGAGAGATACGCCCGGCGGAAACAGGTCCCCAGGGATGCATCCCGCCCGGACTACCACTCGAAGTACAACCAGGACGGGGTCGATTTCAACATCATATCCGACCTGGCCAGGGACCTCCCGCTCAGCAGAGTGGAGCGCCCCGCGTGGGACCTCAACGTCCTGGGGAGGCTCGGGATCTCGGATGTCTCTTTCAATCTGAGCACCGCCGACTCCGGGGACGGAAGGATCATCACCCGCTTCATAGAGGTCTTCGCCAAGGGGGGATCGGATGCACTCCGAGGTCCCCGACGGCGACGAGATGGCGGAGCGGTACAGGATCTACACGTTCAGGAAGATCCTGTTCATCATCGTGTGCATCATAGGTGTCGTGGCGGTCACCGGATATGCGGCGACCATCGGATCGTCCGGCATATCGGCGTTCGACGTCTACCGCGACATATGGTACCACTTCGTGGACCCGTCCAAATGCGACGAGCTCATCGACTGGGCCGTGTTCGACATCCGTCTGCCGAGGATAATGGGCGGGCTCATCGTCGGATGCTGCCTCGGAGTGGCCGGAGCGGCCATGCAGAGCATGATGAAGAACCCCCTCGCGGACCCGTACACCACCGGCATATCGTCCGGTGCCTCCTTCGGGGCCACCCTGGCCCTCGGACTGGGGATAACGGTCACCGGCACCATGGGGAGCCTCGGTCTC
>CAVABN010000056.1:0-2552 GCA_963586845.1 Bifidobacteriaceae bacterium
CATCCGGAGCCGTAAAGAACATCGTCTGGACTTCCAGCGACGAGAAGGTCGTTTCTGTGGACTCTTATGGGAAGGTGACCGCCATCTCCAGTGGGAAGGCGGTCATAACAGCCACCGTCACGGACAATGCGGGTTCTGCAGAAGTCATCGTCAAAATGAACGTGAAAGTCTCCGACAAGCCGGTCGAGAAGATCGAGTTCGTCGGTGTCGAGAACGGGAAGATGTCAATCGTCATCGGCAACGCGGAGACTCTTACCGCGAAAGTCACCCCGACCGACGCGACCGACACGACAGTGACCTGGAGCGTCGCCGAGGGATCATCGGTCAGCATCGTCAGCAACAGCGGAGGCACCGTCACCGTCACCGCCAAGTCCGTCGGGACGTCCGTCATAGTGGCCACGGCCAACGATGGATCGGGCATCAGTGCGAGGTGCGAGGTCGTCGTCGGATCCGTTCCGGCCACTACCATGTCCATAACGCAGGACTCCATGACCATCGAACTGGACAAGAGCGCCAAGCTGAGTGTCAAAGTCGGCCCCGACACCGCGACCGACACGACGGTGACCTGGAGCGTCGAGGAGGGATCCTGCGTCTATGTCGACCAGGATGGGAACATCACCGCCAAGTCCGTCGGGACGTCCGTCATCAGGGCCACCGCCAACGGCGGTTCGGACCTTTACAAGGAATGCACTGTCACCGTGGTGGACTACAGCGTGAAGTCGATCGACATGTCCTCCTCAATCAAGCTCGAGGTCGGCAAGACATCGACTCTGACTCCCACGATCTCCCCCAGCAACGCCAAAGACAAGACCGTGACCTGGACCTCCAGCAACCCCGCCGTGGCCACCGTCTCCTCTGGAGTCGTGACCGCTGTGTCCGCAGGAACGGCGATCATCACCGCCACCTCCAACGCCAACAACAACATAACGGCCACCTGCGTGGTCACCGTCACGGATTCGGTCTCCAAGGTCCAATCCGTCTCCATCGACAGCTCCTCGCTGTCCCTGGACGTCGGCGCCAAGGCCACCGTCAAGGCGACCGTCAGTCCAGAGGTCTCGGGTGTCGAATACGTCTGGTCCGTCGGGGAGGGCACCGGGTCGGTGTCCATTCAGAAGAGCAGCGACGGGTCCGCAGTCGTAACAGCGAAGACGGCGGGTACGGTGTCCCTGATCGTTACGGTCAAGGGCACCGAGGTGTCCGCGACCTGCGAGATCACGATCGTATCCAAGGAGGCCAAGAAGGTGTCCGAGGACACGAAGACCAACGACGATGGCACCTCCACGACCACGACGGTCGAGGAGATCGATACCGGCAAGGGATCTAGCACCACGAAGACCACGGAGGTCGTCAAGGACTCCGCGGGCAACGTCCAGGGCACCGAGACAGTCTACGAGTTCAAGTCCGACGATTCGTCGATCAAGACCGTCACCACGGTCACGATAGCCGAGGACGGGGACGGGAACGCCGGGGATCCGAAGGTCGAGGTCGACATGGGCACCAAGGGCAGCGCCAGCAACGGGACGAGGTCCATCACCGTGAACTCCGTCCAGCTGAAGGAGGCCCTCAGGCAGATCGAGTGCGCCAAGGCCGTCACCGGCATCGAGGACCTCGACAAGAAGATCGAGATCAGGGCCGACGAGGGCAAGGACGTCGACGCCATGACCACCACCCTGGATGTCGCCAGCATCTCCAGCCTGTCCGCATCGGACGGAGCATCCCTGAGCATCAGCTCGGAGATGGGACGCATGGAGATCGGCACCGACGTGTTCTCCACCATGGAGAGCATGGGCGGGAAGGCGACGATCAGCGTGAAGAAGGCAGACGACACCGCGACCGTTCCCGAGACCATCTCCGAGATGGGTCAGAAGTCCATTTTCGAGGTGGACCTCGTCGTCGGAGGCAAGAGCGTCCACGACCTGAACGGAAGCGTCACGCTGTCCCTGCCCTTCGCCCTGTCCGACGGACAGGATCCGAAGAAGGTCGGCGTGCGCTACGTCGATTCCGACGGGAACCTGAGCAGCGAGGTCTTCCGCGCATCCTACGCGGACGGCATGGTCTCGTTCACAACCACCCACTTCTCCACCTTCGCCGTCGTGTACGGCGATGTGGCGACCGACTCTGACGACGGGAAGACGACGACCGTGACCTCCGGAGGAGACTCGACCATGACCGCGCTGTGCATAGTGCTCGCGGCCCTGACCGGCGCCTTCGCCGCCACGACCGTCATGTTCATCATGCGCGGAAAGGGCAGGTTCTGAACACAGCGACCCCTGGGATGCCGTCGGCATCCCGATAAACATCTTACCTGCGGGTAGTCAGAAGGGTACAATCCGCAGGGACCCATCCATCCAACCCGATTCCTCTTTTAACGATACTCTGGGGTTCTTCCGATATATCCGCCGAGAGGCGGGAGGGAGGAATCGAATGATGAGAAGGACTGCTCTGTTCGCGGCCGTCCTCGTCCTGGCATTGGCCGCTTCGGCGATCGTCATAGCAACGGACGATTCGGACGCCGCATCGGGCTACACCGTCAACGTGTACATCGAGGACGG
>CAVABN010000056.1:3435-9315 GCA_963586845.1 Bifidobacteriaceae bacterium
ACCTCGGAGTTCTCCTACGTTTTCAAGGGATGGGAGGGCAACTACAGCCAGGTCATTGCGGATATCACGGTCACCGCGCAGTTCGAACAGATCGTCAATACCAGGGTAATCGGGATCGGCATCACCGATTCCAAGACATCCATCCCTTCGGGTACCACATATCAGTTCAAGGCGACCGTTTACCCGTCCGATGCGACCGAGAAGGGCGTGAAGTGGTCCGTTTCCGACAAGTCCGTCGCTTCCATCGGGAGCGACGGCGTCTTCAAGGCATCGAAGGCTGGGAGCGTGACGGTCACGGTCACATCCGTGGACGGGGGATACTCCGATTCGGTCCAGGTTACCGTCACCGGGGAGACCGATAAGGTGTGGTCCGTGAAGATTACCGGGATGCCGGATTCCCTCGAGGTGGGCAAGACCGCGACCCTGAAGGCGACCATCGAACCGTCCGGCGCGAAGGACAAGACCGTCTCCTGGAGCTCATCCGATGAGAAGATCGCCACGGTGGACCAGAACGGGAAGGTCACCGCCGTATCCGCAGGGGAGGCCGAGATAACGGTCACCACCCAGGACGGAGGATACACCGATACGGTGACGGTCGTGGTCACTCCATCGTCCAAGTCCGTATGGTCCGTGGAGATAGAAGGCGGGGACTGCGAGGTCCAGAAGGACCAGTCGGTCAAGCTGGTCGCGAAGATCCTGCCCGCCACGGCGGAGGACAGGAAGGTCGTTTGGTCCGTCTCGGACACGTCCATCGCTACGATCGACCAGAATGGCGAGATCACGGGGAAGAAGTTCGGTGTCACAAAGGTCGAGGTCAGGACGAACGACGGCGGGAAGACCGACACCATCGAGGTCAAGGTGGTCCCCGCTCCCGGTCAGGCGGCCTATGTCACAATCGGAGAGGGGGACCAGGTACTGGAGAAGGGAACGATTTCCAAGCTCACCGAGAACGTCGATCCCTCTGCCAAGAAGAAGGATGTGAAGTGGTATTCCGAGGACGAATCGATCGCCAAGGTTGATTCCAAGGGTAACGTCACCGCGGTGTCCCCCGGATCGACGAGGATAACCGTCGAGGTCGTCGACGGAGGCGTCACGGGCTCCTGCGAGGTCAGGGTGTACAGCATGGACGACGTGTCCCATGTGTCCGAGGATACGGCGGAGGCTGAAGACGATTCAGCGTCCTCCGAAGTGGACGCGAACCGTGCGAAGGCTCTGGCGGAGAACGGCGTCTCCTACACCCTGAAGACCGACGGTCTCGGGACCGTCGTGCTGTCCTCCGAGATCCTGGCCAAGTCCTCCTCGGAAGGTTCGATCACGCTGTCCGTGAGGATCATGGCCACATCCGATCTGAGGGATGTGCAGAAAGCCGTGATCGGGGACCGTCAGGCATTCGAGTACCTGGTGAACGGTTCCGACGTGTCCGACCTGGGCGGGAAGGCCACCGTGTCCATCCCGTACACATTGAAGGACGGGGAGAATGCGAATAATCTGAGGGTGTACTGCGTCGATTACAAGGGCAATACCGAGGAGTTCGCATGTACCTACGAATCCGGCATGGCCGTGTTCGAGACCACCCATTTCTCCGTCTACTTCGTATCGACCGAGAAGACAGAGGAGTCGGACGACGGATCTGGATCGGACTCCGGGTCGTCGGCTATGTGGATCGCCGTCGCGGTCATCATCGTCGCCATCGTCGGCGTCGCCGCGTTCGTCCACATGCGCAGGAGGACCTGAAACCCCTTCCGAGGGGGCATCCTCATGATGCGTTCCGTCAAGCTCAAGCTGGCGGGTTCGGCCGTACTGGCCGTTCTCATCCTGGCCGCTCTCCCCCTGGTGGGGGTAACCGAGTCCTCGGCCGATTCCCGCGAGGGGGTGGTCCTGGATTTCGGGTACTGGAACGTGGAGTGGGTGGAGATGCCCCTGGCCGAGGGGATGGACGGCGACGCCGTCCTCGACCACGCCTGCAACCTCCGGGGATACGAGGTCGTCCGTCTGGACGACGGTTCCGTCTATTCGGTGGACGGGCAGTCCAACCTCGTCGGGGTCAAGTGGGGGATGTACGTCCTCTCCGACGACGTGTGGGTGGAGGCGGATCCGTCGAGCATCGACGCCGGGGACCACAGGCTCATCGCTTGGGCCCGTACCTCCGGCGCCGACGCCATAATCCCCGGCGTGGACGCATCGGGATTCGGATACTACAGCTACGCCTCCGAGGGGAAGTCCCTCAAGACCGGGAAGGAGCTGCGCATCGTGACCCTCGCGCCGTCCGTCACGGAGACCCTGTGCTCCGTCGGAGGGGAGGACATGATAGTCGGCACCGACCTTTACAGCGATTACCCGCAATCCATCGTGGACGGCCACGACGACGGGACCATCGCGATAACGGGCGGCTACACGGACCCGAACTTCGAATGGATCGTCAAGCTCGGTCCGGACATCGTCTTCTGCGATGGGAGCGTCGGACAGCACACATCGGTCGCGGACAAGCTCCGCAAGGCCGGGATAGACTGCGTCATCCTGTACGACGCAACGGACGTGACGGCGATGTACAGCAACATCTGGATCGCCGCATCCGCAATCGGTCTGACCGAGAACGCCAACGGCGTGATCCATTCCATCCGTTCGACGATGGACGCCGTCTCCGGCATCGCAGGGGATACGAACAAGCGCGTCATGGCCGCTCTGTCATCGGATCCCTCGCCGTGGACATCCGGAGCGAACACGTTCATGTCCGACATCATCGCCAACGCGGGCGGGAGGAACGTCTTCGAATCGCAATCCTCGGGATGGTTCATGGTCTCGAAGGAGCAGATCTACGCCAAGCAGCCGCAGGTCATCGTTATAATTTCATCGACTCCCGTAACAACGGAATCCGAATACCAGTCGGTCCTGGATTCCCTGGACCCGCTGTGGAAGGCCACCCCCGCGTACGAGAACGGCAACGTCTACGTCCTGTCGGGGGAGGCGGGGGATATCCTTCAGCGCCCAGGGCCGAGGCTGGCTGAGGCCGCAGAGCTAATATGTAAGATGCTGAACCCGGACGCGTTCACCGATTACGATCCGCTGGATGTCATTCCTAGGTACATCGGGGACGATTACCGCGAATACCTGAGATATCAATCGGGGGCGGTGCTGTGAAGAGGGCGGTCGTCGTTCTCCTGGCTCTGCTGATGCTGGTCCCTCTGGTTCCCGTATCCGTTTCCGACGGGGATTCGGAAGGGACTCCGGTCCTGATCGACTTAGGTAACGGACTGACGTATTGGTGCGACGTTTCCGCGGGGGATGCGGTGAGCGCCACTTCGGAGGCCGCCGATCACAACGGTCTGGAGGCCGTCTTCGATGGGAACAGGCTGGTCTCGATATCCGGAGTATCGGAGACGAAAGTAGGTCAGCAGGTATGCTCGTGGAGGTTTTATCTGTGGGATGGGAGCGGTTGGAATGCATCCGATGTTTCCTCCTATGCCGGAGGGGCCTTCGCATGGGGTTTCTACCCCGACGATTCCATAGTTCCGGTGGAGACGCCTTCGCTCCGTACGTCCTGGACCATGCATCGTGGCGATTCCTCTTCGACGGGGATGTCCGATTCATACGGTACATCGGATGCGGTCGCTCCGATGGAGTGGTACCGCACGTACACCACGGGTTACGTGGACTCATCGCTCATCGTCGCAGGCGATTATCTGTACCATACGACAGGAGGGGACTACGAAGGGTCGGGTTCCGACAGGAACCCTTGGGTGTATTGCCTGGACCGCCTGTCCGGGGAGGTCGTCTGGAAGTTCATGATGACCTACGGGCAGGGCTACGAGGTCACGTCCCCGCTGGTGATCGGCGATCTCCTCATCGTCACAGCCACGAATTGGAACGTCTACTGTTTCGACCGCTTCACCGGCGAGGTCCTGCACACCCTGAAGCTGGAGCCCGACTATCCGATGGATGCCGACGGGGACATAGTCTGGGAGGGCCGCACGTTCTACACCGGTGCCACCACCCCGGTCTACGATTCCGGGGCGATGTACTTCGGGACGGCCGACGGCCACATCATGGCGTATTCCGTCACACGCGAGGATGGATTCGTGCAGCTGTGGGATTACGATCCGGATGCTTCCGTTGTCGACGGGAGGTACGTCGGCACCAAGGGCTGTTTCTACTTCCATGCCCCGGTCATCGCGGACATCGACGGCACGAGGATGCTGTTCCTCGGCAGTTACGAGGGATACGTACACGCCCTGGATGCCTCGACCGGGGAAGCGGTCTGGGTCAAGAGGATGATCGATCTGGGAGACAGCAACGTCCCCCACAAGGGCACGCCCGGTTCCGCCGCGGGGATAACCGTCCTCTCGGACGGGAAGCTCATCATAGACTGCACCGACGGGGGGCTGTCGCCGCAGGACGGCTACGCCGTGTGCGTGGACGCCCGTACGGGAGAGGGTCCCGACGGTTCGGATTACTATTGGAAGCTGGACGTCCTGATAGGCGGTCCTGTGGCCGTCGAGGACGGATTCTACGCGTACGTCCAGCCTTCCGGGAACGGCTCCCGTTCCCTGGAAGCGACCGACGGGAGTTCGATCGACATCGTCACCGCTGTGTACAGGTTCGATTCCGACGGGAAGGTGGTGTGGAGATCCCAGGAATACGGGTGGATCAAGGCCGCCCTGACCCTGGCGGACGGCATCATCTACTGCAACGACTACTCGGCCGGGAAGTTCTGGCCGAACGGGGGAGGGGTCACAGCCATCTCGGCGGAAGACGGCTCCCAGATCTGGAGATTGAGGCTGTCCCCGTACGCCGACGATTCGTATTCCATGGTGTCGGCCACCGTCATCGACGGGAGGATCTACGTGGGCAACGACTACGGAGCGGTCTACTGCATTTCGGAGATCGCCGGCCCCGAGTACGGGGACGGCGGGGAGATAACACTGGGCAACGGATTCCTGCACTGGTCATGGATCGTCCTGATCCTGGCCGTCATCGGTTGCCTCGCATTCCTTTGGAGGTTCTATTGATGTACGGGAGGTGCGGCCGATGGCCGATGAAGACAAGCCGATCCTTAGGGGGATCCGCGGATTGAGGAGAGGGATGGATCCGATCGACGATGATGAGAGCGAGATATCGAGGAAGAAGAGGAGGTTCGCGGTCATCACGATATTCGGGACCTTGATGTCCTTCATCGCGTTCCTGATCTCCATCTCCATATCGTCCGGAGGGGTGATACCCGTCAGCGAAGCGGTATCGGCGCTGTTCTCCGCCATAGGGAAGGCTGGAGCGACGCCGGAGCAGATCGCTTCCGACCCGGAGAGATGGCAGATGACCACTGTCGAACTGTACATCTACCAGTCGAGGTTGCCGAGGACCATCGCGGCCATAGCGGTGGGTGCCGGCCTGTCCATCGCCGGATGCATGTATCAGGCCCTGATACGCAATCCCCTGGTGGATCCGTACATCACCGGCGTGTCGTCCGGGGCCGGATGCCTAGCAGTGGCCGTCGTGGCCACCGGCATCACCATCCCTTTCATTCCCGGAGGATCCCTCTACCTGATCCCCGTAGCAGCGATCATCGGAGGGTTGGTGGCCTTCGCCATCACGATGCTGGTGGCTGAGGGGTCCGGGGGTTCGGCGACTAACTACATTCTGGCCGGAGTGATAGTCGGATTCGCGTTCTCTTCCTTCCAGACGATATTCCTATCCATGGCCAAGGACAACCTCACCAATGCGATGTGGTGGTTGTTCGGTTCCTTCGCAAACATCACCTGGGAGAACGCTTGGATCGTGTTCGTCCCGGCTATGGGCATCTCCATAATGGCCATGTTCTGGGCCAGGGAGTTCAACCTGTTCATGATGGGAGAGGAGCAGGCGAAGCAGTTGGGGTTGAACGTCAGG
>CAVABN010000057.1:0-9313 GCA_963586845.1 Bifidobacteriaceae bacterium
CTTCTGTCATTTGTGAATCCTCCATCAGGAGAAGGTGTTTCCGCGCACGTCCACGGCTCCGGAGAAGGAGATGTTCGTGCGGTAGAGGTGATTGGTGGCTCCATACGTTCCCGTGAAGCCTGTGGTATGAAAGTTGTAAGCGGCCATCGCATCAGCGACCTTGAGCGCGAGCTCGCGTGCGGAGGATGGCTTGTCGGCGAGGACGCCGACGGAGTAGGCGAGACGGACGCGGATCTCCGTGCCCTCGCTGTCGGAGAGCTCCACGGTGCGGGAGATGATGTCTACGATGGCGAAAGGCGCCTTCGGGACCTTCTGGGGCCAGGCGATGTAAGCCTTGCCCACGGTGTCCGAGACGATGCCCACGACCTGCTCGGTGATGTCAATTGCCATCGATCTCCCCCTGGATCCTGTCGGCGATTATCTGGCGAAAGGCCAGCCCATTGTCGTAGAGGGCGGGACGCATGAAGGGGCGGGCAGGCTGTGCCTTGGCCGTCCTGAACGGCTCGCTCGGGTCGCCTGTCGGGTAGACCCACGAATCCGCCAGGCTCTTCTTGCCCGGCGCATCAGCCTCTCCTCTGGACCCTGAACCGTACTCGATGGGAAGGGCATAGTGCACGTCCGTCCTAATGCCGATGGAGACCTTGTCGGCCCCCTGGCGCTCGGTGAATCCGGACCCCTTGGTCTCGATGGAGTCGCGCAAGGCTCCCGTGTCGACCGCATCCTGTCCGGTCAACCTGTCCACGGCGGTCATGCGCATGCGTTCCTGTATGAGGTCGGCGCACTCCTGCTCGATGGTGGTGGAGATGTCCATCAAGGCATCCAGCTTGACGGAGATCCTGTCCATCCCCTCGACGCGGATGGTGCATCCCTTGCTCATAAGAGACGCACCTCCAGATTCTGGATGGTGGGGAAGTCGATGGCCGACACGACCTCCATGTCAGGCTCCGTCGCGGAGGAGGGGCCGAGGCGGTCCCCCACCGCGAACGGATGCGAAAGTCCTCCGACAAAGACCTTCCACCTGACCTCGCTGACGTCGATCCCGCTGTCGGAGATGGACCTCGCGGAAGATGCGGGGACGAACCCCGCTTGGATCGTGTCGTCCTGACGGACGAACTCGGGGACGCAGTCCCCGTTGCCGTCGCCTTCCGGCTCGACCCTCTTCCATTGGATGACTGTGCGGTAGTCACTCGCTATTGGCTGCAATGCCCACCACCAGTCTCCACGCTTTGAGCTCCTTCTCGATGTCGATCGGGAGGTACTGCTCCGAGTATTCGCGCTCGAACTCGCCGTCCTTCGTCTTCTTGGACCCCTCTCCTCCCTCCTGGTTGCACCACACAACGGCGATGCGACAGATGAGCGAATCCGCCGTCTGCCCGGGATCGTCGATGCGATGGGTGGTGGCCAGGAAGAAGGACGTGGCATCCTCCACCTGCATCTGGAGGAAGCTCTCGGTCTTATCCGAGAGCGTCCTCCTCAGCTTGAGGCGCTCCACGCGACGGAGGATGTCCTGCTCGGTCATGGTCCTCAGCTGGAGGTCTTGCCGGTGACGGCATAGATCCCGGATGCACCGGAGTTGGCCTCGACGATGACGTCGTGATAGATCCTGTACATCACGGAGTCGGCATCCTTCGTCTGGTTGACCTCTTTGGAGATGAACTTGGAGTCGCCGAAGACGACGACACCCTGAGCGCATCCCGGGGCGACGATGGCGAAGTGGATCGGCTGTGCGGTGGACGTGGGCGTGAATCCGCCCTTGTCAGTGGAGGAGCTTCCGGGAGTGCCGAAAGTGTATGCGGTCTTCATCCTCGCGTCGGGGACGTAGACGATGTGGTTGCCGTCGATGGACTCGGTCGTGAGGTCGAGGTCGGGAACGCCCGACACCTGACGGACCTTCTGATACTCCGAGGAGTCCCTGAGCACGGACTTCATCGAGTTCGAGACGAAGATAGTGGCTCCGGAGTCGGTTCCCCTCTCCTCGTAGATCACGTCGAGTCCGGCGTAGATCTTGGACAGGATATTGGCCTTGGTGGGTGCGGTCGCATCCTCGACGACGTGGGTGGAGTCGGCGGCCTTGGTCTTGCTGACGAGTCCGGAGATCCTCGCGGCGTCTATCTCGGGGATGATCTGCTGTCTGGTGAGGACAGCCGCGACGTTGGCGGTGGTCGCCACGCCGTCGGTCTGGATGCTCTCCAGCCTGTCGATGTCGATCTTGAGTGCCCTGTCGTAGGCGAGCTCGTAGGTCCCCCACTTGACGGTGGCGGTGCCCTCTGGATAGCCTTTCGTAGTGTCGTAGTCCCCGAGTCCGCTGGTGGTCAGGGTCGGGATCTTCGCGGTCTTCGAGCCGTTGAACGCGGCGATGATCTCATTGGAGGCGGTCAGCCCTGCGGTGACGCTCTCCTTTTTGATGATCTGGTCCATTTTGGTGGAGATCATCTTCGTGATGGTGTCGATGTCGTTGGCGACACCGACGCCGGAATATGTCGCTGCCATGTAATCACTTAGTTCCCATGAGTTCGTTGAGCCTGTTGCTCAACTCCTCAACCTTGGTCGGGGCCTGCCCTCCTGTGGGAGGAGTCCCGTGATTCAGATTCCCATTGACCCTCTCGGTCACGAGATTGTTGACGGCCTTGACGAGCGCATTGATGTTGGCGTCCGTCTTCTCGTCATCCTCGCCGATGAGGTTGCCTGCGAGCTCGGCGGGAAGTCCCTTCGCGGTGAGCTTGGACTCGGCGCGGGAGATGGCCAGGTCGCGCTTCATCCTCGCGAGCTCCGCGTCCCTCTCCTGCATCTTCGCCTCGTACTCCGCCTTGACACGCTCCTCTCCCTCTAGAGCAGCGATCTTGCGGGCCTTCTCCTCCTTGTCTGCACGCTCTTTGTCCTCGCGCTCCCTGCGGTCCTTCTCGGACTTGAGGCGCTTGGACACGATTTCATCGACTTCGGCTTGCGTGAAAGTCTTGACGGGCTCTTTGACCTCGGTCGAGGTCTCGCCTCCCGTCTCGCTTGTGATCGTAGTGTTCGTCTCTCCGTCAGTCACGGGTATAACCCCCCCTAGGGTGCTTGCTAGGACCGCGTGAACTTATTTAAGGAGGGTTAAGACGTGTCGGGGATTGGAAAAAGGAAAGAGGTTTGGGGAAGCCGTCATTTCTTCGGCTTTTTGTACTTGGGGACATACTCGATCCCGTCCGTCCTTCCGGGGCCGTAATCCTTGTACCATTGCGCATAGGTGTAATTCTGCGGGACCTTGTGGACCTGCCCCGTCGCCCTGTCCGTGACGATCCTGTCGGCTCCGAGGTCCTCGACGGCCTTGGAAAACTTGGCGACCGTGGTGCACCTGCAATTCGGGTGCATCGGCGGATAATTGGTGCCGACCTGTGCCTTGTCGAGGTCGAACACCTCCCCGTCGAGGCTCCCGCACACCGGACAGGTGCGCTCGTCATAGGTGGCGACGAAGCGGTACTGCTCGACCTTGTGCCGTTTGTACGACTCCATGTGCGCATCCGATGCGGTGCTCGTGATGACCGTCCTCGCCTCGCGCTCCGAGCGGTACTTGGTGGCGGTCTTGACCTCCTCCACATCCTGCTTGACCATCCTCCACGGCATCTTGGTCAGGAGTCCGGATTGGACCGCCTTGGCCGCCATGTCGATGCTCGGGTTCATGAACCTCCTCACGTCGTCAGCATTGAGGACGCCATCGATGAGGACGCGGATCCTCGGGTTGGACAGGCCGTCCACATTCCACGCGACTCCGGCGGAGCGTTGAATGGTGTAAGTCCCCCGAAGGTATCCTTCGGCGGCGATGGGCGAAAGGATCCTCGTGGCGGACTCGGCGACGTCGTCTATTTGGGAGTAGAGGTTGAGGCAGGCGAGGTGGTCGATCATGCGCTTGTTTGTCATGTCGCCCCTGACATACACACGGAGGAACCTCTGCCAAAGGCGGTTCCTCATGCGCTCAGGACACGCATCGACGAGCTCGCGGACATGCGACACCATCCCCGGGTTGATGCGCTCGGACATGAAGAGGGTCGCATGGCGCGGGTCGGTCAGGTCGCGTCCATCCATCAGCTTCTCGACGTCATCGACGAAGTTGTCGATGCCCCGCGTCGTGCGCTCCCATAGGATCCGAGTGAGTTCGGAGAGGCGGGATTGATACCCGCTGACCTCCTCCTCGATCTCGATGTCCTTACTGCCCCTCGGAATCTTCGGCGGTTGCGCCTTCCGTATCGTCATCCTCTCTCGCCTCTCTCATGCGCCCGAGGGATCCCGTCTCGTCGTCCCCGAAGATGCTCTGGCTGACGGCTTCCGCCGAGCTCGCTTCCTCGTCCACGAGCTCCGCCTCCTCGATAGGGTCGGGGATGGCGGAGATCTGCATCCTGGCAGTCGCCTTCGACATGATGCCGGAGCCTGTGAGTTGGGACAGGGCCGTCGCAAGGTAGGATAGGTCCTGGGGCGCGTTGAACTGGAAGATGATGTCCATGCTCCCTATATCTGTCTGCGGGGAGTATCCCGGGTCAACGGACGGGTTGAAGAGGCGGAAGTCGTAGAGCTTGACCCTGCGGATGAATCCCTCGCGGAACCTCGCGGTCTTCTCGGCCATCATCTGGTCGGTCCCGAACATCTTGTAGGCCATCGCGATCCCGGAAGCATTGCCCGCAAATTGCTCGTCGGACAGGTCGGGGACCATCGCGAACTTGTGGATGTCCCTGGCGTATTGGTCCTGGAGGACCTGAATCCCCGTCTCGTCCATCGTCTTTATCAACCACGATGCGACGGTGTCTTCATCTCCCTGGAGCACGCGGTGCTTCTTCAGGAACTCCTTGCCCTCCTCGATCTCGTCCGGCGTCGCTCCGATGATGCTCCCCTGGATGAAAAGCATCGCCTGGGCGAATGCGTCCTTGTCATCCTGCCTGTCGGAGAGGAGCGAGTTGTAAGCGTCCTGCAGCTCCATGATGCCCTCGAAGTCCCCCATGCACTCGAAGTTGTTCCGATACTCTATGAGGGGCACCCTGCCGAAGCCGTGCGGAACTGGGTCGCCGATGAGCTTCCACCCTTGGGAGGTGTCCCCGCTGAGGGATTCCCACGTCATCATCTCGGTTCTGGTGTACATGTACATCCGGTAGATCGTGCGGTCGGCGTCGTCCTTGTACGTGTAGATGACCGCGCCGAAGACCGAATCCCGCTCCATGTCCCCCGTGTACGCCACGAACGCATTGCGAGGAGACACGACGACGGAGTTGGGTTCGTCCTTGCCCTTCGGGAGGTAGACGAGTTCGAACGCCTTGCCGTACCTGCTCATGTCCAATGCGACCTGGGAGTCCACGGACCACTTGGACTGTCTGTGCATGAGCTCGATGATGTCCTGTCCGAAGACGTCATCCTCGGCGCAGATGTACTTCGGCTGGTTGCCGACCATGTATCCGCGGAGGGCCTTGCTGATATAGGCGCAGAAGTTCGAGACGATCATATTGCCGTCGGCGTGAATGGCGGCGAAGTCCTGTGCGCCGACGTAATAATCGTAGAGCGTGTCGTAGCGTCCTTTCTGCGCCTGCCATGCGTCGAAGGCGTTCTTGACGGTTCTCGGTGTTATCTCTTCCTGCGTCACAATTGTTTCAGGTAGTGCTGTCTTCATTCTTTCAATCCCCCTATCATGGGTCTGATGTGCGTGTAGGCGAAGTAGCGGGCGGTGTCCACGCAGTCGTCGCCCTGCTTAATCGGTTTCTCTTCGCCCCTCTCGCTGGCCTTCGGGTCCCACGAATAGGTCCCGAACTCCTGCAGGAGGTGCTTCATTGATGAGTGGAAGGTCAGGCATCCACGGTAGATCATGCTCCGGGTGAAGTCGATCCCGGGCAGGACGTCGTTCTTGGCCTTGATCACGTGCAGACCATGCTTGGAGAACTCCAAGCGGAGGACCTTCGCCGCAGGGTCAATCGCTATGACGATGCGGTTAGGATCCACACCGAGCTTCCCACACATGTCGAGGAAGCCGAGGTAGTGGTCATACGTGGTCTTGTCCGAGCCTTGGTCGTAATACTCCGCGACGATGCGCCAATCCATGCGGTTGCCCCTGAACATCCCTCCGAACATCATGACGGTCGCATGCTCCGCTCCGAAGTCGATGGATGCATAACGGATGTCCACGTCCGCCGGGTCGAAGTCGCGGAAGTACGACGCATTGACCCTCGGATAGATCAGCCCCTCCGCCACGCACCTCTCGCCGAGGATGTAGCGACGGTAGAGGTAAGAGTCGGCGGGATACTGCATCTTGAGCGCGTCGAGCTTGGCGGGCGTCATTACCGGATTGTCCTCCGGCGTGAAATGCCACCAGTGATACCCTCCGAGCTTCTTGCGCTCGTCCGGATTCATCGCGTCGTAGCGGTCCAGGTAGTCGGTGTAGATCCACTCGTGAGGTCCGCCGGGATTGAGCGTGAAGAAGTGACGGCGGTCGTTCGAGGCGGCGGTACGCTTGAACGCCTCCACCACGAACTCCTTGTCGTGCATGTTGATCTCATCCGCGAACCACCCGCCGTAACCCTGTCCACGGAGGGCCATGAAGTCCTTGATGGTGGACGCGCCCTGCACGATGATGACCTTGGACACCACCGTCCCATCCGACTGCTTGACGCGGAAAGTTATGCCCCACTTCTTCCCGATGAGGTGGTAATCCGCACCAGGAATCATGTTGAGGATGCCGAACTCGCAGAGGATGCAGTTCTGCTCTATCGTCCCCATCGTCCTGCCGGACATGAGGAACCTCGTCTCCGGGGAGGACCTGACGTAAAGGGAGAAGGCCATGAGAGCGAGGACGGTCTTCGAGGACCTGACCGCCCCCTCCCACACGGTGAGGTATCCGTCGGATGATGCGATGGATAGCAGCGCCTTCTTCTGACGGACAGGATCGGGATGCCGGAGGATGGTGATGGCCTCGCTCATAGCTCATCCCTCAACTCGGCCAATGTCTTCTCCAGATAATCATCGACAGGATTGGACGGTTCGGCGAGGATGGCCTCACGGGATAGTCCGGTACAGTCGACGAGGATCTTGATGCCGTCTTTGTAGAGCTTGAGGTATTGGATCTCCTGCCATGTCTTCTCCTGCCCCTCTTTGTGGTCCTTGTCCTTGTCGGCCTTGAGCGCTTCCTTCTCCTTCCGTGCTTGGTCGTATCCCTTCTTGGTCAGGCCGATGTATGTCATCAGCTCCTTGGCGGTGCGCTCTCTCGTGAGCATCGCCACATAGTCCGCCTTATCGGAAGGGTGTGCGGATTGAGGTGCGGATTCATTCCGCACAGGGCCGTCGTCCGTCTGGCCGTCCTCTTTCTCACGCGCGTGCGCAGGTATTTTTTGGACGGCATCCATTCCGCACTCCGCACGCTTGACCACATCCCGCACAGTGGACTTGCTAACGCCCGTTTGCTCCTCGATGTAGGTGTACGAGCGCCCTTCCGCACGAAGCTCGATGATGCGGGCCACGACCTCCGGATCCGTCCGTGCCTTCGCCATGTCACACGACCAACTCGGCCCTCATCCCTGTGAAGGTCTCCCACCGCTCGATTATAACGTCGCAGTAACGAGGGTCAAGCTCCATCGTCCTGCACACGCGCCCCGTCTGCTCGCATGCCATGAGCGTGCTCCCGCTTCCGCCGAACGGGTCAAGGACAATCTCGCCCTTCTTCGAGGAGTTCAGTACCGCACGGGCCACCAGCTCTATCGGCTTCATGGTCGGGTGCTCCTCGGACTTCTTCGGTCTCGGAATCTGCCACACGTCGGACTGCGTCCTGTCCTCTAGAGGATGGATCCTCGGAGCGGATGCTTCCCACCCGTACCATATCGGCTCGTACTGCGAGTGATAATCCTTCCTCGTCAGCACCAAGGAATCCTTCGCCCAGATGATCGTCGAGGACCAATGGAATCCTTCACTGGCCAATATCGGCATGAGTGCCCCCCATTGCTCCCCGGCCATGACGACGTATGCGCCCCCCCCCCAACGAGATTCTCATGGACTCTGGAGAAGACGTCCTTGAGGAACTGTGGGAACTCGTCGCCGAGGTTGTCATTCTTGATCTTGAGGGCATCCGCCGTCCCTCCAGTATAATCGACATTCCACGGAGGGTCGGTAAAGAGGAGCTGCGCCTTGGTCCCGCCCATCAACCTGCTCATGTCCGAGGCTTGAGTGGAATCCCCGCACAGGAGGACATGCTTCCCGAGGCGGAACATCTGCCCCTGCTTGGTATTCGGTTCCTCGGGAACTTCCGGGATCTCCGCCTCCACGAGGTCGATGAGGTCGACATCCTCCACCTCCAGATCATCATCAGAGAAGCCGAACAGCTCCATGTCGAAGTCGTCCTCCAGAGCATCCAGCTCTTCCTGGAGGAGGTCGAGGTTCCACTCGGCCAGCTCTCCCGTCTTGTTGTCGGCGAGCCTCAATGCCCTCGCCTGCTCGTCGGACAGGTCGGATGCGATGACCACCGGAATCTCCTTCAGCCCCAGGGACTTCGCCGCCTTGAGACGGGTATGTCCCGCGATTATCACGAGGTCCTTATCCACGATGATCGGCGATTTGAATCCGAACTCCCTGATGGAGTTGGCGACGGCGTCAACGGCGTCGTCGTTCCTCCGGGGATTCTTATCATACGGTTTGACGGAGCCTATCGGCATCCACTCTATCTCGGTTCTCTGCACGGTTAACCCTCCGTTAAGGTGCATCTAGGACTGCGCGAGGTTATTTAAGAGGGGTTAAGTCTGAAAAGGATGGGAAGAGGTTTCGTCGAGGGTCATTTAGCGACCCACCGTATGAGGTTGTCCCTGCCCCTCGTCTTGCGTGTGATGAGGTCGCAATGGCGGAGGTGCGCCATCGCCTTCCTGACCTCCTCGCTCGGCTCCTCATGACCGAGCTTCTCCTCCACCTCCCTGACGGACAATCCTCCGGCATGGGTCCCGATCATCTCCAGCACCATCTTATCGGATTCCGTCAATCTCATGCCCCGTGCCATAATGACTTCCCATCGTGCGGTAGATTATTTAAAAGACATTCAAAAAAGGAAGAGGTTTCACATCAGGACCCATACGGCCTGATGTCCCGTCGCGGTCGTCTCCTTGCGCCTTATCAGACCGAGGGACTTGAGGTGGTTGATCATCAGGAGTGCGTCCTTGCGCTCGGTCGTCTCCAGACCCTCGACGATGACGGTGATGGTCATCCCCCTCGGCGTGGTCCGGAGCATCTCCAGGATCATCTTCTCCTCGTCGCACAGGTCCTTCCGCCGACTCGCCATCGCTCCCCCTGCGCGGCGATGCTCCACGCGACGAGTGACGACCCTCCGAGG
>CAVABN010000058.1:0-9229 GCA_963586845.1 Bifidobacteriaceae bacterium
CTCCCACAGTGCCGTCCGGCACGGTCTTGCCGGTCTTGGGGTCGATGATCTCGAAATAGAGATAATCGTCCCACATGTGGATCCCGTTGCGGTAGTCGCAGCTGATCCCTATCCCGGGACCGTAGATCTCGGTCAGGCCGTAGATGTCGTAGAACTCGACGCCGAGGTCGGCGGCGATCTCCGCGCGCATCTTCTCGCCCCAGCGCTCGGATCCGATCACGCCTTTCTTGAGCTTCAGCCTGTCCTTGATGCCGCGCTTCTTGATCTCCTCGGCGAGGAGGAGCGCGTAGGACGATGTGGCGGTGAGGACGGTTGTCCCGAGGTCCTCCATCATCTTGAGCTGCTTCTCGGTGTTCCCGGGCCCCATGGGGATGGCCATGGCCCCGAGCCTCTCGCATCCCGCCTGGAAACCGATCCCGGCGGTCCAGAGGCCGTATCCCGGCGTGATCTGGATGCGGTCGTCCTCGGTGATCCCGGCCATCCTGTAGCAGCGTTCGAACATGACGGCCCAGTCCTCCACGTCCCTCGCGGTGTACGGGATGACGACAGGGGTCCCGGTCGTACCGGAGGAGCTGTGGATCCTGACGATCTCCTTGTCGGGGACGGCCGCCAATCCAAGGGGATACGCGTCCCTCAAGTCCCCCTTGTCGGTGAACGGGAGGGTCTCGAACTCCTCCTGGGTGCTCATCGATGCCAGGTCGATGTCAGCGAACTTCTTGGAATAGAACGGGCTGCGGTCCTTGATGCCCTTGAGCAGCCTGAATATGATCTCCTTCTGATACTCGTTCATCCTCATGATCGTCACTTCTCCATGGAGGCCAGCAGCTCCGCCGCCTCCCTGCTGCCCCTGACCGCGGCCTTCTTCAGCCACTTGCGGGCGTTGTTCTCGCTCTTGACCATCCCCTCTCCCGAGAGGGACATCTTCCCGAGCTCGCACATGGCGTCCTCGGACCCCATATCGGCCGCTTTGACGAGGATCTTCGCGGCCTTGTCCGGACTGCCGCCGGATTGTATCATCATCGATGCCAGCCTGACGCCGGCTTTCGGGAATCCCGCCTCGAATGCGCGCTCGAAGCAGTCCTTCGCCTGTTGCGGGTCGGGGCCGCATCCGCGTCCCTCCAGAAGGATAACTCCCAAACGGTACAGTGCGACGGTGCTCCCGGCCTCGGCCGCTTTGCGGTACCAGTATGCGGCCTTCTCCCAATCCTGCTCCACGCCCTCCACGTCGGAGTACATGAAACCGAGGTTGAACATCGCCTGAGGATACCCCAACTCGGCAGACTTCAGATAGAGCGCCATGGCGCCCTCCAGGTCGCACTTCACGCCGAACCCGTGGGCCTTGATGTAGGCGAGGTTGCACATCGCCTCCGGATTCCCTTGATCGGATGCGAGGCCGAACCATCTGGTGGCCTCCCTGCGGTCCTGACCGACCCCTTCGCCTTTGAAGAAGAGATAGCCCATCGCCACCTGCGCGTCGGGATCCCCGTCCTGGGCGGCCTTGAGAACGGATTCGAAGGACATGTCACCGCCTCGTGTGCGTCCTGCGGGCGTATATCTCGGGGTGGTCGACGTATTTGGAAAGGTAGTAGTACGCGGCCAGGAAGCCGTTGTAGGCCGCGTCCGAATACAGCTTGACGATCTGCGAATCGTCCGTGGGGAACCTGCTGGACTCGTATGTGCGGGCCAGATAGAACTGCGCGTCCTCGGAGCCGGCGTCCGCCGCTCTCGAAAGGAGTCTGATCGCATCCATGTCGTCCCTCTGCACGCCGATCCCCTGATGGCGCATCATGGCCTGGGCGAACATGGCCTCGGGGCTTCCGAGCCTCGCCGCGTGGACGTAGGATTCGTACGCTCCCTCGATGTCGCCCTCGTCGAACAGCTCGTCCGCGGTCTCCATGGCGCCGGCCCTCTCGTCCATCTCGCGCTGGGAGTCCGTGGACGCCAATCTGGTCATCCTGTCGACGATGGGCTCCCTCTTCGCCCCTCCGAGGCTGTTCATCACGGAATTCCAGCACAGGATGCACTTCTCGTGGCCCATATCGACCCCGTACTTGTACCACCTGGCCGCTTCGACCTCGTTGTGGTTGATGCCGTTCAGACCGTACTCGTAGCTCAGGCCGATATCCATGAACATGTCCGCATGGCCGGTTATCGCCGCCGAGGAGAACCAGACCTCGGCCTCGGTGTCGGAGCGCCTGACCCCGATCCCGTGGGCATACATGTAGCCCACATCGAATTTGGCGAGGGAGATCCCCTGCTCGGCCGCCTTCAGGAACCATCCGAACGCCTCGGAGGCATCGAACGGGACCCTGTCCCCCTGCAGATACTCGTTGGCGAGGGCCATCTGCGCATCCGCGTTCCCCAATTCGGCGGAGCGCATCATGTGCGCCAATGCGACCTCGGGATCCGAAGGGACGAACAGCCCCTCGGTGTAGATGCGGGTGAGTTCCCAATGGGCCCTGGCGCATCCGAGGTCTGCGGCGCGCTCGTACCAGCGAACCGCTTCGGGGATGTCGATGTCCAGCTCCTTGCCGGTCTGCATGAAGTACGCCAGTGCTAGACAGGCGTACGGGTTGCCCGCATCGGCCTCGTTAACCAGGGTCTTCTTCATCTGGCCTTCTCCGTCTTTATCCTGTCGAGCAGCGCCGCCGCATCGGGATCGCCCTGACGCGCGGCCGCCGCGAGGAAGCGCTTGGCGCGCGGGATGTTCCTCGGGACGTACTCGCCCTCGTAGTACAGTTTGCCCAGGTAGTACTGGGCCTCGAAATAGCCCGCATCGGCGGTCTCGTTGAGCAGCGCCATCCCGCCGTCGACGTCCTTGTCGGTGCCGACGCCCGTGATCTTCAGCATCCCCAGGAACGACTTCGCACCGGGGTGCCCCTGGTCCGCCGCCTGGTCGAACCAGACGACCGCCTTCTTGGGGTCCTTCTCGCATCCCCTGCCCTCGTAGTACATGCATCCGAGGCAGTACTGGGAGTTGACCTCGCTCATCTCGGCGGCGTCCTTGAACCACTTGAACGACATCTCGTCGTCCCTCTCGTAGTAGTAGCCGGAGCCGTACATGCATCCGAGAGCGTACTGCGCGTATCCGTTGCACTGGTTGGCGGCGACGGTGAACCATTTCGCCGCTTTCTCGTAGTTCTGGGGAAGGACCTTCCCCTCGAAGCACATGTTGGCGAAATCCACCATGGCCTGCTGGTAACCGCTCTCGCAGGACCTCTCCAGCCAGTAGCATGCGCGGGACGGGTCCCTGCCGATGCCCTGGCCGTAGGCGAGCATCATGCCTATCTGATACTGGGCCTCGTCATGGCCCTGCTCGGCGGCCTTCTCGAACATCTCCGCCGCCTTCCTGTCGCTGGACCAGCGGGTCTTCGGGGTGGAGTAGAGGCAGCCCAACGCGAACTGGGCGTCCATGTCCCCCGCCTCGGCGGCCTTCTCGTACCACTGCACGGCGGTCTTGAGGTCGGGCTTGACATCGGCCAGCCCCTCGTCGTAGACCTGCCCCATGCGGTACATGGCGTTGGCGTCCCCGTTGTCGGCCGCCTCCTTCAGCCATTTCAGAGCGAGCTCAGAGTTCTTGGGGATCCCCTTACCCTTGAGATGCATGAAACCGATAGTGCGCTGGGCGACGACATCGCCGTTCTCCGCGCACACGGTGTAGAATCTGACGGCCTCGGAATGGCTCTTCTTCGCGCATTCCGACCCGTTGTCGTACAGCTCGAAGAGTCTGGAGCATGCGGACGTGTCGCGCTCCTCCCCGCGGAGCCTGAGCCTCATCAGCTTCTCCTGCACGTCCTCCGTGTTGCGTCCGATCTCGGCCGATACGATCGACGCGGATTGGTGGCCCTGGGCAGCCGCCAGCGAGAACAGCTCCGCCGCGGTGGAGCGGTCGGCTATGGCGCCGCCCTCCCCCAGGTACAGGAACAGGCCGTGGATGTAGCGAGCATCCGCATCGCCCTCTGCCGCCGCCTTCTCCGCCAGGGCGCACGCCCTGTTGGGATCGAATTCTGGGGAGGCGCAGTCCATCATCCTGCGCGAGGGTTCGAAACGCCACTCGTTTCCGTTCGGCTCCATGGCGCACCCCATACGCGCGTGACTTAAAAAGAACACGGAAAACGGATTCAGACCCAGACCAGGGGAATCGGTCGGCCCGGGCTTCGAAGAACAGAGCGGAAGATGGGACGCCGGATCCGGATCGTTCCGGCCCGGCATCCCGTTTGACCGTCAGAGCCTGTCCTTCACCATGTCGTACGTGATGACGAAGGTATAGTCGGACGCCTTGAAGCTCTTGGCGAAGTCCGGGAAGTACTTGTCGATGAACTTCTGGTTCATCTCGTCCCCGTATCCGTCGCCGACCATGTCGGGGTACAGGACCTCGGCCATGTAAGCCACCATCAGCGCGGGGGGCAGGACCGAGTTGAACACCACGAAGTTGCCCGCCTTGTACGACTTGAGTGTCGTGAAGTAGTCCGCGGCCTTCTTGTACTGGGCGGCGTCGTCTATATCGCCGTTGTAGGCCCAGGCGTTCATGTAGAAGAAGTAGTCCTCGTTGTAAGCCAGGATCCACTCGTCCCCGCGGTTGAACTCCACGTAGTTCCCGTTGGCCGCGCTCCCCTCGATGACAGCTCTGGCTCCCGCCGCCACTGCCATGGGGGTGTACGTCCCGTTGAGGTGGTCGATGCAGTTCGTCATGTAGCCGCACATCACGGACTTCTTCTGGGAGGCGTCGATCTTGCTGGTGACCTTGGACTGGATGTCCGAAATGACATCTTCCGTGAATTTGACGTAATCCTGGGCTTCGTCTGCGAGGTTGAGCATGAATCCCATGGTCCTGATCGCCGAGACCGATCCCTTGAATCCGCCGAAATCCATGTGGATGATCTGTATCCCGCTCTTCTCCAGCTTGTTCTCGTTGGAGAGGGATGAACTGTGTGTGACCATGTACTTGGGTTTGGTCGTGAGGCTCGCCAGCTTCTCGACGTCCACCATGTTGTAGCTCGTGTTGACGTTCGTCTCCTTGTCGAAGAGTTCCTGGAGCATCACGGCCGACTCGATCCCCGAAGGGGACAGGGTGTATCCGTCCATGTACTGCATGGCCCCGATCGCGACCATGGGCATCAGAACGAACTGATGGATCCCCATGAAGGACGTGATCGGATAGTCGAAGGCCGTCGCTCCGTCCGTCATATCGAGGTAGTACGCCTTCGTGCTCTTGTGCGCGATCATCTTCTCCACGATATCGACATCGTCGGAGTCGATCTTGCCGTCCAAATTGGCGTCGGCGATCTTGAGGTAGGTGCCGGAGTCGATCAGTCCCTTGATCGCCTCGACGTCCTTGCTGTCCAGAACGGAATCCCCGTTGGCGTTGCCGTAGATCATCAGGGCGCCGGACTGGCTGTCGAAGTCCGTATCGTCCCCGCCCTTGTCGTCCCCCGACATCAGGGCGTAGGCCGCGACCCCTCCGACGACCGCAATCACTGCGATTACTGCGATTAATATTTTAGAATCCATGATAGCCATTTTGGATTATACATCCATCTATAAAAATCAGCGGTGGAACGTACGGGAACACCGAAGATGATCCCGTCGAAAGAAGCATGCCTGGAACCTACCAATTCAGCAAATCGGGAATCGGCGATTCCCCGAGAAGCAATTCTTAAATCCGATACGGGAAATCGTCTGATCATGTCGAGGAATGCGAAGGAAATCATCGGCAATTTCTGCCAAAAATATGATGGTTTGTTCGGCAAGTTCGAGATGGACCCCGAATCCGATGAAGGCAATGCCGTCTCGACTCATGACGTGCAGAGCAGATTCGTGAGCGAGAGCGTGGTCATGGTGTCCGTGACGGACGATCCCGCCTCCGATTATTCCGAGAAGGAGGAGTTCATCAGGTCCAAAGGGGTGAAGACGCCCATGGGGACCCCTGTGCCCATCGAAGACCCCCACGGATTCGAGGATTGGACCGGGTTCCTGAACAACTTCAGCAAGATGGGCGTCAAAGGCGGGTTCATCTACTGCGTCGGGAGGTACGAGGACACCGTGGCCTGCATCCAGGCGTTCTCCACGAAGAAGCAGGTGTCCGAGGAGGAGCTCGACAGATTCCTTTCGGACATCCTTTCGTCCATCAAGGGATGAGACCCCGATTATAGCGGGGAATGGGATGCCGGACCCGATCATCCACCGATCCGGCATCCCGTTTGACCGTCAGAGCCTGTCCTTCACCATGTCGTACGTGATGAAGAAGACGGAATCCGACGCATTGAATCCCTTCGCGTACTCCGGGAAGAATCTGTCGATGAACCTCTGGTTCATCCCGTCGCCGTACCCTTCCCCGACCATGTCGGGATACAGGACCTCCGCCATGTACGCGGCTATCAATGCGGGCGGCAATACCGAATTGAAGACAACGAAGTGCCCGGCCTTGTACGACTTGAGGGTCGTGAAGTAATCCGCGGCCTTCCTGTACTCCCCCGCCTGGTCGATCTTCCCGTCGTAGGCCCAGGCGTTCATGTAGAAGAAGTAGTCCTCGTTGTACGCCAGGATCCATTCGTCCCCGCGGTTGAACTCCACGTAGAACCCGTTGGCGGCATTCCCTTCTATCAGGGCCCTGGCCCCGGCCGCGACGGCTATCGGCGTATAGGTGCCGTTGCTGTGGTCGATACAATTCGTCATGTAGCCGCATATCACGGACTTCCTCTGGGAGGCTTCCATCTTGCTCGTGACCTTGGACTGGATGTCCGAGACGGCGCCATCCATGAATGCAACGTAGTCGCGGGCCTCATCCGCCAGGTTCAGCATGAATCCCGCTGTAGTTATCGCCGAAGCGGAACCCTTGTAGCCGCTGAAATCCAGGTGGATGATCTGTATCCCGCTCTTCTCCAGCTTGTTCTCGTTGGACAGGGAGGACCAGTGCGAGACCATGTACTTGGGCTTGGTCTCGAGGCTCGCCAGCTTCTCGACGTTAACCCCGTTGTAACCCGCATTGACGTTGGTCTCCTTGTCGAAGAGCTCCTTGAGCATCAGAGTGGACTCCACCCCGATGTCGGCAAGGGTGTATCCGTCCATGTACTGCAAAGCCCCGATGGCCACCATCGGAATCAGCACGAACTCGTGGATCCCCATGAAGGACGTGATCGGATAGTCGAAGGCCGTCGGACCGTCGGCCATGTCCAGATAATACGCCCGGGTGTTCTGATGAGCGATCAGCTTCTCAACGACCTCGATATCCTCGGAGTCGATCCTGCCGTCCATGTTGGCGTCGGCCGTTTTGAGATAGGTTCCGGAGTCGATCAGATCCCTGATCTTCGCTACATCCCTGCCGTCCAGAACGGAATCCCCGTCGGCGTTGCCGTAAATCAAGAGCGCTCCGGACTGCTGGTCGAAATCCGTGCCATCAGCGACATCGTCGCTGCCTGTCAACAGGAAGAACGCCGCTGCCCCGCCGACGATTGCGACTGCCGCTATTACCGCTATCAGAATTTTTGAATCCATGATAACCGTTTTGGATTACCCATCCAACTATAAAAATTCAGAATAGGGAATCTGCAGGAATTCAGTGGCGGTTCGATATCGAATATAGAAACAAGAAACTAGTAGCCAGATAGTTAAAAATAAATTGCTGACTTGACTCATTGCATGGCATCCCAGCACTGCTCGGATGAATGATTGGATAGCATTGGACAGATGAATTCTGGCAATTCATGCCTTGAATATGATGATACATGAACCGTTAGAAAAGCGCCCACCGTCCATGGAAATCCCGAGATGCCGAACCGGAATGCTCTTCGACGCATCCCTCGGGATGAACGGCCGTCGGTATCCGCCTCGGCCCTCTCCTCGCATTCGAGATAGGCTTCCTCGAGGATCCTCATCTCGTCCTCCGTGGCGTCCCAATAACCGCGCGACGACGCCTCCGAAAGCCTGTTTATCATGGACATGAACGCCCAGTTGTTGTTCTCCATCAGCCTGCGGCGCATCTCCGGATCCGCGATGTAGCAGGACTCCATATCGCTGAACACCGACGATCCGACGGCGCCGGTCGTGGCCGCCAGACCCAGGACGTTCTCGAAACGGTCGTTGATGTGCTGAGCGCCGTGATAGTCCGTTTTGAGCATCGCATCGATCCATTTCGGATTGAGCAGCCTCGTCCGTATGCCGTGCTCTATCGACCTCTTGACATCGGTCGTCCTCATCGCAGGGCCTGCGGCATCGGTGATGTACATGGACGCCTTGGAACCCCTGGATACCTCGACGGTCTTGCACAATCCGCCGAAGAACTCGTAATAGTGGTCGAGGTCTATCAGCTCCCTCTCCACGGCATCGCGCATCTGCGTCACCACATCCACGTTGCGATGGTTGGAGCTCATGAGTCCGGGAACATCTAGCCCGCGATGCTTGAGCGAGTAGACGTGCCCCATGTTGCGCATGAATATGTCCGAGAGGTCCTCCTCCTTCTCCCATGAGGATGAGTTGACCGTGTCGGTTATCCCGCCGGTGCCGTACAGCCCCTCGCCGGGTCCGAAGAGCCTGCATCTCGACAGGTCGCGGGCATCCTCCTCGGAATATCCTTGGGAGATCAGCATCTCGTAGTTCCTGCGGGTGTTCTTGGCGAAGCTGCTCTCATCGTCCGATTCGTCCAGCTCGTCCAGCACGGCGAACAGGTTGTTCAATCCGGTGACGAGGTTGGAGAACATATCCCGGAAGAATCCGCATATTGTCACGGAGACGTCGATCCTCGGTCTCCCGAGCTCCTCCGGCGGGATGGGTTCGAACCTCTTGTCGAGATCGCCTGCGGTGGAGACCATCCTGAAGCCGAGATAGGTCAGGATCTGCCCCAATGTGGCTCCCTGGGTGCGCGATGTCTCCAGACCCCACATGACGATGGCCACGGAATCGGGGTAGGCGCCGTCGTTCTCGGCCCTGTACATATCGATGGTGTTCTCCGCCGCCTGCGCACCCCTCTCGAAGGCCGCCTCGCTGGGGACCGCCCTCGGGTCGAACTGGACGATGTTGTATCCCGTAGGCATCATCTCCGGGTCGCGCTGGAAGTCCCCTCCGGTCCTCACGTCGATGTAGTGGCCGTCCAGGGCGCGGATGAGGTTGGGCATCTCGTCGCATCCGGATGCCCTGCGGAATATGTCCGTGCAGGCCTCCAAGGACCTGATCGCATCCCCATTCTCCTTCAGACCATCGGGGACGTCGCCGTCCTCCAGGTGACGACGGCAGA
>CAVABN010000059.1:0-9079 GCA_963586845.1 Bifidobacteriaceae bacterium
CAGAGGTGGACGTGTACGCCGGAAGGGCCGATCTCATCTTCATCAGCGACAACTTCGTGATGTACGCCGGCAGGGAGATGGGCGAGGCCCCGTACATGGAGATGGTCTCCCAGGATTACCGCGGGGAGGACGGGTCCATCCCGGAATCCTGTTCCGCCGTTCTCTGGTTCCCGTCGCCGTCCAGCAGCGGGATCATCCACAGGGCCTTCGGCCAGCCCGACGAGGGTCTGGCGACGGCGATGATCGGGATAAACCTCCGAGCCGGGAATGATTAACGTAGGCTAACAATTGTAAGGGTCGCCTAACGCCTTTAAATGGAATCGTAGCATTCCAGTGCCGATGACGACAGGGAATCGCGAGGACTACCTCATCAACATCCTGAGGCTGACCGAAGGGGACGGAGTGGCCAAGACCACCGAGCTCGCCTCATACATGAACGTGTCACCGGCCAGCGTCAGCGAGATGATCAAGGTCCTGGCGAAGGAGGGTCTCGTCGACTACGAGAAATACAAAGGCGTATCGCTCACCGACGAGGGACTGACGCTCGCGCGCCAGCTCCGCAAGAAGCACCATGTCGTCGAACGCTTTCTGACCGATTACCTGAATGTCGACCACAAGACCGCCCACGAGGAGGCGTGCCGCATCGAGCACGCGATCTCCGACGAGTCCGCCATCAAGATGTGCCATATGATGGGCACCCCGGTGGATGTGGACTGCCAGTGCTGCATCACGCCCTGCAAGGCCGTCTCCGAGGGGATTATGAACATCCTCCCGCTGAACAAGCTGTCGCAGAACCAGGCCGGAAGGATATCGCACATCAAATCCGACGACGCCAACGTGGTCAAGAAGCTGATCTCCATGGGATTCGTGCCCGGGAGGGAGATCTCCATCGAGGCCATCCTGTCCGACGGGGGGCCGCGCGTGGCCCGCATGGGCGATGCGACCATGGCTCTGGACTACAGGCTGGCGTCGTGCATCTTCGTCGACGTCTCGCCCACCGACGCCTGACCCACAGACTGGATATACGCGGTGGCGGATGCCCTCGCATTCACATGGGTACGGGAGAACGGGAAGCGCCCGAGAGGGCGCTGAGAGTGGCCCTGCTGGGCCAGCCGAACGTCGGCAAATCATCGCTTTTCAGCCGTCTCACGGGAGTCGGCGTCATATCATCCAACTATCCGGGGACGACGGTCACCTTCGACGAGGGGGCCATCGTCAGGAACGGCCACACCGTCATCGTCAAGGACCTGCCGGGGACGTACAGCGTGTCCGGCAATTCGGATGACGAGAAGGTCGTGGTCAGGAGCCTCATAGACGACGGGTACGACTGCGTCGTCCTGGTGGCGGACGCGACGTCCTTGGTGGGAAGCATCGTCCTATGCATTGAGGCGATGGAGCTCGGGATACCGGCTATACTGGCGCTGAACAAGATCGACGCCGCCCGCAGAAACACCGTGATCGACCGCGAGCATTTGGAATCCATGCTCGGGATACCCGTGGCGGAGGTCTCGTCGAAGACGTCCGAGGGCGTGGATGCGCTCGCTGATGCGATATGCTCAGGAGCGGCCTGCTGCACCGCCGTGTCCCCTCCGTACGACCGCGGAGTGGAAGCGGCCATATCGAGCCTTTCCGACGCCATGCCCGGAGGCCTGCCCTTCGCGCGCCGCGGGATCGCGGTGAAGCTGCTGGAGGGTTCGGAGGAGTTCAGGGGGATCGCGGGAGAGCGCCTGTCCGCTTCGGCGGATGCGATCTCCGCGCTGTACTCCGAGGAGGAGGGCCGTCCGATCGCCGTCTCGATGGCTTCCGCGAGATACGCCCTGGCGGGATCCATAGAATCCGAGTGCCTCAGGAGGGTGGAGGTCCAGCCGACGATGTCCGAGAGGATATCCGACGCGCTCATCGCGCCCCGCACCGGGATCCCCGTCCTGGCGGCCGTTTGCATCGGGATCCTCGCAGTCGTGGTCTACGGCGGTTCGTTCCTGGATTCGCTTGTTTCGTCGGCCTACGAGGCCCTTGTGGGGACCGCCCTCATAGACTTCGGAGCGGACATCGGAGGGAGGTTCGGGGAGGCCGTGTTCACGGGGATCGATGGAAGCTTCCAGGCCATACTGACGCTGGTGATCCCGTACATCCTCGTGTTCTACCTCATGCTCGGCGTGCTGGAGGATTCCGGATACCTGACACGCGCGGTCGTCCTTCTCGACAACACCATGCACAGGTTCGGTCTGCACGGAGGGGCGTTCATCCCCATGATCGTGGGGATCGGATGCAACGTGCCCGCCATAATGGCCGTGCGCACTATCCACTCCAGGCGCGAGAAGATCATCCTCTCGGCGATGATCGTCACCGCTGTTCCCTGTTCAGCTCAGATGGCCATCATATTCGGGGCCACGGGGAAGTTCTCCGGCCTGTTCGCCGCCCTCTGCATCCTCGTAATGCTGGCCTGCCTGGGCGCCCTGACCGGCATCCTGCTGAACAGGTTCCTGAAGTACGAGCCGAGCAACCTGGCGATGGAGCTCCCGCCCCTGCAGATGCCCGGCATCCGCAACATCCTGTCCAAGACCTGGGGTCGCATCAAGGACTTCATCTACATCGCTCTGCCCCTGCTCGTCATCGGTTCGATAGTGATCGAGATCCTGATCACCTACGACCTCCTGGACCCGATCGTCGATCCCCTGTCCCCGATAACCGTCGGACTGCTCGGATTGCCGGCGGTGTGCATCATATCGTTCATCGTGGGCATCCTGAGGAAGGAGATGGCCCTGGGGATGCTGCAGATCCTGGCCGCCGGCGTCCCGCTGGCGGAGTTCATGACCCCGGGGCAGTTCGTGGTGTTCGGTGCCGTGATGGCCGTGTACATGCCCTGCATCGCGACCCTGGCGACCATGTGGAGGGAGATCGGGTGGAAGGAGACGGTGTGCGTTTCGGTGATGACGGCGGTGTTCGCGCTCATCGTGGGGACCGGGGCGAACCTCATCGTCCATCTGTTCCGATGGCTTCCGCGAAGAATCATAAAGAACCATGGCGCGATTGACCGTGCATGACAGTCAAGGATTCCATCCCCGCGGATGCGAAGCGCGTGACGGAGCGCGTCTCCAGGGACGATTGCTCCGTGTCCCGCATCATGATGGAGGACCAGTCGAAAACCATCGTGTTCGAGGACCTCGACGGCGGCAGAGCGGTCGGGAACAGGTTCGCCACCAGGGAGAAGATCGCCGCAGCCATGGGCATCGGCAAGGAGAAGATCGTCACCAGTCTTATCGACGCCATCTCCCACCCGGTGCCCTGCGAGGTCGTGGACGACCCGGAGTTCATGCAGGCCGAGCAGGAGCTCGATCTGACGAAGCTTCCGATCCCGAAGTACTTCCCCGAGGACGGCGGGCGCTACATCTCGTCCGGGATAATCGTCACCGAGTACGAGGGGATGAAGAACGTCTCCTTCCACAGGATGATGATCATGGGGCCCCGCGAGATCGCCGTGAGGCTGGTCCCGAGGCACCTGTTCACGATACGCAACATGGCCAAGGAGAAGGGCGAGGAGCTGAAGGTGTCCATCTGCATCGGCGCGCAGGCGGAGGTTCTGCTGGCGGCGGCCACGTCCATGGACTTCGGCGCGGACGAGCTCGAAGTGGCTTCCGCTCTGCACAAGTCCGGCCACGGGACCCCTCTGAGGGTCGGGAGATGCTCCAACGGACTCCTGGTGCCCGCCGATGTGGATTATGTCCTGGAAGGGAGGATAACCCTCAGGGAGACCAAGGAGGGGCCGTTCGTCGACATCACCGGGACGTACGACTTCGAGAGGCAGCAACCGGTCATCGAGATCGACAGGATCAGGAGTTGCAAGGACCCGATGATGCACGTCCTCCTCCCCGGAGGATGGGAGCACTACCTCCTCATGGGACTCCCCAGGGAGCCCATGATCTTCAAGACCGTCAGGCAGGCCGTCCCCGGAGTGAGGAACGTCAGGCTGACCGAGGGAGGATGCTGCTGGCTGAACGGAGTGGTATCCATCAAGAAGAACAAGGAGGGCGACGGGGCGAACGCGGGTATGGCCGCTCTGTCCGGTCACACATCCATGAAGAGCGTCATCGTCGTGGACGAGGACATCGACATATTCAACGACAGGGAGGTCGAATGGGCCGTAGCGACGAGGATGCAGGCGGACCGTATAATCACGATCCCTCACGCCGCCGGATCCTCCCTGGACCCGAGTTCGCACGGCGGACCGACCTGGAAGGTCATCTACGATGCGACGATTCCGCTGAAAGCGGACAGATCCCTCTACGAGAAGGCAAAACTGCTCTGACGAGCGGGGTCCGGGCGACCGGACCTCCTCAAAACCTCTGATTCCTGTTTCAATCCGCGGCCTGAGGCACGACGGTGACGTTCTGCATGAGCATCTCGCCCTTCTCCGTCAGAACCAGGATATCGTCGGAATAGACCATGTAACCGATGGTGATGATCGTGTGGACGGACTTCTTCGCGCGGTAGTCCCCTTCGACCTTCTCGCGCGTCCACCCGAGGTACTTCCCCACATCCTTCTGCAGGGAGGAGACATAGCGGGGGCTATCGTCCCTGACCTCCTTGTCCCTATGGCGTAACCTGAACAACATCGCATCCCAATGTGCCAGATGATGTGATGGTATTTAAAACGGACATCCGGGATGGATGCATTGAACGTCCATATCCCGCTAAGCATGTACATGCCTCTACGACAACCATGCAGTCCACCCAGCATTTCGTTGACCCGTCCACAGAATAACATCCGTACATAACGAATCTAAGTGTAGTCTAAGTTTGAGCAAACGGAAGCATCCTCGATCCGCCTAAATCCGTTCACGGGAACACCCCGTCCGCACTACGGTGCGGAGATGCGATAATGAACAAGACAACGACAATGACGATGTGCGTCGTCATGCTGATGATCGGCATGGCGTTCACCGCCGTCGCGGCGACGCGCTCGGATTCATCCGGGGAGACGTCTTTCAGCGTTTCCGGCGTCAGCAACCTGGGGACGTACACCATACTGAACGAGACGTTCGTGGTGGTGAACGATCCATCACAGGACTACTGCGGATACCAGTTCACCAGGACCAATGTGATAGTCGACATGAAGGACGTCCCCGAGATGGCCTTCGTCGGTTCCAACATCACCAAGCTCATTTTGACGGAGAATGTGAAGACGGTGGCGGAGAACGCCTTCTCGAAGAACAAGAACCTGATCTCGGTGTCGAGGAGCGGCACGGGGGAGCTCTCGATCGCGGAGAACGCGTTCAAGGACTGCACCGCCCTGAAATACATCGACCTGCGCGGGAATGTCACCGTCGGGGACGGCGTGTTCCCTTCCGGTCTGACCGCCATGAGGGCAATGGACATGGACGGCGAGGCGCCGTACGCATCGGGGGATGCGGTGCGCGTCCAGGACACCGGAGGGGAGATCGCCGTCACCATGTACGACGGGACCTATCTGCGCGTGTGCTACAAGGGCAGCGGGATGCTCCAGCTCGTCGACGGCGACAACAACCGCGCCGTCTACTCCACCGGCTCCGGCAACTACACGACATACAGCTTCACCCCCTTCTCGGGGAAGGACATGACCCTCGGATACAGGGTGGTCCACATCAAGTACAACCTGGACGACACGCCCGATGTCGATGCGGAGATCAAGACCGCCACGTACAAGCTGGTGGACCTGACAGGAGGGGTGACCCCGACGACCTGGAAGGGATGGAAGGACAGGGTCTCCAGCCAGTACATCGTCAAGGACATCGACCACGAGTTCATCAACAGGTACTGCAACAACGCCGGTTCCGTGCTGGACCTGGTCTCCGAAGCGAATTCCTACACCATCTACTACAACGTCTCGTGTCCCGCGGAGGGGGAGGATGTGAATTATCCGGCCCCATCGGGCGGGAACGGTACGACGAAGTATCCTGCACTGGAATCGGAACACTATATCGTCGTCGGATGGTACAGGAACAACGACTCGACGCAGACGGTCCATCCCGTCGGCTCGTACATCAGATACTTCGACCTGCAGCACATCAACGCCGTCTGGGAGCCCAAGGCCGAGTTCATCTACGAGCTCCAGTACACCAACGTGGACGGGACCGACCTGGGGGAGCCGGAGTCGTACGGATACGCGCAGAAGGCCTCCGTCAAGACCATGGTCCCCTACGACGAGACCCCGACGCAGAAGATCGACGGATGGAGGTTGGAGGGGTCGGAGGACGTGCTCCATGAGGGGGACACCGTCAAGATCACGGAGGACACGAAGCTGTATCCGGTGCTCAAGGACAGGTCCGATGTGACCATCACGTTCGACAACGACGGTTCGAAGCAGATGATGACCGTGAAGGACGGTTATCCGACGCCGATCACGATAGAGGATCCGAAGGACACCTACAGGCTGTTCATCGGATGGACCAAGGCGGGGACGGAATGGGCGCTCATGAAGGGCGACGATGTCACCGCGGACACCGAAATCACGCTCACGCCCACCTGGAGGGACAAGCTGTCGTACAGGGTCTCGTACATGTCCGACGGGCTCCAGATCGGCGAGACGCTGACGATCCTGGAGACGGACGAGGTCCGCGTGCACAAGGATGTGGCGAAGAACAACCACAGACTGTCCGGATGGAGCGACGGGACCGATGTCGTGGATGACGGTTCGGATTATTCCGTCACGAGGAATGTCACTTTCACAGCGGTCTGGACGGAGCTGGAGAAGCACACCGTCACCTATCATCTGGCGGACGGCACCACGGCCTCCAAGAGCGTCTACGTCGGCAGCACCGTGAAGGTCGCGGCCGATCCCGGGACCAGGCAGGGCTACGATTTCCTCGGATGGTCCGAGACCGAGGGGCCCATCGCGGAGTACTGCAACGGCGATTCCCTCGAGGTGGTGGCGGATATCGAGCTGTACCCCGTCTGGATGAGGAACGGCGACCCCCTGCCGGAACCGGAAGAGGAGGAAGACGAGGACACCGAGGACCCCGATTCCGGGGACGGAGAGGAACAGGGCGGCGAATCCGCGGGAGAATCCACGGAGGAAGGGGACCAGTCCGGAAGCGGTTCATCGACGGGCGAAGGGACCGGAGGGTCCGATGAAGGCCAACAGCAGGGCGGAGAATCCTCCGGGACGGAGTCCGGAGGGGACAGCGGTTCCTCGGGAACCCAGACTCAGGATACGACCCCATCCGGGGACCAGACTCAGGACTCGACTTCCCAAGGTGGCGGTTCCGGTTCCTCCGGAAGCAGCGGTTCATCGGGTTCCGCATCGGGCGGAGGTTCCTCCTGGCCCTGGGACCACGGCACGTCCGGAGGGTCCTCGGGCAGCGGTTCATCGACGAGACACGACGTTCCCGATGACGAAGAGGAGGATGAGGACGAAGAGGAGGAGTACATCCCGGACGAACCCGAGGTGCCTGAAGAGCCTGAAGAGTCCGAGGAACCCGAGGAGACCGAGGATCCCGCAGATTCCGACGAGACCGACGAGACGACCGACTCCGAACCTTCGGACGAGACGACCGACGACGGCACCTCGGACGATGACTCCGAGCCTATCGACACAGGCACGGATTCCGATTCCGGATCCGGCGGAAGCGGCTTCGGCATGGGCGCCGGGATAGCGGCGCTGGCAGGGGTCTCCGCGCTCGTGGCGGGCTACATGGCGGTGATGCTCAGGCGCAGTTGAAATATAGGCATCAGCACTAGTCTGATGCGATATCATGGGCGCGATACGTCTCGGGAAGAACCACCTGCGCTGGTGCCGCAGCTGCAACCTGCCAATATTGGAATCGAAGGAATGTCCAATCTGCGGTTCTCCGACCGAGGAGATCGTGCTCACGCCGCCCGGCGACGCCCGGCCGGCGTTCGACTACGACATCGAGATGATCAGGGCCCTCCTGGACAAGGACTACGGCCCCGGCTCCGGGGAGCTCGTGCTCCCCGAGGGCCACGTCGCGATACTTAGCAAAGCGCCCGCACTGGACCGCATGGACGAGGTCGTGGTGGACGGGGACATCGTCGCCACCGTGCGCTACGACCTCGGGGTGGGATGGAAGGTCATCCTGAGGATGCAGGGGGCCCTGCGCATCGCCGGCAAGGCGACGAAGGGATGGGTCATCTGCGACCCCGGAGCGATCCAGTTCGTCCAGGAGAGCAAGAACCTCATGGCCCCCGGGGTCACGGACGCGTCCCCCGACATAAAGGAGGGGGACGAGGTCCTCATCCTATCGCCGGAGAGGGAGGTCGTCGCCACCGGGATGGCGAGGATGACCGGGCCCCGGATGGTCGCGGAATCCAAGGGCGTGGCCGTGAAGACGAGATGGTACAAGCCCGAGGAGTACCGCCCGTCGGACAAGGCACACACGTGGGATGACGTGGTCGAAGCCAACAGAGCCGTCATCGAGAAGAGGGTCACTGAAGCCACGGGATTCATAAGGAACACCATCGCCAAGAACGACGTCCCCGCGATCGTGTCCTTCTCGGGAGGGAAGGACAGCCTGGTCACCCTGCTGCTCACCATCGACGCCGGATGCGACCTGCCCGTGCTGTTTGTGGACACCGGATTGGAGTTGAACGAGACGGTGGAGCACGTCCACGACGTCTGCGCGAGGCACAATCTGAAGCTCATAGAGGAGCACGCGCCCGCCGACGCGTTCTTCGGCAACCTGGTCTACTTCGGACCCCCCGCCAAGGACTACAGGTGGTGCTGCAAGACCAACAAGCTCGGACCGACCGTGGGGGCGATAACCAAGAACTTCCCCAACGGGGTGCTCTCGTTCATCGGACAGCGCAAGTACGAGTCCGAGGCCAGGAACGCCAAGCCCAGGATCTGGAGGAACCCGTGGACCCCCGGTCAGATCGGAGCCTCCGCGATACAGAACTGGTGCGCCATGCACGTCTGGCTGTACCTCTTCATGAAGAAGGAGCCCTACAACGTGTGGTACACCCGCGGACTGGACAGGATCGGCTGCTTCCTCTGCCCCGCTTCGGATCTCGCCGAGTTCTCCATGATCGCCGGGAAGAGCGACCGCTGGGAGCAGTGGGACGAGTATCTGGACAGGTACATGGC
>CAVABN010000060.1:0-8987 GCA_963586845.1 Bifidobacteriaceae bacterium
GCCCTGCACCTCTTCCCCGAAACAGGATCTCTGTCCGGGTGCATGATTGTGATTCGATTCTGAATCCTTACCGCTTGGCGGTAAGCGCGAAATCCCCGCACACAAGGGAAGTATATAACTCCTTCGCTTAACGCGGTTTTTTCACGATCCGATTCCGAATCGTTACGCTTGATTCAACGGCCAGAAGCCGTAACCACACGATGCGTCGCATCGCGCATTACCGTGGAAGTGGCACTCATATAAAAAGATTATTTTTTAGAATCTTGAGAAGAGGTTTCAGAACGTGAAACGGACGTTGTTCTGGCCCAGTGCGCGGGAGTATGCCATGGAAGCGCACATGCCCTTCGCGATCAGCAGCCCTTTCCCGCTGCCGTCGAATGCCATCGGGTTGAACAGGGCGCCGTCGTCGCGCACCGTTATGGACGCCTCGTCGCCGACCCGGACCACGATGTCCATGAACCTGTCCGGATCCGACTTCAGCGCGTGGTCGCACACGTTCATCGAGAGCTCCTCGCAGCACAGCAGCGCGCGGTCCGCCCGATCCTTGGGAACGCCGTTGTCCCCGAGGAACGAGGATATCGAATCCAGGGCCTCCCCGATGTCGCTGCCGTCCCCCTTCACCGACAGGACCATCGTGGGAACCGTCGGCATGCGCCCCATGAGGAATCCGTGCAGCTCGTGGTTCCTGCTGCGCATGACCAGGGATATCCCCAGGGTCACGGCGAGCATCGCCAGCTCTCCGAGGAGGAACGAGGCCCAGATCATGTCCGCGTCGATGCCCGCGGTGGACACCGCGATCCCCATGACCATCAACGGCTGGAGCACGGACACCGCGATCGCCACCTTCCTGTTCCCGAGGACCTGGAAGAGCACCATTATCGCGTAATTCACGCCGTACAGCACCACGCTCGGTGCGAACACCCTGAGCGCGGGAACGGAGGATTCCACGAGGGAAGCGTCGGTGACGCCGAACAGGGCGCAGAACATCCCGGGCACCGCTACGACCAGCGCCGCCAGCAGACACAGCGATGTCAGCAGCACCTTCGCCATGGTCCTCGTCAGATACGATATGCCGTCCATGTCCCCGGAGCCGTAGAGGGTCCCTCCCACGGGCTGTATCGTCTGGCATGTCCCGCCGATCACCATCGCCCCCAGCATCATCACGTTCATGGCCACCGACATGGTGGCCATCCCGGACTCGCCCAGATAGGTCAATGTGAGGCCGTTCATGCAGAGGATCTTGGCGACCATCATCAGGGACGCCAGGGCCACCGGCGCTCCGAACATCAGCATCTGGGGGATGTATCCGGATCCCCCGGCCTGCGGACGGAACAGCGTGGTCCCGCGGTTCCTGACGAAATACGATGCGACGATGACCGTGCCGATCGAGAATCCCGCCACCATGGCGGCGGATGCCCCGGCGATGCCGAGCCCCGCATGCACGGCGAGGACGCACAGTACCGCCGCTGAAACGTTCGCGGTTATCAATGCGACGGTGGCGGTCCCGGGGGAGCCGTCCACCCTGACGAACATCGCCAGACCGGGCAGGAACATGAAGGCCGCGGCCCCGACGAGCGCCACCCTCGCGTAATCCCTCACCAGCGGACGGAGCTCCTCGCTGGAGCACAATATCCCGGCGACGGCGTCCGGCATCAGCAGACCGATCAGCGCGAATACGGCGCTCAGCACGGCCAGCATGACCACGGCGGAGGCGAATATGCCTCCCGTGCGCCCGGTCTCCCCCTTCCCGACCAGCACGGCGCAGAGCACCGCGCCGCCGGCGCATATCAGCGCCGTGACGGCGTTGTACAGCTGCACCAGAGGGGACACCAGGTTCACCGCCGACAGAGCCTCGTGCCCCATCATGTTCCCCACGATGATCCCGTTGACCACGGACCCGAGGGTCGTGGCCATGACGGCGAGTATCGTGGATGCGGCGAAGGTCCTGAACGCCCTGTTGACCAGGTAGGGGGAGCGGCTCATCTGCGGTCCACCACCGGGGTGACCTTCAGGCTCGTCGTGTTGACGATGAACCCGTCGCTCCCGACGTTGCGCACCTCGAATCCCATCAGTCCGGTCGGCAGGGTCTTCGCGAACGAATCGTATTCGCCGACCAGCATCTCCGCGGCCGCTTCCGTGGAGATCGAACCGTCGCTGATGCAGACCGTCATCTTGTCCTCGAGGCCGTCGTGGTCCAGCAGGATCTGCATGTTGCCGCGGTACCCCAGGTTGTCGTCGAAGAGCTTCGAGATCCTCCTGAAGTTGAAGAACGTCCCGCCTATGCGCATGACGTCCCCGTACCTCCCGAGGAGCCTGAACCTGGGTTCCTTCCTGCCGCACGGGCACGGACCCTCGATCCATTCCCCGAGGTCCCCGATCTCGTACCTCTCGGTCCTGCCGTTCTCCCTCAGATATCCGGTGAAGATCAGCCTCCCGGACTCCCCCGGACCGACGGGTTCGTCCCTGTCGGTCTTCAGGATCTCCAGCTTCTGGATCTCGGAGTTCAGGTGGAACTCGTTCCTGCCGCACCACTTGCAGCAGTATCCCATGGTGCCGGTCTCGTTGGCCGCGTACAGTATCGACTGTATCTCCTCGATGCCGAACTCCTCGCGGAGCCAGTCCGCCTGTCCCCTCGAGAACATCTCACCGCCGTAGAGGACCTTCCTGATCCTCCCGTACTCCTTGAGGAGATCGTGGTTCTCCTGGAACACCTTGATTATGTAGCTCGGTGCGCCCATGACGGCGGTCGCCCTGCCGATGACCATGAACTTCGCCACCACGGAAGTGTCGTCCAGGCCGCTGATGTTCAGGTTCCGGACGTGCATGGCGTCGAATATGGAGATGAAGAAGTTCATCCCGCCGTAGAGGTTCCCCGCCTTGAGCAGGTCGGCTACCACGTCGCCGTCCGGCTCCAGACCTAGGGCCATCATGCCCTTCACCCCCGGCTGGATTATGTACCTCCGGTAATCGCCGTCGCTGTAGCTGCAGAACACGGGGTCGCCGGTGGTGCCTCCGCTCTTGGTGAGGATGCGGGTGCCCTCGTCGGGTATCGGGGGGTAGTCCTTCTTCCCCTGGATGGGGCCCTTCCCCACGAACGGCTCCTGTTCCCTGAGCTCCCTCATGCTCACGATGCCGTTCATCGGCATGTCGATGCGCATGGATACGCGCCTCATGAACCTCGGGAGGGCGAATCCGCCGTCGTGCGGCTCCCCCGGATAGCTGGCGCTCATGGAGTCCACGGGGGTTATCCTCTGGACGCCGGCGCGGTAGAGGGATGCGGATATCCCCTCGAGCTCGTCGAGGGTGCATGCCAGACCGCATGTCTGGAGGTATCTGCGCATGCCCCTGAGCCCTCCGACCAGTCCGTCGTGCCCCAGCGGGGACAGCCAGACCGTCCTGAACAGGGGCGACGGCATGAACTTCGTCGAGTAGCTGACGAGAATCCTGTATGTGTGCTGCGGATCCTCGACGACGTCCCCGTCGTTGTAGTAGAGGTCGCTGCGATGCAATTCCCTCACCGTGGTGATCTCCGCGGATTCGGCGCGATCGGGCGCGATGCGCGGGAGGGTCTCCCTGGCCTCGTCCAGCGCCTGCGCCAGGAGGGCGGCCATCCTGTCGACCTCCTCCCTGCTGTCCGTATCGACGAGAACGCACTGGGGACTGGAGCAGGACTGCTGCTCGTTCCTGCAGACGCTCTTCGCTATCCTGCGGGCCGTGTCGATATCGATGGACGACGGCGTGACGTAAGCGAAGCTGATCTTGTGACCCCATTCCACCACCGGCGTCCCGCGGGGCGCCTCGGCGCGGATGGCCACTATGGCCTCCTCCCCTCCCCAGGCGCTGATGCAGTCGGCGCGGTCCATCATGAACTGCATGGTCTCCTTGTCGGACGACGGGACCCTCAGCATGTAGATGCGGTCGCCGATGCCGGGGAACCCGCACAGGTACAGCAGGACCTCGGTGGCGAAATCGCCCAGGTTGCGGGCGACCTTGAGTATATTGATGTTCCCGGTCAGCAGACCTTCGACGGCCGCCACCGGCGCCACTATCGGCGAATTCCCGGCGGTGATGTGGAGCAGCACCCCCACGGGGCTCCAACCCTCGTAGTGCTGCCTCTTCGGATCCACCCTCGAGATCTCGAAGGGATCCTCCGTCCCCAGCTCGGCCATCAGCTTCCTGGTGAGCGATTCCCGCGACATCACGTCGGCGAGGGCGTTCAATATGGGATCCGGGTCGTTGGACCCGTCGCGTATCAGCGCATCCCTCATGCTCCCGGCGTCCCCGGACCTGATCCTCTCGGACAGGGACGCGCACGCGTCCATGACATCGGAGATCCTCAGCGGCTCCGTCAGGGTCTCCTCGATCTCCGCGTCGAGATTCTCCAGGAGCCCGTCGAGGGATTCGACCTTCCTTCCCCTCCATATGTGTGACATGTCAGCGCCTCCTGAGCAGTTCGGACGCCGCTATGGCGCAGCTCTTGTTCCTGCTGGTGCCCGCCCTTCCCAATATCTCGAACCACGGGGCGGGGTTGCCGCATCCGCAGGAACCGGCCGGATGCCTGATCGCCAGATCCCCGAGCAGCAGACTCGGGACCGGGACGCCGGTGTTGATCGGCGATATCACGTTCATGAACCCGGGCTGCCCGTCCTCGACTGGTTCCAGGGTCACCGGGTCGCGTATGACCACGCGGCTGTAGATCGGGACGTGGAGATGGTGGTTGTCGCAATCCGTGTACGCCACCCCGTGCTCCACCGCGCCGTATGACTCGTGGCAGCAGGTGTGCGGGAGACCGAGACGGTCCTCCACGTAGTCGCGGAACTCCTTCGGGGACAGCTGCTTGTCCACGAAGCCCTTCCATCCCCCGCCCATCATCACCAGCGAATCAGGGTTCAGCTTCAGCGGGGGCATGCCCATCTCCCTCATCCTCTCCAATGTGAAATACAGGAAAGCAGGGAACCCCAGGATCCTGACCGGGCATCCGTCGGCCTCGAACCTCCTCAGCGCGTCGATGCTCCCGAAGAGGTCGAACTCGTGGCCGGTCCCGTTGAACTTCAGACCGTACTCCATGTCGTGCTCCGGCGCGTAGCGGCGCATCATCTGCCTGGTGCGGAGCGTTCCGGTGTTCACCCCGGGCGCCGGCTCGTAGGAGTACATCATGTAATCGTTCGGTACGTCCGTTATACGGCCGTACCAGTCGTTCTGCAGATCGGCCGATTTGTCGGAAGCGTTCAATGTCCACTCGTCGAAGAACATCTGCGTCTTCTGACCGGTGGTCCCGGAGGATGTGAGCGTCATCACGTACTCGTCGTCCGGACGGGATTTGATGACGTGCGTCTTGTAGAAATTGGCATGGAGGAAGGGTATCCGCAGGACATCGTCCATGGTGCGGATGGTGCTGGGATCGAACGAGTTCCTGGACAGCCAGTCCGCATAGTACTTGCAACGGGAGGCGTGCCATTCGACGATCTGCCTCATCGCATCCACATAGACGTCCTCCGTCCCGTCGAGATCGTACGGGTCCTCCGAAGCCCAGAGCTCCTGGACCGACGAGAGCTCCTCCGGGAGCTTCGGATCCTCGGAACCGAGCCTGCGTATGTGGTAATCGGGATCAGGCATGGGGATCGCCTCCCTTGACCAGATCCAGCAGACCCGTGTACGGGTCGATGGTCTGGATCTTGCTGTAATCGACCTTCGAGAGCATGATGTTCTCCATCATCAGATAATCCGTGTCCGAGCATGCGGTGTACAGCCCGGTGCAATAGTATCCCAGACCGACCGCCGCGTCGTATGCCAGGACGGCCCCTTCCTCGGAAGTGGAGATGTAGAGCATCACGACCTTGCAGTTCTGGGCGCGGAGGTAGTTGTCGGCGTTCTTCAGACGCGCATCGATATCCGAACCGGTGCGGTCGACGACTATCCTGCCGGACTCCCCTCTCGTGTCCACCTCGACGGTGATCGCCGTCTCCCCGTTCGCGGACACGGGGGCATCGACGACGTTCAGGCCCCTGTCGGCCCCGGCCTCGGATAGGACGTATGAGGCGATCGGCTCCGCCGAGGGTCTGACGAACACCTCCCTGTGCCGATCGGAGAAGGGCAGCACGGCCAGGCCGAGGCTGCCCCTGACGCCCTGGTCGTACGATGTGGAGAGATCGTCGTTGATTATATTGAACAGGAACCCGCTGGGATGCATGCCCTGCCTGGACGCGATCTTCTGGGTGAAGATGTGGTAGATCACGGGCATGGCGTTGATCGATACCAGTCCGAGGGTGTGCGCGTGCTCGAGGATCCTCTCGGTCAGGCGGTTCATGATCTTGCAGTTGCGGTACTTCTTCCTGACCACCGCCATGCATAGCTCCATGGTCCCGCGGAATGCGGAAGAACCGACCAACGCCACGTGCCCGGCGACCTCCCCGCTGGGGACCGTCGCCACCATGGAGATGCACTCGCCCCTCTGGACCGACTTGTAGAACTCCTCCGGATAGTACACCATCTCGTGCAGGTAGGTGTATCCGAACTCGTCGTACATGCACTGGGCGACCTCGATGGCCTCCTCGCGCCTGAGTATATGGAAATCCAACTGTATGTCCTCCGGAGCGGGGCCGGCATCGGCCTGCAGGACCTCCTCGTCGCATCTGGTATAGACGGGGAGCGAGGCCAGATGCTTCATGAGCACCTGCTTCCTCCCTCCGGATCCTATGCTGCTCAGCGACACCCCGTCGGCGAATCCCTTCAGCAACCGGACCGACAGTCCGGCGTCGAAATTGTTCTCCAGCATCTCGTAGTCGTAGGGGATGCCCTTGTCGACGATCGTGACCGTCATGTCGAGCCCCTCGATTCCGACGGAGACGTCGAACATCTCATCCGGCTTCCCGGGGAACCCGTATTCGATGACCTGGGCCATCGCCTCCTCCACGGGGATGAGGAACCTCTCGATCTCGTCCGATGATATGCCGTGGATCCCCGCGTAGTATCTGATGATCTCCTGGACGAGGGAGACCGAATCCGACTCGGCCCTGACGCTGACGCGGACCAGCTCCAATCCTCAATCCCCCAGGATGGCGGTGATGCCGGAGATCTCGAAAACCTCGCGGACGAGCCCCGACGTATTGTTGACTTTGATGTTCTCCGGGCCGACGATGGAACGGAGGGTCATGAGCGACCTTATACCGGCGCTGGACAAGAATTCGAGTTTCCCGAAATCGACGATGAGTCTGCAAGGTCCTTTGATATTGTCCTGGACGAACTTGTTGAACTCGGGGGCGGTGGTAGTGTTGAGTTTTCCCTCTACCTTCAAGACGACGGTGTCCCCGTCCTTCTCGATGCGGATATCCATGTACAGGAATCCTCGAAGAATGATAAAATGCTATCCAGGCGACATTCAATGGCACGGAAGAGAGGCCTTAGTCGACGGAACGGCGACTGGATCGGGAGCAGCCGATGTAGCGGAAGGACAGCAGGGTGAGGTCGTCCGACTGATCGGCGGAGGACGAGTAACGGCGTATGGCCTCGCGGACTTCGCCCGAGAGATCCTGACCGGTTGAAGACGAGAACGCCTCCGAGAGGCGCTCCGTGCCGAACATCTGCCCGGCGAGGTTCTCCGCATCGGTGGCGCCGTCGGTGAACATCAGGACGGCATCCCCTTCGGACATCTTCAGGACGGTGTCCTCGTACTCCCCTTCGAACAATCCGAGAAGCGGACCGCGTGTCATCGGGATCTCGGTGACAGCGCCGGCATGTCTCAGAAAGGGCGAGGGGTGACCGGCGCAGGAGATTCTGAGCTCTCCTGAAGAAGACAGGGTGCCGAGGATCATTGACACGAACATGAACGACTCGTTCCCGGACATGAGCCTCCTGTTGATCCAATCAAGGCATTCGGAGGGACCGTACCCGAATCCGATAGCGTCCTCGAGGAGGACCTTCGACTTCATCATGAACAGCGCAGCGGGTATCCCCTTATCCGAAACATCGGCGACTACGAACATCAGATCGCCGTTCTCCATCCTGCGGATGTCGTAGAAATCCCCGCCCACCTCCTTGGCAGGGGTTATGTGAGCGGAAACCTCTGCGAACGGAACGTCCGGAAGCTTGTCCGGATCGGGAAGACATGAGTTCTGAACGACGGTGGCCGCATCCAGCTCCCTGCGGTAGCGGTCTACGCTGATGGATCCGTCGAGACTGCCCATCAGAAGTATGAGACATAGAACGCAGAGGATGAGGATGAGATAGGTGTAATGGGAATCGAGTTCGCTGATCCCATCGGAATGGAGCATATGGAAGAACTCCCCGAAGAACACGCAGAAGAGCACGACCGGGATGGGGAGATACTTGGACATCCTGCCGCCGGTACGGCTGATCATATTGCGGATGCGCGGAGGCAGGAAGAAGATCAGCGGGGCGTAGATCATCAGAGTTGCCACGATGTGTATGGCCGTACGGGTCTTGAATACGAGATCCGGGATGTCGAACCCGTAATAGTGGATGTAGACGGCGTCGATGGCCACGGCGGATGCCACGCAGATCAGGGCGTAGATGAAGGCCACCATCAGCTTCGAGGACCAGGAACCCCTGTAAGCCAGAACGGTGACGGCGATCCAAGTCGCTATGTAAGCGGTGATGCAGACCACAGTGGAGGTTTCGACCGACCCTGTTTGGATGGGCCCCAGCATGATGGTGGGGGTCAGCGTGTAGAGGTCGTCAACGATCTTGTAGCCGATGTAGTTGGCGACGAGAAGCGCGATGAGCCAGATAGCTATCTGCACCGGCAGGGGGAAGCGACGCTCGAGGGACCGATGCGTCATGGCGGCGGTCGCCATGAAGGGGAATATCAGGGATACCAGTATGGAGTAGTAGAGCCAGACATACACCCTATCGCCTCGAAGAAACCAATGCGGAATCGATAAAAAACACTTGCGCAGAGAAAATGAAAGAAGATTTCGGAGGATGAGATTTCATACGGAACCTGTTTGACTGCTAGATCACACCCCAGC
>CAVABN010000061.1:0-8828 GCA_963586845.1 Bifidobacteriaceae bacterium
GGGTACGAGACGCTGACGCTGCCGGAGAAGGGCTACATCGACCATTACGATACCGAGCGCATCGAGGGGAGGTTCGGATTCGGGGATGTCCAATGGGTGTCGGCTTCGTCGAAGTACGAGCACTGCGAGATGTACCCCCTGGTCAACCAGGAGGAGAGGAATCCCAACGACATCACGCAGATCATGATCAACCTCCCGCTGGAGATGAAGAACCAAGGGAACAGCGTGAGCACGGTCTGGTCGGAGGACATACCTATCGTAAAGGGCGACGGATGGAGCGCGAAGGTCCTGTGCGGAACCTTCGGAGGGGAATCGGCGGAATCGCCCAATCCCGTCTCTTATGCGAGGATATCCAACGGCGTGAGGATAATCAGGTTCGTAATGGGCCCCGGCGCCGCGGTGAGGATCGATCCCGCCATGGAAGGGGCCAACAGGAACCTGTACTTCGTGTCCGGGAAGGACGCGGAGGTCATGGGCATCGGCGTCCAATCCTACACGAGGATGAAGTTCACCCACAAGGGCGAGTTCGAGATAGTGAACGGTCCCGAGGAATCGGTGCTGTGGCTCCTGGAAGGGAAGCCCATCGGTCAGAAGATGTCGATGTTCGGTCCTGTGGTGCTGGAGGACCTGAAGGAGGTCCGCAGGGCGCTCGACGAGATCCGCAAGAACGAGTTCCTCGAGTGGCCTTGGGACATCATCGACAAGGCTCAGCCCCTCGGTACGGGGAGGTTCATAAGGTATCCGGACGGGTCCGAATCCAGACCCTCCATGGATTCGAAGAAATGAGAGGGGGAGACCCCCTCGGTTTCAGCCTTTGTAGTAGATCATCGAGTTGCAGATGGTGGCCGCGATGTTGGAGCCGCCCTTCCTGCCCTTGGGCACGATGTAGGGGATGCTGTGGCGATCGAGGGTCTCCATCAGCATCTCCTTGGCCTCGACGACGTTGACGAATCCCACCGGCGCGCCGATGACCAGCGCGGGGACTATTTTCCCTTCATCGATGAGCTCGCAGAGCCTGATGAGAGCGGTGGGCGCGTTCCCGACCGCGATGATGACGGGCTTGGTCTCCGCGACCTTCGCCGCCCTGTCCATGCAGACGGTGGCGCGGGTGCATCCGCGCTTCTTGGCTTCGGTCACCACGTCATCGTCGCTGATGAAGCAGTGCACCGAGCCGCCGAACGCCCCGAGCTTCTTCTTGTTGATCCCCGCGGCGGCCATCTTGGTGTCGGTGACGATGTCCGCTCCAGCGCGGACAGCTTCGACGCCCTTCTCGGCCGCTCCCTCCGAGAAGACGAGGTTGTCGGCGTAGTCGAAGTCGGCGGAGGTGTGGATGCACCTCCTGACGATGGAGAACTGGGGCTCGGGCCAGGTGCGGCCGTTGAGCTCCGACGTGATGATCTCCATGCTGCGCTTCTCGATCTCCTCGGGTTTGACTATCTCTATGCTCATTCACTCACTTCCTTCGATTCTGTATCCTCTGGGGGTGATGATCCGGTCTCCCGAGATGTAGGTCTGGGAGTTCCCGACGATGACGATGCAGAACATGTCCACGTCGGCCGGGTCCAGGTCGCCTAATGTGGTGACCTTGCTCGTCTGGTCGGGCCTGCCGGCGTTCCTCACGATGCCGACGGGCGTCTCCGGCGAGCGGTGTTTCAAAAGGATTTCGCGGGCCTGGCCGAGGTATTCGGTCCTGGTCTTGCTCTTGGGGTTGTATATGCAGGTGATGAAGTCGCCCTCTCCGGCCTTCTCGACCCTCTTCATGATGAGGTCCAAGGGGGTCATCAGGTCCGACAGGCTGACGATCACGAGGTCGTGCATCAGCGGGGCCCCCAGGATGGAGGCGGCCGAGGATGCGGCGGTGATGCCGGGCACGGTGTCGATCTCGATGTCCGCGCCCATGTCCTCCGCCAGCTGGTAGATGATGCCGGCCATGCCGTAGATGCCGGAGTCGCCGGATGATACCATCGCAACGTCCTTGCCGGACATGGCGTCCTCTATGGCCATCCTGCACCTCTCGACCTCCTTCATCATCCCGGTGGCCTTGTACTCCTTGTCCGGGAAGATCGGCTTCAGGAGATTGACGTAGGTGGTGTATCCTGTGACAACGTCGGCGTTCTCGATGACGCGGGCCGCGCGGAAGGTCATGTCGTCCTTCCCGCCGGGTCCGAACCCCACCACATGGAGCCTTCCCTTCATCCGATCACTCCTTCCCCTTGCGGAATTCGGTTGTGAAGTGCTTGTCGTAGAGCTTGGAGAGCTCGTGGTCGTCGCCGAGGAAATCGCCGACGACGGTCAGGGCGGTCTTCTTGATGCCGGCGTCCTTGACCTTCTTGGCGATGTCCTGCAGGGTCCCGCGGACGATCTTCTGGTCGGGCCAGGATGCCTTGTAGACCACTGCGACCGGCGTCGTGGGCTCGTATCCCCCGTCCTCCAGCTGGACGACCATCTCGTCCAGGAATCCGATGGACAGGAAGATGACCATGGACGCGTGGTGCCTGGCCAGGTCCGGGAGCTTCTCGCGCTCGGGCATGGGCGTCCTGCCCTCCATCCTGGTGAAGATGACGGTCTGACTCTTCCCGGGCAGGGTGTACTCGGCGTTGAGCACCGCGGCGGTGGCGAATGCCGAGGACACTCCGGGGACCACTTCGTAGGGAATCCCGAGCTCGTCGAGCCTGTCCATCTGCTCCCTGTGGGCGCCGTAGATGGCGGGGTCGCCGGTGTGCACGCGCACCACGGACTTCCCTTCGGCGACGGCTTCGCTCATCACCTTGATGACCTCGTCCAGGTCCATCAGGGCGCTGTTGTAGATCGCCGCGCCCTCCTTGTGGCCTTCGAGGACATCCGGATTCACCAGGGATCCGGCGTACACGATGACGTCGGCCTGGTCGATGAGTCTCCTTCCTTTGACGGTTATGAGCTCCGGGTCCCCGGGGCCGGCTCCTATGAAATGTATCATTCCTTCTTCCCTCCGGTGTTCTTCTTGACTATGACGGTCGTGAAATAGCCGTATTTGCGCCCGATGTCGATGGGTCCGATGTACTCGCCCTCCATGCCGACGTTGCTGACGACCGTGGCCCCGGAACGGGGGATGCCAAGCTCGTCCATGGTGTCGGCGATGAGGGACATGGACTTGAACGCCTTCATCACCACGACGTTGTCGAACTCCTCCAGCGCATTGCGGAGGAGCTTCGAGTTCTCCTTGGCCACGGGGACGATCGCGAGCCCCTCGTTGCCGATCATGAGCGGTATCCCGGCCAGGGCGGCGCCGTGGCAGAACGACGGGATGCCGGGGACGACCTCGGTATCGTATCCGCGGGACGCGATCTCGCGGTCGATGTACATGTACGTGCTGTAGACGCCCACATCCCCAAGGGTGACCATGGCGATGTCCTCGCCGTTGTCCAGGAGGGTGCACATCTTCTTCATGGCCTCCTCCCTGCAGCGCTCCCTGACGGAGTCGTCGGGGTTCATGTCGAAAAGGAACTCCTCGATGCTCTTCTCGGATACGTCCACGGTCTGTTTGATGATGTCGAACGCGGTGCTCCCCTCGCCCGGTTTGCTGACGGGGTACGCGATGACCCCGCAGGAATCCAAGATCTCCTTCGCCCTGAGGGTCAGGAGTTTGGGGTCTCCCGGTCCCACGCCTATTCCGTATAGTTTCCCAGCCATTTGCCGGCACATCCTTGCTCGCGTATGCGAGAAAGGTAATTTAACTGTTGGCCGATTCGTCCAATATACGTGGGGGAGTATATGAGCCAAGACCCGGAATCCGACGAGATGTACGTGTTCGTCAACAACAAGCGCCTGAGGCGCGGACACACCACCGGGACCTGCGCCGCCGCGGCTTCCAAAGCGGCCGCCATGGCCGTTCTCGGACACCCGACGGACAACGTGAGGATAGTCACGCCGAAGGGCATCGCGCTCGACCTCCCGATCGAGGATTCGAAGGTCTCGGACGGGAGGGCGTCATGCGCCGTCAGGAAGGACGGAGGGGACGACATCGACGCCACCAACGGCACGCTCGTCTATTCCGAGGTCACGATGATCCCGTCCGGCATCGAGATCGACGGCGGCGAAGGCGTGGGGAGGGTCACCAGGAAGGGATTGGACCAACCCCCCGGGAACGCGGCCATAAATCATGTCCCCAGGTCCATGATAAAGGAGGCTCTGGAGGATGTCGCCGCATCGTACGGCTACACGGGCGGATTCAGAGCCGTCGTCTCCGTGCCGGAGGGCAGGACCATAGCCGCCAAGACGTTCAACCCCCGCCTCGGCATCGAGGGCGGGATATCCATCCTGGGGACCAGCGGGATAGTCGAGCCCATGAGCGAGACCGCCCTGATCGACACCATCCGCACCGAGATGCGGATGAGGGTCGAGAACGGCTGCAGGACCCTGCTGGTGGTCCCGGGCAACTACGGGAAGGATTTCTCCGAGGGGATCGACGGCATCGATCCCGATTACGCGGTCAAATGCAGCAACTTCGTCGGCGAGATGCTCGACTACGCCGTGGAACTGGGCGTGGATGTCATCCTCGTTTCAAACCTCGGGAAGATGGTCAAGCTCGCCGGAGGCATAATGAACACCCACTCCAGGAACGCCGACGCCAGGATGGAGATCCTGGCCGCCGATGCGGCCGTCGCCGGGGCGAGCATAGAGTGCGTCAGGAACATCATGGGATGCATCTCCACCGACGACGCCCTGGATGAGATCGCGAAGGAGGACCTGATAGGGAAGACCTCCGAGATCATGATGGGGAAGATAGAGTATCACATGAACCACCGCACCGGGGGAGCGATACGCACCGGCGCCGTGATGTTCTCGTCCGTCTACGGTCTCCTGGGGAAGACGTCCCTGGCGGATGAGCTTCTGGACGAGGTCAGGAGGGAGCTGGAATGAGGATCAACGCCATAGCGTTCTCCACTAACGGGTGCAGGACGGCCCTCAGGCTGAGGGACGCGCTCGCCGAGGACGACATCAGGATATTCTGCAAGACCAAATCGGACAACCTCGGAGTCGAGAGGATCGAAGGCTCCGCCGGGGAATGGACCGGGCAGTCGTTCGGCGAGTGCGACGCGATAGTGTTCATCGGAGCGATCGGCATCGCCGTCAGATACATCGCTCCGTACATCAGGAGCAAGACCGTGGATCCCGCCGTAGTCGGGATGGACGAGCACGGCAGATGGGCGATAGCCCTGCTGTCCGGGCACATCGGCGGATGCAACGAGCTCACCGCGAAGATAGCCGAGCGTCTGGGTTCCGAGCCGATAATCACCACAGCCACCGACTTGAACGGCAAGTTCTCCGTTGACACTTTCGCGGCCAGGAACGGCATGAGGATCTCCAGCATGTCCATCGCCAAGGATGTCTCGGCGAAGGTTCTGGACGGGAGCTTCGTCGGATTCCGTTCCGAGATACCGATCGAGGGGAGGTTCCCCGAAGGCATAGTGGAAGCGGATTCCGGGGAGTTCGGGGTGTGCGTCACCAGGGATCCGAACGAGAAGCCGTTCGATACCACCCTGTGCCTGATACCTCAGGACATCGTCATCGGCGTGGGATGCAGGCGCGACACGGATCCGGAGAAGATGAGGGAGTTCGTCAGGCGCATTCTTACGGAAGATGGCATCGCCATGCAGAGAGTGGCAGCGGTATCCAGCATAGACCTCAAGAAGGACGAGGAGGCGATCCTGGCGCTGGGCAGGTTCCTGCGCGCTCCGGTGTCGTTCCACACGGCAGAGGAGCTCAACTCCCTCGAAGGCGAGTTCTCCAGGTCCGAGTTCGTTAACAAGATCACATCAGTCGACTGCGTCTGCGAGCGCTCCGCGGTCATCGCCGGCGGGAAGGATTTCATCAGGCGCAAGACGGCGGAGGACGGGATGACCGTCGCGATATGCTCCAAACCGTTCTCGGCGAGGTTCCTATGAGCGGAGTGCTGATCTTCTCGGGAACGGCCGACGGCCGCGCTCTCGCCGAGAAGCTGGCTTCGGAAGGCGCCGAGGTCCACGTGCGCGTGGCCACAGAGTACGGAGCCGTCGTCATGGACGGCGACGGCATAGATGTTCAAGTGGGCAGCTGCGGCGGAGCGGAAGGCATAGCGAGGACCGTGGAGGAGAACGGATACTCTCTGGTGATAGATGCCACCCACCCCTATGCGAGGAGGATATCGGAACACATCCGCGAAGGCTGCTCCATCGCGGGCGTGGAATGCATCAGGATGCGCCGCGAGGGCGGAGGCTCCGCCGAAGGCGTCATCGAGGTCCCGACCGTGCAGGATGCGGTGGATTTCCTGAAGACGCAGGAGGGCAGCATACTGGCGTCAACCGGCACCAACGAGCTCGCCCTGTACGCGGGCATCCCGGATCACACGAAGCGCGTCACCGCGCGCATACTCTCCACCAAGGAATCCCTGGAGAAGGCGTTCGCGCTGGGGTTCGAAGGGAAGAACCTCATCGCCGCACAGGGTCCGTTCACCGAAGGGGAGAACATCGCCGCCCTGAAGAGGGCCGACGCGAAGTGGCTGGTGACTAAGGATTCCGGCACCGTCGGCGGATTCGAGGAGAAGATCCGCGCGGCCAGGGCCACCGGCGCCAAGGTCGTTCTTATAAGCAAGCCGGAGGAATCCGGGTACGGTTTCAGCGAGGTCTTATCGATGGCAGAGGACAGATTGGGTCTTGAGCATGCGGACGGCGGGGTCCCCGCCGGGAAGAGGAGGATCACCGTCATGGGCATCGGCATGGGTCCCGGGGACCTGACGCAGAGGGCCCTGAGGAAGCTCGAAGGCGCCGACCTTATCATCGGGGCCAAGCGCATGATCGAATCCGTCGGGGAGACGGGAGCGCAGACCCTGGAGGAGTACCGCGCCGACGTCATCGCCGAGTACCTCGACGAGCACACGGAGTATTCCGATATCGTGTGCCTCATGTCCGGGGACACCGGATTCTACAGCGGCACCAAGCAGATCCTCGCGCGCATCGACCGCTCCAGGTTCGACGTGGACGTGGAATGCGGCATTTCCTCCGTCGTATACCTGGCATCCAAGCTGGGCGAGACCTGGCAGGATGCGTTCCTCACGAGCGCCCACGGGCGCCCTTCCAACCTCGTCGGGCTGTCCAGGGTGCATCCGAAGGTGTTCACCCTGCTCTCCGGCCAGGATTCCGTGCATTCCATGTGCTCCCTGTTCGTCCAATACGGGATGGACGTGGAGGTCGCCATCGGTCAGGACTTCGGATATCCGACGGAAGCCGTCGTGCGCGGGACCCCCTCGGAACTGATGGGGAAGGAGTTCGGGGACCTGTGCGTCGCCATGATATTCAACATGGAACCGGACAGGGCCTGTCCTCTGAGCATACCCGACGACGAGTTCATCCGCGGGGACGCCCCGATGACCAAGTCGGAGGTGCGCACCCTTTCCGTTGCCAAGCTCAAGCTGACCGACGACTCCGTCGTTTACGATGTGGGTGCCGGCACCGGATCCGTATCCATCGAGATGGCTCTGACGGCGATCAACGGCATGGTGTATTCCATCGAGAAGGAGGACGTCGCCGCAGACCTGATCGAGCAGAACAAGCTGAAGTTCAAGACGCCGAACGTCCAGGTGGTGCGCGGCACCGCCCCTGACGCGATGGCTGATCTCCCTCTTCCGACGCATGCCTTCATAGGCGGATCATCGGGCAACCTGAAGCAGATCGTCGAATGCCTCCTGTCCAAGAACCCGGACATCAGGATGGTCATCAATTCCGTCACCATCGAGACGATGAACGAGACCCTCGAGGTCATCAAGGATCTAGGACTCGTGGAGGAGGAGTTCACCAACGTCACTGTCGCCAAGGCCAGGAAGCTGGGCAGGTATCATCTGATGACGGGCCAGAACCCGGTGTACATCGCGGTGGTGAGGGGCAGATGAGCCTCCCGCGCTTCATGATCGCCGCTCCGGCCAGCGGGAGCGGGAAGACCCTCGTGACGTGCGGGATCCTGCAGGCGCTGGTCAACAGGGGGTTGAAGGTCGCCTCGTTCAAATGCGGGCCCGACTACATCGACCCGATGTTCCATTCCCGCGTCATAGGCACGCGGTCGAAGAATCTTGACGCCTACTTCGTCGAGGATCCCGTTCTGAAGTACCTTTTCGGCAGGACCGCGTCCGAATGCGATGTGTCCGTGGTGGAAGGGGTCATGGGATTCTACGACGGCATGACGTTCGACGGGACCTTCGCCAGCTCCTGCGACGTGTCCAACAGGCTCGGGATTCCTGTAATCATGCTGATCAACGCCAAGGGCGCCTCGCTCTCCTCCATGGCCATGTTGAAGGGTTTCAAGGAGTTCGCGGACAACAACATCCGCGGCGTCATATTCAACCAGATGTCCAAGAAGGTCTACGACTCCATGGTGCCGATGGTGCGGGAGATGGGTCTGGAGCCGATCGGATACGTTCCCAAGCTCACCGACCTGGTGCTGGAGAGCAGGCATCTCGGGTTGGTGCTCCCCGGGGAGATCGAGGAGCTGAGGGAGAAGCTGAACAGGCTGGCCGAGAAGCTGGAGGAGACCATCGACGTGGATGCGCTCCTGGAGCTGGCCTCCGGTGCTCCCGAACTGGATTTCGAGGCCCCCGAGGTCGGATCGATCGACGGCAAGGTGCGCATAGGACTCGCGGACGACGACGCGTTCTGCTTCACCTACGAGGACAACATCGAGCTGTTGGAGAGGATGGGAGCGGAGATCGTCAGGTTCTCGCCTCTGAAGGATTGCAGTCTGCCGGACGTGGACGGGATCGTCCTTTCCGGAGGATATCCCGAACTGCACGGGGAGCAACTGGAATCCAACCGCTCCATGCT
>CAVABN010000062.1:0-4670 GCA_963586845.1 Bifidobacteriaceae bacterium
GCGTCACGGCGGACATCATGGAGAGGACCGGATGCTCCGAGGACGATGCCATCCGGGCGTTCATGAACTCCAAGGTCTACGACCGTCTCCAGGACCGGGACACGGAGGTGTACCGTTTCAGCGTCAAGGCCCTCTGCGAACTGTACGAGGATGAGATGAACGGGGATCTCGTATGGCCGGTGGCACCGTGACGGAATCGTACACGAGACTGCTCAAGATCTACTGCATCGAGGAGTACCGCATGAAGCACGGCCTCACCGCGCCGGAGACCATCGAGCTGTTCGACAGGTACGGCGTGATGGATTTCCTGAACGAGCCCCCGCTCCAGTGGCAGTGCATAGAGAACACCGTCCTGGATGTCGAGGATTTCATCAGGGCGAGACAACGGAAGGAGCTTCGACGTCATTGCGGAGAAGATGACCGGGGGCCGAAGCCCCCGATAAAGGTCCGAGGAGGGGGATCCCCTCTCCTCAGTAGTTTTCAATCGCGCCGGTACTCGACCAGGATGAAGATCTCGACGAGCACGATGGCCGCGGCGAGGGCTATCGCCACCGGGACCTTGACGTCTCTGCCGCCGTCGTCCGTCTTATTCGAATCGGGGATTATGACGACGGGGTCGTCATCGTCCACGATGAAGATCGGACCGAAGGAGGTGGCCTCCCACACGGCGTAGATCGTCTCGTCCTCGGTCACCAGATAGTACGCGCTCTCGATCATGGTCCTGGATCCAGTGTCCGCGCCGGTGGTGGTCCTATCCGCGGTCGAAGCGGACTTCTCGGTCGCCCATCCCACGAACTTGTATCCCTGGCGGGACATGTCGAGGGACGTCGGGAGCCTGACGTACTTGCCGGGCTCCACCCACTGGTCCTTGATGGTTCCCGACCCGTCGCCGGAGTCGTAGACGAGCTGGCAGGCTTCGGACTCCTTGACGAAGTACGCCTCCATGCAGCCGGATGCTTCCGATGTCGGGAGGTTCATGCCCGGAGCGTATGCGACGTCCTCGTTGTCGCTGGAGACCCATCCCGCGAACCTGTAGCCCTCCTTGGTGACGCCGGTATCTTTCAGGCTGATCACGCTCTTGTCGAGAAGGTCGTAGGATTGACCTTCCACGGTGCCCCCGGTCTCGGTGGTGTACACCAGGACGTCGGACGCGTCGATGTAGACCCCTTGGACGGTGGCGTCGGATTCGACGGTGTAGTCCGATCCGAGACCGTAGGTGGTGCTGCCGTTGCCGTCGGAGGAGCGGACGCTCCTACGGGCAGAGGATGCTCGACGGGGGCGTCCCGATCAAGTACGTGTCCCACTGCATGGGGCACGATTCGGTGGAGACCATGCAGAAGTTCTACGCGGACCATCGCGACAAGATGGTCCTCGGGGAAGTCAGGAACATACTGAACAACTCCAATAATCAAGCGATCATTGGGAAGGTGTGAGTCCATTTCCCATAGGGCCTTGGACCCACACAATGGACCCGAACCGAAATAACAGCAAAAAATCGGCCGAAAGAGGCAGCCAGGTGGTTCGAGAACACGGAATTTCGTATGTCAACTGACATAGAGATGAGTGGGCCCGCCCGGATTTGAACCGGAGTCAATGGCTCCCGAAGCCACAAGGATACCAAGCTACCCCACGGGCCCACAGTCCCACCCATTCAGCCCTCGGATAAAAACCCATCGGCAACTAGATAACCATCGGGCCCGATGGCCCAGGCATGACCATGCTGATAGCCTACGACGGCAGGGAGAACACCGAGAAGGCCCTGGACTACGCCATAAGGAACTCGGTCGTCTACGGCGAGAAGCTGATCATCCTCTCCGTCGTCGCCAAGGGAGCGGACACCGACATCCAGAGGGTCCGTTCCATATCCGAATCCGCCCTGGAGAAGGCGAGATCGCAGGGAGCGGACGCTCAGAGCATAGTAGAATCCGGACAGCCCGACAAGGTGATCCTGGAGACGACGTCGCGTTTCGACTGCGACACCATCATAGTCGGCCGCTCCGGGAAGACGTCCCTGGACAGGGTCATCCTCGGAAGCGTGTCCAACTCCATCGTCGCCAACGCCAAGTGCACCGTGATCGTGGTTCAGCGAAGGCCGAGCGCTTTCACGAGACTCCTGATCACCCTATCCGGCGTCGGGGGACAGCCGGGGATGTACAGGGTCGGCTCCAGGATCCCTTCTATCCCTACCCCGACGACATCCCCCTGAACGAACACCCCGCCCGATATGGCGCATGTCCCGGAAGCTATGACGAGCTTCGGCGCGGGCACCGCGCCGTAGGTGCGCTCGGCGGCTTCGCGCATGTTGGAGCACATCGGACCCGTGACGATCACGCCGTCGGCGTGTCTGGGCGAAGCGACGATCTTGATCCCGAACCTGTGCATATCATAGAATTGATTGGACATGCAGTTCAGGTCCACCTCGCATCCGTTGCAGGAACCGGTATCCAGCTCCCTCAAAGCGACGGATTTCCCGAACATCCTCCTCACCGAAGGATCGAGAAGCCTCTCCAGGGAACCGATATCGGTATCGCGGGAGACGATGAGCTCTTCCCTGGTGAGAGCATAATCAGGGGCATCCGCTTCCGAGATGCATCCTTCCGGGCACACCATCGCGCAGTCCATGCAGAAGATGCACTTGCCGAGGTCCACCTTCCAGCCGTCGTCGATGATGATCGCCTTTGTCGGACAGTTCCCGGCGCACTTCCCGCATCCCTTGCAGTCGGAGGACGCCATGGGCATCCCCTCGCGCTCCTCCAGGATGACGGATTTCGGTTCGGTGCAGCGGTCCCACGAGGTCAGATTCGAGAAAAGTTCATCCAGCATCCTTCGCACCTCACAGATCGTTCCCGCTGTACGACAGCCCGAAGCTCTTGTTTATCAACGGGAAGTCCGGAACCACATTCCCCGGAACCGCCCTGCACATCCCGAACCAGTTCACGAACGACGGGTCGCGGACGGAGTACCTCCACACCTTCCCGTCCCTGATGTCGGCGCAGTGCACCAGCTCCCCTCTGGGGGCCTCGACGACGGAAACGTGGAACCCGTCCTCAACGGACGGCTTGACCCTCGTCTCCCCCGGCTCTATCGACTGTATGCTCTGATGGATCAGGCTGATGGATTCCGTTATCTCCCCGAGCCTGACGGCCGTTCTGGAATGCACATCCCCCTTCCCGGCGGTGACGACATTCATCCCCAGTTCCCCGTACATCCCGTACCTCAGGTCCTTCCTCGCATCCGACGCCACCCCGGACGCGCGGGCGATGGGGCCGACGGCCCCTATCGCCGCCGCGTCCTCCTTGGTGAGCACACCCGTCCCGTCCAGACGGTCCAACAGAGCGGGGCTCTCCATCATCTCAGCCAGGTCCTCTATCTCGAACTTGATCTCCATCAGGAAGTCGTCCAGCTCCTCGAGCTTCGCGTCGGGGATGTCCCTGCGGACCCCTCCGGGCACCACGCTGTTCATCAGGAGACGGTGGCCGGTCAGTCCCATGTCCATCCTGAGGATCTTCTCGTGTATCCCACCGCCGAAGGCGGAGGGGACGTTGAACGCCGTGTCCGTGCACACCCCTGAGACGGAGGAGATGTGGCAGTGGAGCCTCTCCATTTCGGCGAGCACGGTGCGGATGTGCTTAGCGCGCGCCGGGATCTCGCACCCGGACTCCATTATCTCGGAATACGCGATGCAGTTGGCCACGCAGGTGTCGCCGGATATCCTCTCGACCAATCTGGAATTGTCCTGGGAAGCGGGGGTTTCCAATAACTTCTCGATGCCGCGATGGGTGTATCCGAGTGTGGGGTTCAGTTCGATGACCGGCTCGCCGGCCACGCTGAATCTGAAGTGTCCCGGCTCTATGATTCCCGCGTGAACGGGACCGACGGGGATCTCGAACACGTCGTCCCCCACGGTGCGGTTGGATCCTATCGGGATCCTGGCTTCCGTGGTCCTGTCGTACGGCTCCTTCTGGAGCGGGTAGCCGTCGCCTATTCTTCTATAAACAATAGGATCGCGGGGACCGTCCTCGAACCGCACCCCGCTCATCTCGTACATCAGCCTCTCGAACGGTAGCGCGTTCGGGACCTTCTTCGAAATGGGTACCGCTTTGTTGCCGGGAACGTAGGACAGGCGGACGATGTCCGCACCCTTCCTGAACAGCGCCTCCACCGTCCTCGGCTCGCCTTCCACGGCGAACATCGTCATCAGACGATAGCCGTCGTCATGCAGGCGCGAAGCCTGCGCCAGCACCTCGTTCCTGCCGAGCTCGATGTGCCTCACAGTACCATCCCCAGGCATCCGACGGCATTCGACAGCCACTCCTGCATCCCGTCGGTCATGAACAGTCCGAGGAACAGGGTGGCGATGAACAGTATGATCAGAGGGAGACGTCTCGACACACTTGCATGTTGATCGATCTCCCTGCCGGGATCGCCCGTGATCATGGGGAACACGTTCCTCACGAACCCGGCGAAGACTATCGCCAGGAGGATGACCATCAATCCGGCGATCCAGAACGCGCCGTCGGAGACGGCCGCGCTTATCAGTGTGAACTCCCCCACGAATATGGCGAAGGGAGGGGCGCCGACTATCGCCAGGGTACCGGCGGTCAGCATGAACGAAGTGAAAGGCATGGATTTGCCCAATCCCCTTATGGACCTCATCTCTCTGGTCCCAT
>CAVABN010000062.1:4814-7151 GCA_963586845.1 Bifidobacteriaceae bacterium
AGTAGGCGAGCATCCTCTTGAGGTCCCTGGCGGAGACGATGAAGAACGCCGCAGCGGCCAGCGAGAGCAGTCCAAAAGTGAGCATCACGGCGGAAGCGAATCCGGGGTTGACGATCTCGGACACCGCGTAGAACCTGATAATCCCGTACAGGGCGCAGTTGAGCAGGACCGCCGACAGCAGTCCGCTGACCGGGCTCGGCGCCTGGCTGTGCGCATCCGGCAGCCATGTGTGCATCGGGACGAATCCGACCTTGGTTCCGAATCCCACGATGATCATGACCATGGCCATCTTCATCATCGTAGGGTCCAACTGCGAAGCAGCTTCCATGAGCGCGGGCCAGTCCAGCGAAGCGTCCGAATCTATCCTCCCCACGGTCGACGCGTACACCAGGGTGAACCCTGCCAGAGCGATGGTGATGCCGACGGAGCACAGGATGATGTACTTCCAGGCGGCCTCGGTGGACTCCTCCCTCGAGTAGAATCCCACCAGGAAAGTGGACACCAGCGTGGTGGCCCCGATGCCCAACCAGACCACGGCCATCGAACGCACCGCGAAGGTCAGCATCATGACCGAGATGAACACGATGAGAAGCGAATAGTACTCGCCGTGGTCCTTGTGCGTTATCTCCCTCTCGTCGAGCTCCAGGCCGATGTACGCTCTCGAGTAGATGGAGGCCATCAGACCGACGAAAGCCACCAGGAGCATGAACGTCGCCGACAGCGCGTCCATGTAGAACATGCCCTCATCCAGCACATCGCCGCCGGCGATGGGGATGCAGAGCGCCAATGCTATCACGAGAAGAACGAACGCGCACAGCGGCATGACGGTCGCCACGACCCTCCTCGACCTGAGGAGGACGCATGCGACCGACGACACCACCATCGCGACGATGAGCAGCAGGAGCATCGCATTCATTCCTTCAGCCTCCTGAGGAACGATGTGTCCACGGAATTGAACGACCTGTTGATCCTGTACGCGAATATCCCGATGATGATCACCGCGACCATAACATCGAAGAACGCCCCGATCTCGACGATCAGAGGCATGCCGTGGGAAAGCGCGACGGCACCGAGGAACAATCCGTTCTCCATCATCAGGAGACCGACCGTCTCCGTGATGGCCTTCCTCCTGGTGCACATCATCAGCAGTCCGATGAGGATCATCGACACCGACAGAGCGAGACAGTTCCTCTCGACGGTCTCGATGGAGGTCAGCAGAGGCTCCGTGATGTAATACGACAGGATGATCAGCAGACCCGAGATGAGCAGCGAACCCGGGATCCCGATGCTCAGCTCCACCTCCTTGTCCACGTTGATCCTGCTCATGATGTACAGGAGCATCTTGGGCATCACGATGACCTTCAGCGCGATGGTCAGGACGCACATGATGTAGATGTGCGGGGTGTCCGACGACCACGCGACGATGAACGCCAGCGCTGCGAGGAACACGGACTGCAGGGAGAACAGGTTGATCAGAGGCCTCATGCGGGTGGTGGCCACGGCCATCATCGACGTCAGCAGCATCAGCACCGCGCACAGGTCGATCAGGTTCCCGATTATCATGTCGTCCATTCTCATTCCTCACAGGATGTACAGCGATATCATCGCCAGCAGCGACAGCGTGAAGGACACCGTCAGCAGGTTGGGGGTCTTGAACAGTCTCGATTTGCACAGAGCGGATTCCACCGCGGAGAGGATGAACGCGACGAGCACCATCTTGACCGCAGCCACGATCACGGAGACGACTATCGCTCCGACCGTCAGGTCGGACGCGATCCCCCAGGGGAAGAACAGCGACCCGATCATGGCCATGAAGATGGTCAGCCTGAGCATGCTCGAATACTCCATGAAGGCGAGCCCGCGACCGGAATACTCGAGGAGCATGGCCTCGTGGACCATGGTCAGCTCCAGGTGCGTGGTGGGGTTGTCGAACGGGATCCTGGCGTTCTCCGCCAGGAGGGTCATCATGAACGACGCCCCCGCCAGTATGAGAGCGGGTCCGACGGCGGCCATGCCCAGAGCGGAGATGGCCGACGAGATGTCGCCCATGTCCGTCCCGGCCCCGGAGAGCACCGCCAGAGTGGCGATCGAAAGGAGCAGGGCGGGCTCGATCAGCACGGACATCATCATCTCCCTGCTGCTGCCCATGCCTCCGAAGGTGGATCCCCCCTCCAGACCGCCCAGCACCATCGCGAACCTGAACATGGTGAATATGTACACCACGGTGACCAGATCGCCGAACGGCGCCAGGACGCCGGTGTAGATGAACGGCGTCATCATCGCCAGGATGATCATCGACGCCATGCACACGTAGGGGATCCCGCGGAACAGCCACGA
>CAVABN010000062.1:7448-8786 GCA_963586845.1 Bifidobacteriaceae bacterium
GCTCCGAAGGGCCTGTAGATGTATTTGACGAAGGGCTCGACGAACAGGGTGCTGTACCTGTCGCCCTTCTTCTCCGTTATATCCCTGTATATGGGATGGAACACGCGGACGATCGGCTGGGAGAAACCCTCGGAGGAGTACTGCATCCTCTGGTCCAGGCTTCCGCCGCACCCCCAGGTCTCGTAGATCTCCCTGTTCCTCTTGAATATCCTCGTGAGGATGAACAGCACGAGCACGCACCCGCCGAACAGGATCCCCAGCGTCAGGGGCTTCATGCTCCCAGGCATGGCGTCCACGTAACCGGTGCCGAACCCGCCGAGGGAGACCATCCCCTCGGCCATGGCATCCAGCAGGGGGAAGGCGAACAGCCCCATGGCGATGCATGCGCCTGCGAGTATTATCAGAGGCGCCATGGACCCTTTCCTCAGGGGTCTGGGCTCTTCGGCGCCTTCCGACCTCGGCCTTCCGAGGAAGATGAAACCGTACAGTCTTGCGTAGGATGTCGCGACGATCATGCCGCAGACGCCCATCATCGCCACGAGCAGAGGCATCGCGATCCTCAGACCGGACTCCATGGCATCGGTTCCGAGAAGGGACTGCAGCATCAGCCACTCGCTCACGAACCCGTTCATGGGAGGGATCGCGGCGAGGGACATCACTCCGATCAGCGCCACGGCGGAGAATGCCGGCAACGCCTTGGCCAGCCCGCCCATCCTGTCGATGCCCGTCTCGCCGGTCACATCCTCTATGGAATCCACGGAGAGCATCATCAGGGACTTGAACATCCCGTGGTTCAGCGCGTGGAGCAGTCCTGCCAGGACAACTAGGGATTCCAAAGACTGCAGGATGCCGGAGAACAGCATCCCCAGGGACAGACACATCATCACGAGCGCCATGTTCTCCATGCTGGAGTAGGCCAGGATCCTCTTCGGTTCGACCTGCACCATGGACTCCATGGCGCCCCACATGGCCGTCAGAGCGGCGAGGATGCAGAAAACCGCGGAGATCGTCTCCACGTTCCCGTCCACGCCTATCCAGGCGAAGACGCTCTTGTACAGCACCAGAACGGCCGCGCTGGAGCACACGGTGGTGAGCAGCGCGGAAGTGTGCGTCGGGGATTTCGCGTACATGTCGGGCATCCAGGCGTGGAAAGGCACCATCCCGAGCTTCGTGCCGAACCCGACGAACAGCAGCGCGATCACAGCGGACTCCCCGACCGGGCCCATGGCCTCCCCGAGGTCCTTCCACTCGCCGATGTCCCCCGTGCCGGCCACCGACCACATGTACGCGTAGGCGACCATCAGCAGCAACCCGCCGATATGGGTGATGGCGAAGAAC
>CAVABN010000063.1:0-8530 GCA_963586845.1 Bifidobacteriaceae bacterium
GCGTGGAGACCAAGACCGAGGGCGTCAGGTGCCTCGACTGGTTCCTGTGCTTCAAGCCGGACGCCAACGCGAAACCCCACGCCAAGAGGGGCAGGAAGCCGAAGAACGGGGCCCAGGCCGACAAGGCCGCCCCGAAGGCCGCCCCCAAGAAGAGGGTCACCAAAAAGACCGAGTGAACATAAACCGCCGGGGGAGACCCCGGCATCTTCGACCGCACCTTCTGAATACCCGCGACCCCATTCCGCACCCATGTCGGATGCGGAGTTGGAACGGCTTTTCGAACAGGCTCCTTCGCTGAGGGACGATAGGATAACCTCCGTGACCCTCCACGATAACGCCGAAGGCGTGCTGAGAATGGGTTCCGACATCCGCGGCTACTGCGAGGGCAACCTGTGCGGCCTCTACGGGAGGAACTGGGCCTGCCCGCCGAACGCTCCGAGCCTGGACATCTGCAGGATCATCGTCTCGAAGTACCACAGGTTCGTGCTGATCAGGACGACATTCCCCCGCGACGGCCCCTTCGACCTGGACGGGATGCGTTCCGCCGGAAGGGAGCACGCCTCGCTGACGAGGAGAATCCGCGACGAGTTCCGTCAGATCACGGACGGGAAATGCCTCGTGCTGTCGGCCGGAGGATGCAAGATCTGTCAGACGTGCACCTGCCCTGACGAGAAGTGCCGCTTCCCCAACGACAAGATGTACTCCATCGAGTCCTACTGCATCGATCTGGACTCGTTCCTGCTGGAGAACGGCATCGAGAGGCGCGGCGGCAACACCGAGCAGTCGTACTTCTCGATGGTGTTCTTCCGATCAGCTGCTGGCGTAGTAGTACTCGCCCTTGGACTTCTGCTCGCGGTCCAGCCTGGACTCGGGCTTGTTGATCCTCGGACGGTGGGTGTCGGCGTCCCTGCGGAAGGTGATGTCCACGGCCGCGAGGAACCTGTTCATGCCGTCGCGCATGTCGAAGGGACCGTCGCCGATGCCGTGATGGCCGGGCTCCCCTCCGAACACCATCATCGAATCCGAGACCATGTCCAGGAAGTAGATGTCGTGGTCGACGACCATGGCGCTGCGTCCGGATTTCTCCATCATGCGCCTGATGGTCTTGGCGGCGTTCATCCTCTGGTTGGAATCGAGGTAGGCGGAAGGTTCGTCGAACAGGTAGATGTCCGCTTCCGTCGCGAGGCACAGGGTGATCGCGACCCTCTGCAGCTCCCCTCCGGAGAGCTTGGAGACGCTCTTGTCCATGAGGTACTTGATGCCCAGGGGCTCGATGACCTCGCCCGCGAAGAAGCTCGAGTTGACGGTGTCGTAGGCTTTCGCGAACAGCAGGTCCTGGACGGTGCCGTCGAAGTCCGCGGATATGTACTGCGGTTTGTACGCCACCTTGACCTTGTTGTCCATCTCGCCGGCGTCGACGTCCACGATCCCGGCGAGCATCTTCACGAAGGTGGTCTTACCGGTGGCGTTGGGTCCGACGATACCGACGGACTCCCCGATCTTCACGGATCCTCCCGTGATGTCCAACTTGAACTCGCCGAAGTCCTTCTTCAGCCCGTTGAACGAGATCAGGTCGGCCGTCTGCCAATCGCCGCGGGGAGGGGAGGCCTCGAACTCGATGGGCCTGTCCCTGAACCTGATGTTCTCCTCCGGCAGGTATCCGTCGAGGTAGACGTTGATGGCGGTCCTCACCTGTCTGGCGAGGGTGAACACTCCGTAGGCCCCCTCGGAACCGTAGACGACGTTGACGTTGTCGGCGAGGAAATCCAGGATGGCCAGGTCGTGCTCGATGACCATCACCTGCTTCTCCACGCTGAGCTCCTTGATCAGACGGGCCATCTTGACCCTCTGGTAGATGTCCAGGTACGATGTCGGCTCGTCGAAGAAGTAGACGTCGGCGTCCTTCATCATGGTCGCGGCCATGGCGACCCTCTGCAGCTCCCCTCCGGAGAGCTTGGACAGCTCCCTGTCGAGCACCTCGGTGAGATCGAACGCCTCCGCGGCCTCGTCGAGGGTCATCCTTTCCTGCACCTTGGACAGCAGGTCCCTTACGACACCTTTCGTGGCCTGCGGGAGCTTGTCGACGTACTGCGGCTTCATCGCGGTCTTTATCTTCCCGGCGTACAGGCTCTCGAGGTAGTCGTGGAGCTCGGTACCGGCGAAGCTCGCCAGCACCTCCTCCTTGGTGGGCGGGTTCTCGTAGCGTCCCAGGTTGGGGACCTCGATCCCGCACAGGATCTTGATCGCGGTGGTCTTACCGATACCGTTCGGCCCGAGGATACCGGTAACCAGCCCCTTCTTGGGGACCGGCAGGCGGTACAGGCGGAAGGAGTTCAGCCCGTACTGGTGCATGAGGTCCTCCTTCAGCTCGTCCGCGAGCCCGATGATCTTGACCGCTTCGAACTGACATTTGTTGACGCAGATCCCGCAACCCTGGCAGAGGGTCTCCGAGATGATCGGCTTCCCCTTCTCCCCGAAGGTGACGCATTCCACCCCTGTCCTGTTGAGGGGGCAGAACTTGGCGCACTCCTGGTTGCATTTCTTGTTCTGGCATCTGTCGTTCAGTACGGCCGCGATCCGCATGGACGGTCCGATTCTATTCTTTTATATAAACTCGGTCCGACAGCGGTATATCGGCGATGACGGATTCTCGCGTATGGAGGACGGCACCGAAGGCACGAGGACCCTTCTGGGGAATCAGCGCAAGGGGGTCATCGCCCTCGCGATACCGATCGGCGTCGCCCTGTTCTTCCAGCAGCTCAACAACATCGTCGACAGCCTCTGGGTCTCCGGACTCGGAGGGGATGCTCTGGCGGCTTTGGGCATCGTGTACCCGATCTACACCATCCTCATCGGGATAGGGAACGGGCTCGGGATCGGTGTCGCGGCGGCCATAGCCAGGAGCATAGGGGAGAAGCACCGCGAGGATGCCGTCAAGTCGGCGGGGAACGGTCTGACGGTGTCCGTCATCGTCGGACTCATCCTGACACCTATACTGATGCTTACGGCGGAGCCGTCCATGGGGCTGATGGGCGCCGGGGATACGGCAGGGAAGTGCCTTGAGTACGCCTATCCGATCTACATCTCGACGGTCTTCATCGTCATGAGCGGCGTGATGTCCGGGATGCTCCGCGGAGAAGGCGCCGCGAAGCGGTCCATGGTCATCCAGGTGGCCGGGGCCCTGGTCAACATCGTGCTCGACCCGATCCTCATCTACACCTTCGATATGGGCGTCGCCGGGGCAGCATGGGCGACGGTCATAGCGTTCATCACATCCTGCGCCATAGCCGCGTACTGGTACATCCGCGACAACGAGATGTACGTCAAGCTCCGCAGGTCCGACCTGAGGTACGACCACAGGATCTGCAGGAGGATCTTCTCGGTGGGCGCGCCGGAGGCGCTGGAACTGTCGATCATGTACTTCTTCAACATCTTCCTCAACCTCCTGGTCATCCGCTGCGGAGGGACAGATGCCGTGGGGGTCTACTCCACCGGCTGGAGGATAGCCAATTTCATCCTCATCATCGCGCAGGCCATGGGAGGCGCTCTTGTGGCCGTCTGCTCGGCGGAATACGGGATGAAGAGATTCGACATGATCTCCGACGCGCTGAGGTACACCGTTGTCGTGTCGATCATCTGGACCATAGTATTGTCGATAGTGCTGGCACTGGGCTCCGGGGTGCTGTCGTCGGTGTTCACGCAGGCCGAGGACCTGAGGTATCTGCACGACGACACGGTGCGGATGTTCCTGTTCTTCTCCGTGTTCCTGCCGATAATGTCGATGGTCTACACCGGATCGGCGCTCCTGCAGGCGATAGACCGCGCCACCGGCGCCATGTTCAACTCCCTGGCCAGGAACTTCCTGCTCTGCGGTACGTTCTACGCGGCGACCATCCTCTCCGGCACCCTCACCTCTCTGTGGTGGGCGATGGCCGTCAGCGAGATCATCGGCGGTCTGATGATGGGCGCCCACGCCTTCCTGATGCTCCGCAGGGTGTCCTCCCAAGAGGGGAATGCTACATCCGCGCGACGCGCGCGTTTCACCTGATGCGCGGGTATAAATCCCGTATGGACAGTGGGGTGGATGTTTTACAATGTCCAAGATCGTAGTCAATGTCGCCTGGCCCTACGCCAACGGCACCATACACCTAGGCCATGTGGCCGGATCGCTGCTTCCGGCGGACCTGTACAGCAGATACAACCGCCTCATCGGGAACGAGGTCCTCATGGTCGGAGGCTCCGACATGCACGGGACCCCCATCACCATCTCCGCCGAGAAGGCCGGGATGACCCCGGAGGAGTACGCGGAGAAGTACCACCAGATCAACAAGAAGGCCATCGAGGACATGGGGATCCAGTACTCGCTCTTCAACAAGACCCACTGCCCCACCCACGTCGAGGTCACCCAGAAGCTCTTCACCGACCTCCGCGCCAAGGGCTACATCTACACCAAGGGCACCGATCAGTACTACTGTCCGAAATGCGCCAGGTTCCTCCCGGACCGCTACGTCGAGGGCATCTGCCCCAAATGCGGCGCGGAGAAGACCCGCAGCGACCAGTGCGACGCCTGCGGGACCACCTTCGAGACCGGGGACCTCCTCGAACCCTACTGCACCCTGTGCCATTCCACCCCGGAGGTGCGCAACACCGAGCACTTCTTCCTCAAGCTCAGCGCCTTCAGGGAGCAGCTCCTCGCGTACCTGGAGGACAAGGACTACTGGAGGGCGAACGTCAAGGCGTTCACCAAGAACTGGCTGGAGGAGGGGCTCAACGACAGGGCCATCACCCGCGACATGTCCTGGGGCATCCCGATTCCGGTGGAGGGATGGGACGACAAGGTCATCTACGTGTGGTTCGAGGCCGTCATCGGGTACCTGAGCGCTTCCGTGGAGTACTCCAGGATGATCGGCAAGCCCGATTACTGGGAGGCGTTCTGGAAGGACCCGGAGGTCAAGCATTACTACTTCATCGGGAAGGACAACATCCCGTTCCATTCCATCATCTGGCCCGCCATCCTGATGGGCGAGGGCGGACTGGACCTGCCGTACGACATCCCGGCCAACGAGTACCTGATGATCAACGGCGGGAAGCTGTCCAAGAGCCGCAGCAACGGCGGCGCCATCGACATCCCGAGCGTCCTGTCCAAGTACGATGCGGATGCAATCCGCTTCTACCTGGCGATCAACATGCCGGACACCCACGACACCGAGTTCACCTGGGACGACCTGGACACCAAGATCAACAACGACCTGGTGGCGACGCTCGGGAACTACTACCACAGGTGCCTCAGCTTCACCAAGAAGAACTTCGGGACCATCCCTGCGGGGGAGACCGATGCGGAGACGATCGCCGAGATCGAGAAGACCATGGCCGAGTACAGGGAGCTCATGGCCGTCTGCGACTTCAAGAGGGGCATCAAGGCCGTCATGGAGCTGGCCCGCTACGGGAACAGGTTCTTCGACGCCACCAAGCCCTGGGCGCTCATCAAGGAGGACCGCGACGCCTGCGGAGCGGCCATGAACACCGCCCTCAGGATCGCCAAGGCCCTCTGCGTCATGATGTGGCCGTTCATGCCCCGTTCCTCCGACAAGATCTGGCAGTACCTCGGGTACTCCGGCACGATCGAGGAGGCCGGCGTCGATGCCGCCCTCGAACCGGTGCCCGCAGGACAGGATCTCCTCGAACCCGTGCCCGTCTACAAGAAGATCGAGGCCGAGAAGAAGCCCCAGGAGCAGAAGCCCGAGCAGAAGAAGGAGCAGGCGCCCCAGGCCCCTGCCGGACCGTTCGCGGACTTCAGGAGGCTCGACATCAGGGTCGGCACCGTCGTCGAGGTGGGCGACCACCCCGACGCGGAGAAGCTGTACGTGCTGAAGGTCGATCTCGGGGAGGCGGAGCCCAGGCAGATCGTCACGAACCTCAAGTCCCTCTACCCCAGGGAGCAGATGGAGAACAGGAGGCTGCTGATCATCTCCAACCTCAAGCCCGCCAAGTTCCGCGGAGTGAAGTCCGAGGGCATGCTGATGGCGCTGGACGACGAGGACCTCGGAGGCAATGCGGTCCTGCTCCTGAAACCGTCCGCCGACGTCCCCAACGGCACGCAGGTCGGATGCGGACTGGAGATCTCATCCTCCAGGGTCGAGATGAAGCAGTTCGAGAAGGTCACCATCAAGGTCGGCAAGGTCGCCGGAGGAAAGGTCCTCGGCATGGATGCGCCGGAGGGCGCGCCTGCCGCCATGGCCTACGTCTTCGACGGCGAGAAGTCCGTCCCCATGGGCGACGGCAAGGGCTGCTACATCACCGTGGACAATCTGGACTTCACGGACGGCGCTGCGGTAAGATGAAAGCGGATCTCCACGTCCACACGATGTTCTCCAAGGATGGGAAGACCACCTTGGAGGAGCTCCTCGAATACGCGGAGCGTTCCGGCATCGGATGCATCGCCGTGACGGACCATAACGAGTTCCAAGCCTACGACCTCCTGAAGGACAACGGGAAGGTCATAATCATCCCGGCGGAGGAGGTCTCCTCCGCCGAGGGCCACATCGTGGCCCTGGGGATAGACCGCCTGATCCCCAGGGACAGGTCCATCCAGGAGACGATAGACCTGATCCACGAGGCGGGGGGATACGCGTTCGCCGCGCACCCCTACCGCTGGTGGTCGGGACTCGGGGAGAAGAACACCCTGGCGTACCCCTTCGACGGGATAGAGGCGAGGAACGGACGTTCTGTCCCATCGGCTAACAGGCGCTCGGAGAAGCTGGCCAGGAGGGTCGGCAAGCCCATGACCGCCGGGAGCGACGCCCACACCCCGCGCCATATCGGCGAGGGGTACGTCGAGCTTCCCGATGATCTGAGAACGTGGCAGGAGGTCGTGGAGTACATCATGCACAACCAGGCGCCGATCGTCTGCAGCCACAGCCGTCACATCAAGGGGACGCTGAAGTACGGGATCAAATCCATCACGGAATGGATATTCCGCGGATTCAAGCGCATGTGATCCATGTCATGGAACCTACGAACATCCTTAGTTTCACCGTCCGCTCCGACTTCAGAGGATGGCTGGAGGAGAACCATTCCAAGGAGCGCGAGTGCTGGATCGCCCTGAAGAGGGGGAGCGTCCCGGAGGAGGGGCGCATGATGTATCTCGATGCCGTGGAGGAGGCCCTCTGCTTCGGATGGATCGATTCCACCACGAAATCGGTCGACGGCACTACATTGCAGAGGTTCGCGCCCCGCTCCAGGAGGAGCAGGTGGTCCGAACTCAACAAGGAGCGCTGCCGCAGGTTGGAGAAGCTCGGCCTGATGACGGATGCGGGACGCGCCGTGCTGCCGGATATGTCCGAGGAGGGATTCTCGATCGACGATGCGATCCTCCGGAGGTTCCTGGAGGACCCCGTCGCATGGGAGAACTTCCGTTCGTTCCCCCCGCTGTATCAGAGGGTACGCATAGACACCATCCAGCGCGACATGAGCGATGCGGAGGCGTTCGAGAGGAAGGTCTCGAAGCTCGTGCAGCAGTCCCATGACGGCGTCATGTTCGGGGAATGGAACGACCGCGGGAGACTGCTGGATTACCGAATTCGGAGACAGGGCATGAACGATCGTTCCGAGGAAGAGCTCAAGGACGCCTACGGCAGGATGGAGATGGACGTCCATCCCTGGGCCAGGCACGCGTCGGAGGAGGTCTCGGCGATCGAGGCCGCATGCGGTTCGCTTGACGGTCTGAGCATTCTGGACGCGGGATGCGGGAGAGGGAGGCATGCTATCGAGATCGCCCGCCGTCATCCCGATTCCACAGTCCGCGGGGTCGATTTCTCGGCGGACAATATCCGGCATGCGGAGGAGAAGGGCGACGGTCTCGCAAATCTGTCGTTCGAGGTCGGAGACCTCAGGACGTTCCGTTTCGATGGGATGTATGATGTCATTCTCTGCCTGTACGATGTCATCGGCTCACTGCCCGATGAGGAGGACAACAGGCAAATCCTGGAGAATCTGGCGGCTTCGTGCAGGTCCGGCGGGATCCTCGTACTGTCGGTGATGAACATGGAACTCACCGAGCATCTGGCGGAACCGTCTAACGTGGGGGATATAAGGGCCGATCCCGGAATACTGTCGGGTCTGCCTGCGAGCGATGTCATGCGGAGCAGCGGGGATGTTTTCGATCCGCATTTCTACGCCATCGACTCGGTTTCCGGCCTCGTGTATCGGAAGGAGGTGTTCGGCGATACGGAGTACATCATTCGCGACAAGCGCTATCGGGCCGATGAGATCTCCGCTCTCGTCTCCGATTCTGGATTCGAACCGATCGATGTACGGTATGTCCGCGCAGGGCGGTGGAACGAACCGTTGGATTCTACCGATCCGAAGGCCAAGGAGATACTCCTCGTTGCGCACAGAAGATGAGATATCTCGTATTATTATTGTTGAGTATCAAAGTGATTTGGGACAAATTGTAGAAAATTACAAAAAGTCCCAGGGACAAATTGTAGAAAATTACAAAAAGTCCCAGGGACAAATTGTAGAAAATTAC
>CAVABN010000064.1:0-8500 GCA_963586845.1 Bifidobacteriaceae bacterium
CTCCTGGTCGGATCCATGATGGTTGGGGGTGCGGTGATGCTGCTCTCGAACATCTTTGCCGCTCACGTGTTTCCGATGTGGGTTGGATCTACTCTTCCGGTGGGCATAGTCACGTCCGCTATCGGGGGACCGCTCTTCATCGCCATCCTCATAGGGAGGCGCGGGAGATGATAGAAGCAAAGGGCCTCGCATTCTCCTATGGTTCGAAGAGGGTCTTGGATGGATTGGAGTTCAGTGCGGAGCCGGGGCAGCTTGTATCGGTTCTCGGACCGAATGGCGTCGGAAAGACGACAATGCTCCATTGCATGTGCGGGATACTCCCGCCAGAACGGGGATATGTGACTGTAGACGGGGTGGACGTATCCACTCTCAAGGGAAGGGAGCTGGCCAGAATGGTCGCCCTGGTTCCTCAATCAGTGCCCAAGAGCCATTCTCTGGTCTACGACTGCGTCCTCCTCGGAAGGAAGCCCTACATAGATGTGGGTGTCTCGGCCAAGGACTTGGCCATCACTAGTCGCGCGATATCCGAGATGGGACTCAAGGACATCGCCCTCGAATACGCCGACAGCATCAGCGGAGGTGAGTTCCAGAAGGTGCAGATTGCCAGAGCGTTGGCCCAGGAGCCCGCAGTCATGATGTTCGACGAACCCACCAGCAATCTCGATATCTCCAATCAGCACCGCACGATGGAGACGATCAAGGCGATGGTCGGGAGATCCGGGGTATGCGCCATCATGACAATGCACGACATCAATCTGGCTACCCACTATTCCGATGTCCTGATATTCGTAAGAGACGGGCGGCTGGAGGCCTTCGGCGGAAATGAGATTGTCACACCCGAACTGGTTCGCAGAGTTTACGGGATAGACGTAGAAGTGTTCGAACACAACGGCAGGCCCGTCATAGTCCCTGCCGTCAAACAAGAAAAGGGGCGGGTTGTGCCCCAAGAGTTTTGATATCATGTATGAGAAAGGATTTCCCGTCGAAGCGCTCACAGAATCCTCTCCCGTTTCGTGGAAAATGTTCCGTGAGAGACTCGACGGATACATGGACGGGTATCGTCTTCTGAACGCGGTCAGGGCAGGAGTGTCTCTGGGCATCTTCGACGTCCTCGTCGAACCTTCTACGGTGGAGGTCTTGTCCGGGAGGATGGGCACCGACACCGAGATGACCCGCATGCTGTGCAATGTTCTGGTCGAGGAGGGGCTGCTGATACGCGATGGCGATATCTATTCCGATTCGGATGAGGCAAAGGCGTTCCTTTCATCACAGGCACCGCATTTCCACGGAGCCATTCTAGAATCTGCCGACGAGCGTCTCGAACCATGGAGGCGCATCGCTGATATGGTGAAGGATGGCCCCGATTACCTTCCCTATGAGGAATTCTTCAGTCGCAGGTGGATTGAGGAGATTGCTCGCTCGGCCTTGCTGGGGCCGGTGGCTTCGGTGCTCGATGAGCTGGAAGATTGCGTCCCGGTGAAGGACGGCGACGTCATCCTGGATGTGGGTGGCGGACACGGACTGTACGTTATTGGGTTATGCCTGAGGCATCCTGGAGTGAAGGGCAGGATCTTCGACCGTGACAGGATACTGGAGGCCGCATCGGAGAATTCGAAGGCGGCAGGGGTCCGGTTGGATCTGGTTCCCGGAGACTACTATGAGGATGATCTTCCCGGCGGGAATGACCTCTTGCTCATATTCTCGAATCCGGCAGGATCCGACCCCGAGGTCGCAGAGAAGCTGGCAAGGAGTCTCAAATCAGGCGGGCGTATCGTCGTCCGCAGGAGATCAAGTGGATTCGAGGATTCCGCTGTACGCAACATGGATTGGAATCTCAAGTTGTGGGATGGCTTCAAGCTCGGAGAAAAGAGGTTCGGAGGAATCAGCGCGGGTAAGGATGACGAATACATCCGGAGACTCGCGGAACAGGGTGTTCATCTTGTCTCCAGGAATCAGGCCGATCCGTCGATGGAGGTACTCATATTCCAGAAGGATGTGGTTAACCGATTGGGGTTCTGACGCCGATAGGATGCGGTCGATCCTACTGGCGGAGGGTTCTGGAGCGTCACAGCACAGGATGAATTCACCAGGGCTGAAAAGGACGGATTCAACCTCTTACGAGCGTGAAATGGCATCAAGCCTATATCGCGGGTGGCTCTTCTACGATATGATATGGCAGACATAATGATCCGCAAGAGGAAGAGGATGAGGGACAAGGACGTCAAGGCGCTGGCCCAGCAGATCGAGGAGGTCTGCGGCGTGCCGGTGTTCACCCCGGCGGACGGGGTGGACATGGCCGAGAGCTCCGATTTCGACGTCGTCTTCGTCAAGGGGGACATCCTGGCCCTGATCAAGGACGGGAAGCCGTTCCTCACCGTCAGGGGCATCCTCAAGTACCGCCCGGAGTCGCGCTACGTGACCGTCGACATGGGCGCGGTGCAGTTCGTCACCAACGGGGCCGACGTCATGGGCCCCGGGATCACCGAGGCGGACCCGGCCATCGCCGAGGGCGACATGGTCTGGATCAGGGATTCCCGCAACGGCGCTCCGCTCGCAGTCGGCGTGGCGCTCCGTTCCGGAGCCGATCTGGCATCCAAGCAGCCCGGCAAGGCCGTCAAGACGATCCACTTCGTGGGCGACAGGCTCTGGAAGACCGGTGAGTGAGATGGCGTCCAAGGTGATCCAGGACCCGGTGCACGGCACCATAGGTGCCGACGGGGTGTTCCTGAACATCCTGGATCGCCCGGAGATGCAGAGGCTGAGGACGGTCAGGCAGCTCGGACTGGGCTGCCTGGTCTTCCCCGGCGCCAACCACACCCGTTTCGAGCACTGCCTCGGAACGTACCACCTGGCGGGCAGGATGGCCGAGGCCATCGGCCTGGATCCCGACGATTCCAGGGCTGTCCGCATGGCGGGATTGCTGCACGACGTGTGCCACCCGCCCTTCTCCCACACATTGGAGGCGGCCATGGAGGACGCCTCCGGCATGGACCACATGGAGATGGCCCGCGCGCTGATCTTCGGGAACATCCCGTTCTTCCGCCAGGAGGACTCCGACCTGTTCGGAGGGATGGACACCATCGCGGAGACCATCGAGGCCGACGGCATATCGCCTGAGGAGGTCTGCGGATTGATCGCGTCCCCGGAATCCACGGGGACGGAGGTCATGGACAGGTTCTGGAACCGCCACGAGTACTTCCCCTCGAAGGATTACTCGCATCAGATCATCCACGGTCCGGTGGATGCGGACCAGATGGACTACCTGATGAGGGACGCGCTTCACACCGGCGTGTGCCACGGCAGGATCGACTGCGACCGTCTGATCAAGACCATGGAGGTCGTGAACGACAGGATCGCGCTGAAGCGCGGAGGCGTGACGGCCGCGGAGGGGCTGATGGTGTCCCGTTCGCTGATGTACACGTCCGTCTACTTCCACGAGACCACCAGGATCGCGCAGAGGATGATCACCAAGGCGGTGGAGGAGGCCGGACTGCCCGGCGACGACCTCCATCTGATCGGGGATGCGGAGCTGCAGGCGAGACTCGTCTCTGCGGGAGGAAGGCCGTCGTCCGAGGCCAGGAGGGTGAGGGCGAGGATCCTGGACAAGAAGGCCTTCGCGCTGTACAGCGAGCAGATGGACGACGCTGTTGCGGAGACCTTGATGCATTATGCCGGCAGGGCCGGAGCTTCCAAGCTGGAATCCGAGATAGCCGACGCCGCCGGCGTCGAGCGCATGGACGTCTGCGCCGAGGTGACGTCGAAATCGAACCTCCAGGGCAAGATGAACATCGGGAAGACCGACGTGTCGATCTCGGACGAGAACGGCAGGGTCAGGTCGCTGGCCAGGTATTCCCCTATAGCCCGCGCCCTGCAGTCCAGGGACCCCTACGGATGGGCGGTGCTGATCGCCTGCCCTTCCGAACACGTCGACGCCGTCGCGAAGGCGTCCCGCAAGGTCCTGGGATTCAGCCCTTGATGACCCCGAACGGGGTCAGCTTGGCGACCTTCGCCGTCAATCCCGCATCGCACACGACGCGGACCACCTCGTCGACATCCTTGTACGCTTCGGGCGCCTCTTCCAAGATGCCTTCGACGGTCCCGTTGCGCAGGTAGACGCCCTTCTCGGACATCTCCCTCATGACGCCGTCCACGGTCAGCGAGTCGATCGCCTTCTTCCTGGACATGCGCCTCCCCGCACCGTGGCACGAGGATCCGAACGTCTGCTCCATGCTTCCCTTGCGACCCGCCAGGACGTACGTCCCGATGCTCATGTCGCCCGGGATGATGACCGGCTGCCCGTGGTCGCGGTACTTCATCGGCACCTCCGGCCTTCCGGGGGCGAAGGCGCGGGTTGCGCCCTTCCTGTGAACGAGGACGTCCTCGGCATGCCTGTCGACGTCGTGCCTCTCCATCTTGGCGATGTTGTGCGCCACGTCGTAGACCACGCCCATGCCCATGGATTCCGCCGAATCCCCGAGGATCCTCTCGAAGGACTCCCTGATCCAGTGGGTGATCATCTGCCTGTTGGCCCAGGCGTAGTTGGCGCCGCAGCACATCGCGTGGTAGTAGTCCATGCCCAGCTGGGAGTCCAGCGGGGCGCAGGCCAGCTGCCTGTCCGGGAGGCCGACGGCGTTCTTCTTCACGTACCTCTCCATCTCCTGGAGGTAGTCCGTGGCGATCTGGTGGCCGCATCCCCTGGAACCGCAGTGGACCGTGATGGTAACCTGCCCCTCCTTCAATCCGAAGGCCCTGGCGGTCTGCTCGTCGAAGACGTTCTCCACAACGTCGAGTTCGAGGAAGTGGTTCCCGGATCCGAGGGACCCCAGCTGGGGGAGCCCCCTCTTGCGTGACTTGTCGCTCACCTTGGACGGATCGGCGTCCTCCATGTGGCCGTGCTCCTCGGTGGCGTCGAGGTCCTCCTCCCAACCGAAGCCGTTCTCCACCGCCCACTCGGACCCTCTGGCGAGGATCTCGTCCAGCTCGGGGTATCCGATGCGCGTCAGGCCCTTGGAACCGAGTCCGGACGGGACGTTCCTGTACAGCTCGTCGACCAATGCATCCCTCTTATCGCCGATGTCCTCGAGGGTGAGGTCGGTCCTGATGAGGCGGACGCCGCAGTTGATGTCGAAGCCGATCCCTCCGGGGGATATGGATCCGGAAGAAGCGTCCACGGCGGCGACGCCGCCGATGGGGAACCCGTACCCCCAATGGATGTCCGGCATGGCCATGGAGCTGCCCACGATCCCGGGGAGGCAGGCCACGTTGGCGGCCTGCTGCGGGGCGTTGTCGGCGCGGATGCACGAGATCATGGACTCGTCGGCGTAGATGACCGCGTTGGTCCTCATGCCGAGGGATTCGTCCTTCGGGATCTCCCACCTGTTGTCGTCCAGTCTGTTCAGCTTCCCCTCGTATGCCATGGTCCTTCGAGGCATACACGAGGGAAGCTGTACATATCCCCATCGCGGGGGATGCTCGGACGGGGTGCGGATGGAAGCGGAGGCTCCGCTGTCCCGAGAAGATCACAGAAGGGGCCGGGACCGAGATTTGAACCCGAGTCAAGGGATCCACAGTCCCCTAGGATAACCAAGCTACCCTATCCCGGCCATGCTGTAAGGTCGCCGAACGCATCCTCTTAGATAAACGTTGGGGCAGTCGTTCGGCCGTCCGCAACCTCCGGACGTCGCATGCCAGGAGGCGTCCGGGGATGGCGGATGGAGGAACCTGCGGGTCCGGTGCAGAATGGGCCCGCAGGGGTGCGTAGACGCACCGTTGCGATTCATTCAGGCGGCGACTTCTGTCTTCTTCACCTCCTTGAAGGGGTTGAACAGCAGGAACACGGCCATCAGCGCGATGCAGACGGCGCATTCGATCCACAGCGGGGCGTACAGGCCGTCGCCGAAGACGCCCGTGACGAGGGCCAGCCAGTACGAGGCCAGGAAGCCTCCGAGGTACAGGAACGCCGACGTCAGCGACGTTCCCCTGACGAAGTTGGTGTCGTCGCTGACCCTGCTCACCCAGGCCATGAACGTCGGGATGCACACCCCGAACCCGCAACCGCACATGCAGATCCCGACGGTCATCAGCACCGCCGAGTCGCTGGATGCCAGGAGGAACGATCCGACCGCGGACACGCCGTACAGCAGGGGTAGCCACATCCTCTTGGTCCTCGAGAAGAACTTCCCGAACGCGAGTCCCGCGAAGCACCCCACGATGCTGTTGATGGACAGGGCGGTGGCGGCCACGGCGGCCCCTCCGACGTCGCGGTCCACGAAGATGGACGAGACGTTGACCATCAGGAGGAAGTGCATCATGTTGTAGGCCAGCATTAGCAGCGCGATCACCCATACGACGTACGGCAGGCGGGTCTTCACGGCATCCGCGCCGACCTTCGCCGTCGACCTGCGGGGCTCGGGGATGAAGAACGCCAGGACCAGGGACGCGATGTACAGCAGGTAGGCGTAGAACGTCATCTGCCAGCCCTGTTCGGCGAGGACGCCACCGAGCATCTGGAGGACGATCCCACCGGCTTTCATGAACATGCTGCCGTAGCCGAGGAGGGCGGATTGCCTGTCGCCCTCGTAGCTCCCGATGACCAGGGCGTTGGCCAGAGGGATGGTCAGACCGAGACCGAATCCGAACACGGCGCGGCAGGCCAGCACCGCGTAGAAGTCGTCGAGGAACGCGGGGCCGCATCCGCCGACGAGGGTCAGGAAGCTCCCGACTATCGCGAGGGTCCTGAACTTGACGCGCTTCCCGGCCACGGAACCGACGAGGACGCTCGCCAGGACGATGAACAGGTTGGGCAGCGTCGAGATCATCGTGTACGGCTGTCCGGGGAACGCCTGTTCGAGCGTGGCCATGGCGGGGGTCACGACGGTGTACCCCATGGTCATGAAGAAGATCGAGAAGATCGCGATCAGGTTCATGCGGCTGATGCCGCCGTCTCCCTCATCGCTCATTTCAGGCACCCCCTCTGAACGACACTTCGCTTATCTCGTCCAGGGTCTCCGATATGGTGTCGTAGATCCCGGGATAGATGCTCCTCCCGCGTCCGCGGGTCAGGCAGGGGATGAAGCTGACGACGCCGTTCTCGGCGCATTTCCCGCGGACGTATCCGGAGACGGACTCCCTGGTCCACTCGGGCACGTCCACAGCGCCGTCGTCGATCCCGCCCATGACGGTGATCCTGTCCCCGTACCTGTCGATCACGGATGGGATGTCGTTGGCCTCGGTGGCTCCCTGCCACACGTCGATGCCGACATCGATCATCATGGGTACGAGATTGGCGCAGTAGCAGTCGCTGTGGTGGACTACGATCTCCCCTCCGAGCTCGCGGAACCTGCCGTACACCTTCCTGTACGGCTCCTCGAAGAATCTCCTGTGGGTGTCGGTGTCCAGGAACGAGTTGAGCGCGGTCCCCCAGTCGTCGTGGTGGAACAGGACTGTGGGTCCGACGTTCTCCATGGTGCGCTCCAGGGATTGGAGCTCCCATTCGGTGATGGCGTCGATGAGCCCGTGCATCTCCTCGGGGTTCTCGTAGTAGGCGACGAGGGCCTCCTGCATGCCCATGAGGCAATGGACCTTCTCGAAGATCCCCGTGGCCATCCAGGTGGCCACATGCCTGCCCGCGTCCTCCACGGCTTTGATCTGGGGGCGTAGGGCCTCCCAATCGGCCTCGGGGAAGTCCAGACGTGCGGGTTTCAGCTGCTCCTCCCACTTCCTGATGTCCGTGATGACCGTCTTGCCGGGTCCGTGGATGGGATGGGGTCCTCCGGAACCCACGGGCATCACCTGAGTGATGCCCCATCCGTCCTTGAACTCGACACCGGGCACGACCTTGTTCAGGCCCATGGAGTTCGTGATGATCGGATCGTAGACCAGGTCGAAGTACTCGAACTGCTTGACGTAGCGGTCGGGGCACCCGCGCTCGTGCTTCAGGGTCTCCGCGAGGTTGTCCTTTATGGACAGAGGTCCGGAATCCCCGCGGCCCGCGGTGAGATACGGCGCTTTCATCGCATGGCGCGCGTTCTCGTCGCTATGCGTCTCCTCCGTCGCCTCGGCAACGGGAGCGGGGTTCAGTCTCGCCATGGCGATGGCCGCGGATTCGGCCTTGACCTCTTCCCGGTCCCTGCCGGATGCTATCTGCTTCGCGTAATCCGCCGCCGATGCGGCGTCCGCGGTGTAGATGTCGGCGCCGATCTCGTCGCAGAACTGCTGGTCCATGGTGGCCCCGCCGACCATGACCGTGACGTCTTTGCCCAGGTCGCTCCCTTTGATTCCGGCGACGATGTCGCGGAGAGCGTCGCGGGTGGGGGTCATGGTGGACGAGCAGGCTATGAAGCGGGTGTCCGGCTTATCCTTCAGGGCCTCCAGGAACTTCTCGCGCGGAACATCCACGCCGAGGTCGGTGATCTCGAATCCGGCGCCTTCCATCATGATGCTCACGAGGTTCTTCCCGATGTCGTGCACGTCCCCGAGCACGGAGCCCACGATGGCATTC
>CAVABN010000065.1:0-8293 GCA_963586845.1 Bifidobacteriaceae bacterium
GCAAGAGGTATTGGACCATACATGCGAAGGTCGAGGATGGGATGAGGACCTTCTCCGAGGTCAGGTTCGTCCACGAGGGCGGCCACGCCGTCGGGATGGAGGACGAATCCCTGGGGACGCTCAGGATCATCCAGATCCTGGCGCTGTACTCCATGATGGAGCGCTGCGGATCCGGGGTCGTCGTCGCGGACGAGCTGGAATGCAGCGTCCACAGCCTGGTGATGCGCAGGTTCGTAGAAGCCTTCGGTGAAATCGCCGGGAGAGGGCAGCTCATCGCCACCACGCACCGCACGGACATCCTCGGCCAACCGTCCGTGGAGGACGGGGAGGTGTCGTTCATCGACAACGACAGGGCTGAGGGCAACGGCTCCCGCCTGTACACGCTCCGCTCCTTCGACCGCAGATTCGAGCCGGACGAGCGCTACAGGGCGTACATCGACGGCCGCATGGCCGCGGTGCCCGTGCTGCACGGGACAGGGGAGTGACAGGATGCTCGTGAGCTTCTCCCTCAGGAACTTCAGGTCCTTCGGGGACGGGTGCACGCTGGAGATGATGCCCGGGAAGAGCCGGAGCAAGCCCGACCACATCGTCGGCGACTGTCTCAAGATCGCCGCGGTGTATGGGGCGAACGCCTCCGGCAAGAGCAATCTGATCAAAGGGCTGAGGACGATGAAGGCCATCGCCACCGACCCGTACCTCTGCGGGAGGGAGCCCCTGCACCACTGGGATTCGGAGGACACCGTCACGGGGTTCGAGGTCGAGTTCACCGTCGGCGAACTGCTGTACAGGTACAGGATCGAGGTCGATTCGGTGAGCAACGGCGCGAGCAATCCATCGAAGCGCCTGTTCGTCTACCCGTTGAGGTACGAGGGTCTGACCGTGACGGATCTCAGATACGAGGCGGACAGGAGGGGGAATGTTACAGAGACTCTGGTGTTCGAACGCCCCTCGGGACGGAGGGGGTGGCCGCCGCCGGGATGCGACGGGGACGCGCTGTCCGGGATGTTGGATCATCTGCTGAGGAACGAGCGCCTGTGCTCCGAGTTGGAGTACTACGCGCCCGTCAACGAGGCCAGCAGGCTGAAGAACGGGATGGGGGAGGTCATCGGTTCCGACGGCTTCGGGGAGCCGGATGTGGGGAGGCTCCTCGAGGTCAGGAAGCGCATCGGTAACAGGTGCAAGGACAGGAGGTCGGCCCTCCGCGCGGACATCGGCATCAACAGGGGGATGCTGGAGGACGATGCGAGGAGGACCATGGACCGCTATCCGATGACGATAAGATACCTCATGGGGGCCGGAGGCATCCCCGAGGAGGCGATGCGGCATCTGCGCAACGTGTCCGATTGGTTCTCCTCGGCTCTCTGCATACTCGACACGGGGGACGTCTACATCCCGGCGACCGAGGATATCGGGGGATCGCTCGGACCCCTGCTGGACTCGGCCGACCTGGGGATCGAGAGGCTGGGATGGCGCGGTCTCGGGAACAGGATGAAATGGGCGCTGTACGGACTGTCGGTCAGGGACCAGATGAGGGTCGAGGAGGCGAGGGGGATGTCCGCCAGGTCCCCGGGCAGCACCGCTATTGTGGCCAAATCGAAGGACGGGATATTCAGGTTCGTCTGCGAGCGCGGGGAGGTGTCGGCGGAGGAGCTGGTGCCGTCCCGCAGGGACGGTTTCGATGCCGGCCTGTTCTCGGAATCCGACGGTACGGTGAGGCTGATCGAGCTGCTGTCCATCCTCCTGCCGTCCGAGGGGGACGTGACGTTCGTGGTGGACGAGCTGGACCGCCGCCTCCACCCGATGCTCACCAGATGGTTCATCGAATCGTATCTGGATGATCCGTCATCCCGCAAGCAGCTGATCCTGACGACGCACGACACGGGCATCCTGACGCCGGAGCTGTTCCGCAAGGACGAGATATGGTTCGTGGACCGGGTGCACGGTCAGTCGGGGATATGCTCCCTCGACGGTCTGAAGGGGGTCAACTACAACAAGCGCCTCGAGAAGGTCTATTTGGACGATCTGGCGCTGCCGGGGGTCCCGAGGATACGCGCCGGGGGAGAGCGATGGGCAGGATCGCGAACGAGCCTGAGACGCCGAACCGGACCAGGCGCATCGTCTACGTCGTGTGCGAGGGGCTCACAGAATCCAGATACATCGGGAACTTCGGTAGGAACAACCGCGGATCCGGGAGGTTCGAGTTCGAGATCCTGGACAAGGAGTACTTCGACAGGGACCTGTCGGAGAGGGAGCAGCTCGTCCGCATGATCCGCGGGCACGTCGAGCTGAAGACCAAAGGGAGGTACACCCCGTTCCGGTACGTCACCGCCGTATTCCTTTCGAGTTGGAGGAGCGAATGGGAGAGGCGCGAGGAGGCGATGCGCATGCTCCCCGAGGATGGTACGGAGACGGCGCTGGAGGAGAAGGCGAGGCTGCTGGAGGGGATCTGGAGGCTCCGCAACGAGATAATCCGCGACTCCGGGAAGGCGCTGGATGCCGACGGCTTCGTACATGACTACGACGAGATGGACCGGATCATCCGCAGGCACGCCGAGGGGAGGCTGGACGGATGGGGAGACATCCTGTCCTTCGATCCCGGGCTGCATCAGCCCGGCCCCAGGACGTCGTACGGCGACCTGGACAAGGTGTTCGTCGTGTTCGACAGGGACCGCGAGATGTACTCCTGCAAGCGCACTGACGACGAGTACAGGAGGCTGTTCGGGGAATGCGGGGACCTGGGATACGACATCCTCCTGAGCACGCCCCTGTTCGAATTCTGGCTCCTGCTCCATCACGAAGGAATCGATGCAGAGGGGTTCTCCCCGTACCTGGACCACAAGCGCGAGGTGCTGGAGGCCCTGAGGGACAGGGAGAAGGCGGGGTGCGGCGATTGGGATCTCGGCGTCGACGGGGTCAAGGGCATCTCGAAGGAGAGGTTGGACAGGTTCTACGGTAACAAAGGATTCAGGACGGCGTTGGAGCAGTCGAAGAGGCTGCCCACCGACCTGGAGGGTCTGCTGAACGCGGTCGGGAGTAACGTCGGCATCGAACTCGAAGCCCTCCTGGAGCATCGAGGTCCCCCGTCCCCGTTTTAACCCCCTTTGGCGATTACAACCCAGAGGATTCACCATGACCGCGAAGGAAGCACTCATGAAGGCCGCCGCAGGCCTGGACAAATCGGACCTGGTCGCAGCCATCGGAACGCTCACGGACATCGCCGGCCCGGCGAAGGTCGACGAGGCCCTGAGGACGACCATGCGCACCCTCGTGAACCCCGAATCCGTGGCGAAGGACCTCGCCGAGGTCCTGGACGCGGATCCGATGGAGTACTCCGACGCGTACATCGACGACCCCTACTCGTTCATCTACGAGGCGGAGGAGGGGGACTTCACCCTCAAGGGGATCTCCATGTGGGCCATCGACATCGTCCTGGACCCGCTGACGAGACGCCTGTCCGCCATGTACGAGATGGGCATGAAGGAGGAGGTCGATGCGTGCGTCGCCGCGGCCGCGGAGGCCCTCAGGAACGGGGATCACGGCATCGTGGCGGAATCCGGAGGATACGCCGGGGAGATGGCCGACGGCCTCGAGAAGAACAACGCCGACGGCACCCTGTCGTACATGTGCGACGTCTACGACGAGGACCTCTGGGACGACGAGGAAGAGGAAGATTACCGACGTCGTACACTTTTTCAACGATGCGGGGATAGGGACTTCCCATAGGAGATCCCGATCCCCATGTCGGAAATAGGAGAATGCGTCAGGACCCTCGCCACCGAGGAGGGCGAGGTCAGCTACTGGAGTCTCAAGGAGCTCGAGGAGAAAGGTGTCGTGAAGGACCTCTCCAAGATGCCCTACTCCATCAAGATCATCGTCGAGAACATGCTCAGGCGCAGGGACGGGGACGTCGTCACGGACGACGACGTCGTCGCCGCTGCATCCTGGAGCCCCGCCGGCAACGACGGCGAGGACATCCCCTGGATGCCCGCCAGGGTCCTGCTGCAGGACCTGACCGGCGGTGCGGCCGTGGCCGATCTCGCGTCGATGCGCGAAGCGGTCGCCGGAATGGGGAAGGACCCCGAGCTGATCAACCCCCTGGTGCCCGTCGACCTCGTGATAGACCATTCGCTCATCACGGACTACGCCGGAAGGGACGACGCCCAGGAGCTCAACGAGGAGCTGGATTTCAACAGGAACAGCGAGAGGTACGCATTGTTCAAGTGGGCCCAGAAGTCCCTGCGCAACTTCCGCGCCGTGCCCTCCGGGAACGGCATCTGCCACCAGGTCAACCTGGAGTACCTGTCCCCCCTGGTCCACGTGGTCGAGAAGGACGGGAAGAGGATCGCATACCCCGACTCCTGTTTCGGTACCGACTCCCACACCACCCAGATCGACGGTCTCGGAGTGGCCGGATGGGGCGTCGGAGGCATCGAGGCCGAAGCCGTGATGGTGGGACAGCCCAGCTACATGCCCCTGCCCGACGTCATCGGGTTCAGGCTCACCGGGGCGCTGAAGGAAGGCGTCAACGCGACCGATCTGGTTCTCACAGTCGTCAGCATGCTCAGGAAGAAGGGCGTGGTCGGCAAGTTCGTGGAGTTCTACGGACCCGGATACAAGAGCCTCCCGCTCCCCGACAGGTCCACCCTGGCCAACATGGCGCCCGAGTACGGCGCGACCATGGGATTCTGCCCCCCGGACGAGAGGACGATGGAATACCTGCGTCTGACCGGCAGGGACGAGAAGCACATCGACGCCGTCGAGAAGTATCTGAAGGCGCAGACCATGTGGTACGACTCCGAGCCGGAGTACACCGATACCCTGTCTTTGGATCTTTCTTCCGTCGAGCCGTGCCTGGCCGGCCACAAGCGCCCCCAGGACCTCATCCCCATGAGGGAGATGAAGGAGCAGTTCGCGAAGACTCTGGACGCGCTGGGAGTGAAGGAGCAGAGGATGCCCTCGGACAAGGCGCTCGGGGACGGTTCCCTGGTGATCGCCTCCATCACATCGTGCACCAACACGGCCAACCCGTCCGTGATGATCGCCGCCGGATTGGTGGCCAAGAAAGCGTACGACCTCGGCCTGAAGCCGAAGGAGTGGGTCAAGACCTCCCTCTCGCCCGGATCCAAGGCCGTGACGCAGTACCTGCAGAACTCCGGCCTGCTGGTCTATCTGCAGAAGATGGGCTACCAGGTCTGCGGATACGGATGCATGACCTGCATCGGGAACAGCGGACCGCTGTCCGACGAGGTGTCGGAGGAGATCAGGGCGAAGGACCTCGCGGTCGCAGCGATGGCTTCCAGCAACAGGAACTTCGAGGGAAGGATCCACCCGCTGGTGAAGGCCAACTATCTGGCCTCGCCTCCCCTGGTGGTCGCCTATTCCATCGCAGGGAGGGTCGACATCGACCTGGACAGGGAGCCCCTGGCCAACGTGGACGGGAAGGATGTGTACCTGAAGGACATCTGGCCCGCGGACTGGGAGATCAAGCAGCTCATCGACCAGTTCGTGACCCGCGCTGTTTACACGTCGAAGTACAAGGACATCTTCAAGGGGTCCGCCAGGTGGGATGCGGTCCCGTGCGAGGACTCCCCCCTGTTCAAGTGGGACGAGAAGTCCACCTACATCCGCAACCCGCCGTTCTTCGACTCGATCGACGAGGAACCGGAGATCAAGAGCATCAAGAGGGCCCGCGTTCTTGCGAAACTGGGCGATTCCATCACCACCGACCACATCTCCCCCGCGGGAGCGTTCGGCAAGGACACCGACGCCGGAAGGTACCTGACGGAGAGGAACGTGAAGCCCGAGGATTTCAACTCCTATGGATCCCGCAGGGCGAACCACGAGGTCATGGTGCGCGGGACCTTCGCGAACATCCGTCTCAAGAACATCCTGGTTCCCGGGTCCGAGGGCAGTTGCTCCATTTATCTGCCCGACGGTACCGTCGGAACCATATTCGAGACGTCGCAGAGATACGACGAGGACATGACCCCGCTGATCGTTCTGGCCGGGAAGGAGTACGGAACGGGCAGTTCGAGGGACTGGGCCGCCAAGGGACCCCTCCTGCTCGGAGTCCGTGCGGTCATCGCCGAATCCTTCGAGAGGATTCACAGGTCCAACCTGGTCGGGATGGGCATCGTGCCCCTGCAGTACCTGCCGGGACAGAACGCCGATTCGCTCGGATTGACGGGCAAGGAGACCTTCGACATCGACCTGACCGACCTGGAGCCGGGATGCACGGTGCGCGTCACCGCGTACCGCGACGGCCAGAAGCTCGAGTTCGACACGCTCTGCCGCGTCGACGTGCCCGCCGAGGTGGATTACATCGCCAACGGCGGCATCCTCCAGTACGTCCTGAGGAGGATGGCCTGAAGAAACCCCTCCCCGTCCGGAGACGGACGGGGGCTTCATTCATTCTGTACCTATTCTCGCCCTGAGTTCGCGGAACGGGTCCATGAACCTGTACCTGAGCGAACGCGTCCTCCCGACCTTCTCGAGGATCCCGGCGTCGACCAGTATCTCCAGTCTGGAACGGACGGTCTGCTCCCCCGTGCCGGACCATTCCACCGCTTCGGACAGGGAGAACTCCCCCGCCCTCTTGGCCTCCCAGGCGAGGTGGCGGACGTTCCAATCGAATACGCCCAGTCTGTCCTTCGAGGAGAACAGCGCGTACGCCTTGCGATAAGCGGACAGGAGGCATTCTATCGTGTATTCCACGAAATGGGTGCAGTCGCCGGTGGCGTCGGAGAACGCCAGCAGCGAGTAGTACGTCTCCGCATCGGCTAGCATCTCCTCGTCGATCTTGCAGAGGGAGCTGTTGCGCAGACCGAACTCCTGCAGGAGTATGTGCATCATCGTCCTCCCCGTGCGGCCGTTGCCGTCCTCGAAGGGGTGGATGCTCTCGAATCCGTGGAAGAACAGGGCGACGGTGACGATTTCGTCGAAGGGGGATTGGGCGAGCCAGGCCATCAGCGCATCCAGCTCCTCGGCGACGGATCCCGGGGGGCAGGCGATGAACGTCTCGTTCCCGTCCGGATCCACCACGGACACCGGTGCGGTCCTGATCTCGCCCGGCGATACCTCTTCCGTTCCGCGCAGGAGCATCCCGTGCATCCCGCACACGGTGGAGATGCTCCACGGCAGTTGGAACGGGTTCTCGGAGAACATCACGTGCAGGTGGTTCAGGATCTCCTGGATGTCCCCGTTGCGCGACTCCTCCATCCTCCCGCCGGTGTAGCGGGTCGCAATGTCCCTGACCTGGTCCATCGTCAGGCGGTTCCCCTCGATCTTCGTGGACCAGTGGACGTTGGAGGCGTAGGCGTCCTTCACCAGCTCCATGTAGTCGGCGGAGGACAGCATGAAGCCGTCCATGAGGGAATCCAGCCTCCTGATCTCATGGATGTATCCCCTGAACTCCAGGCCCAGGGAGACCTTCGGGTCGTACGGCACGCTCCTCCTGTGCCTGACCGGATAGCCCACGGGACGGAAGGCCGAGTAGTCGTGCATTCCCTCTCTTTTTGTCATAATGAAACCGCCTAATGAGGCGATAGTGAGTGTTCAGTATATAAAGAGGGGCCTTATTATGATAAATTTTTATTATAATATTTTATCATAATGAATCATCGGAATCATTTCACCGGACCGATTCCCATGATATACTGGCATCCCGATTCACGGCGCATGGCAGATGGTTTCGGCAGGATCAGCATCGAGACCTCGAGGAGCGTCTACACGATAGACGAGATAGCCGAGAGGGTCCGCCCCGTGGCCCAGAGGTTCAAGGTGTCCAAGGTCTACGTCTACGGCGCGTACGCCAAAGGCGAGGCGGACAGCGGCAGCGACGTGGAGCTCCTGGTGGATTTCGGGAAGGCGTTCGGGTACTTCGGGCGCGGCGGGTTCTGCATGGACCTGAACGAAGCGCTCTGCAAGAACGTCTCCACCGTGCCGATCGGATACTCGAAGGAGTTCGTCGACAGCATAAAGGACGAGATGATCGAGATCTACGATTCAGAGAAGGACGCCCCCGTCAAGAAGGAGAAGAAGCGCATCATACCCATGAGGCGCATCTGACCTCATATTCAGTATAATGAAGGGGGAATCGGCCTTCGCCATCCCCAACCTTTAAGGTAACGTCCGTGTAACGCGGACCCCGGTTGTGAAATTCGCATGTTCGGGGGCGTGGACGAAGGGACTCTCATCGCGGCATACATGCTCATCCTGCTTCTGCCCGCGATAGCGGGACTGGTCGTCGGGCTCCTGCCGAGGATCCCGAGGGCCGAAGGGATATGCACCGTGC
>CAVABN010000066.1:0-8200 GCA_963586845.1 Bifidobacteriaceae bacterium
CCATAAGGGGTTGCGGGAAGAGGGGGATACTGGCGGTCACCGCAACGGACATGGCGCCCCTGGCCGGCGCACACGCCGTCAAATGCCGCAGGAGATACCAGTGCGAGCCCATCCGCGGATACATGTGCCATGAAGGGGGCCTGCGCATCCTGATGTGCACCGTCGCCCGCGAGCTGGCGAAGTTCGACAGGGGGATGAAGCCCCTGCTCTCGTTCTACGCCGACCACTACTACCGCACCTACGTGCAGATAGAGGAGGGCGCGAAGGCCGCCGACGCCACCCTGGCGAAGCTCGGATACCTCCAGTACGACATGGACACCATGGAGCGCTCCATGTCCCCGGTGATCGACGACGACCACCGCCTGGGGCCGTTCTGGCTCGGACCCCTGCACGATGCGGAGTTCCTGAACAGATTCGATACCGAGGGCATGGCCGACGGGCGCAGGTGCGCCAAGTACCTGGACCTCTGGAGGAACGAGCTGGAGGAGCAGGTGTTCGTGTACGACATGAGCGAGCTGTCCTCCCACCTCAAGATGTCCCCGCCCAAGATCTCCGAGTTCGTGGAGTTCCTCAAGGGGCACGGGCGCGCGTCCCTGACGCATTTCTCGCCCACCGAGTTCATGACGGACATCCCGCTCGACGAGCTCGTCCCGCTGTACCGCGAGGCGAGCCCCGACGCTCCCCGTCCATAAGGTTAAAGCACCCCTGGGCATCCTCGATGCAGGAGTTTTAGAATGCCCGGACTAGCCATCATCGGAGCGCAGTGGGGAGACGAAGGCAAAGGGAAGATCACCGACTACCTCGACGAGAAGGCGGACCTCATCGTCCGCTTCCAGGGCGGCAACAACGCCGGCCACACCATCGTCGTGGACGGGAAGGTCTTCAAGCTTCACGGGCTGCCCTCGGGGGTCGTCCGCGAAGGGAAGCTCGCCGTGATCGGCAACGGGGTCGTGGTGAACCTCGAGGAGCTGGGCGAGGAGATCGAGCAGGTCAAACAGGCCGGCGGGAGCATCGACGGCCTCCGCATCTCCGACCGCGCCCACCTCATCATGAACTATCACAAGAAGCTCGACGGCGCCGAGGAGAAGTACCGCGGCAAGAACGTCGTCGGGACCACCAAGAAGGGCATCGGTCCGGCGTACCAGGACAAGATCGCCAGGATCGGGTTCAGGGCCGGGGACCTGCTGGACGACGACCTCCTGAAGGAGAAGATCGAGTTCATCCTGCCCTACAAGAAGGACATGCTGGACCTCATGGGCGCCGAGCCCTGCCAGTGCACCCCGGAATCCATCCACGCCAAGATGATGGGCTGGAAGGACATGATCGGGGACTGCATCTGCGACACCTCCGTCCTTGTGAACGACGCCCTGGACGAGGGGCGCAACGTTATCTTCGAAGGAGCGCAGGGCGCCATGCTCGACATTGACCACGGCACGTACCCCTACGTGACGTCTTCTGCCACATGCGGAGGAGGCGTGTGCACGGGATCCGGCGTCGCTCCGAACAGGATCGACAGGATGCTCGGAGTCGTCAAGGCGTACACCACCCGCGTCGGCGAGGGGCCGTTCGTCACCGAGCTCGACGAGGAGGCCGAGAAGAAACTGCAGGCCAAGGGAGGCGAGTTCGGGGTCACCACCGGACGCGGCAGGCGCTGCGGATGGCTGGACCTCGTCGTGGTGGAGCATGCCAAGAGGATGTGCGGGTTCACATCCGTCGTCATGACCAAGATCGACGTCCTCAACGATGTGGAGGAGCTCCCGGTGTGCGTCGCATACGAGATCGACGGCCAGGAGGTCAGGCACTTCCCCGCATCCATCTCCAAGCTCAACAGGGCGAAGCCCGTCTACGAGACCCTCAAGGGCTGGAAGGGCTGGGACGACACCGCTGCGCTGGTCAAGGGAGGGTACGAGAACCTCCCCGGCGAGATGCGCGAGTACATCGAGTTCACCGAGAAATACCTCAAGACCCCGGTGGACATCGTCAGCGTCGGACCCGACAGGGACCAGACCATCGACCGCCGCGACGGCGACTGGTGGAGCTGAGACGATCGACGGCGGGGGTTCTTCCCCGCCTCCTCTTTCGGAGCGGCTGACCGTCCCCCGGAGGGGACGGCGGTCGCTCCTTCAGGATTCCAGGAAGCGGACCTCGCAGGATTTCTTCTTCACGGCGACCGCCAGAGCGATGACGCCTGGAAGCTGGTACTGGTCGGCGTATCCCTGCCTGATGATCTGATCGAACCCTTTATCCAGAGCCTCTTTCAGATCGGTGTCGTCGTCCGGCTGCAGGACTTTCAATTCCAGCAGGATCGGAGGATTCCGTTTATGGTCCCGGATGAGGATGTCCGAGCGCCCGTTACCGGAAGCGTGCTCGTTCACGGTCCGGTATCCGCTGAGTGCGAATACAGTGCTCAACCAGGAGCGGACCTTCGGTTCGGCCCATCCTTCGAGATACGACTTCCCCGACATGAGATGCTCCAGGTCATCCTTCACGAGTCCCGCTTTCTTATCAACGATGTGCTCGACCAATTTCACGGCATTCGGAGTGGTCGTATCCAGCACGTGTTCCGTGAGAGCATCGAAGTTCTGACGGACCTCGTTGTTCGGAATAGTCACGCGGAACCCGCCTTCGACCGGTTCCGCGGTCAGGTATCCTGTGGATAGAAGGAACGGAACGGCCTCTTTGCTGTTCAAGCGATGACCTTTGCACCAGAGGACGCTGCGACCGTCGAGATCGCTGAGGACCTGCCCGCCTTCTATGGAGTATATCCTCTTTATCTCCTCCAGAGTCTCCTCACCGGAACTTCCCAATACATCCACGAGGATGGTATTGGAGCTGGTATCGTTCCAGAAGTTCTTTGGATCGAGGTCCTTCTCGATGCACTCGTCGATGAAGCTTATGATGGACAAGGGGTTGAAGATCTCGTACCCGCCGATCCTGTATCCGTCGTACCATTCCTTCGCCTGGGCGAACTTCCTGTCGGCATACTCCTTCCGTCTCTCCTCGGACCAATCGGGGAACAGGTCATCCACCTGGCGCCTGACGGCTTCCTCAGCCTCATCCGATGTGATGCCGAAATGCTGTCCGAATCTCGACGAGATGACACTGTAGTGGTCGAGATTGTTCAGGCCGCTGGCCAACCCCCTGGCTACGACGAACTGTACGCCCGTGATGACGGTGAACGAGACATACTCATTGGCTTTCACTATGGACTCGAGGAACGAACCATAGCTCCTGGCAACAGCCTCGAAATACGGTAATCCGTATGAAGCGGACAAAGGTTTGTCGTATTCGTCGATGAGTATTATGGGCTTCAGACCATGATGGACTTCGAGCAGACGGCAGACATCCTTCAGTGCGAGTCCGACATCCCCCGTGTTCCCATCCATGATCCTGGAGATCTTGGTTTTCTGCCGGGGACTCAATCTATCGGAGGTCTCCAGATATTCGAAGTTACCCTCAACGATGTCGACGATGTACTGACGCAGATGCTCGCCGAACTCTTCCGCGCTATCGAACCTAAAACTATTGAAGCTCATCCTGATGACGGGGTATCTGTTGCGGATATTCTCCCTGTAGTACTGATAGCCGGAGCACTCGGTGATCTTCAGGCCCTCGAAGGAATCCCTCTCGGCTTCTTCTTTCGCATGCCGGACGTTGTAGAACCGGTCGATCATGGAGAGTCCGAGACTCTTTCCGGACCTGCGGGGCCTCGTGAAGAGGTAGGCCTTGGAGCCTCTCATCTCGATGTCCCTGATCAGGAGACTTTTGTCTGCGAAGAATCTGCCGGAGCGAATGATCTCGCCGAAGTCCTCGTTACCTTTGGCAATCTCCATGTCGTCTGTCGGATTGTCATCAATGGGTTTATATCCTTTCGCGAAGGCGAGACGGGGTCCCTTCCCTTCCGCGATCTTCCATTTGGGGCCGGAGCCCTCCGAAACATGCTTCTGAGGCATGTTCGATGAGAAATCGCGTTCGTCTCTTAAAGAAGACCAGTGCAATCAGTATGACCTGAAACTCTTCGAAATGTAGAGCGACAGTCCGAGGGGACCAGAAAGGTAAATACCCCTTCAGGGAATCCAGCACCGATCGACATGAAGACCAAGATCAAGGCATCCAGAAGGGCGATGGGCATGAACTACGCGATCCGCGAGGTCACCGTTCCCGCCGCCGCCGCCAAGAAGGCGGGGAAGGACATCCTCGGTCTCAACATCGGGGACCCCAACAAGTGGGATTTCGAGACCCCCGAGTACTTCAAGGCGACCCTCAGGGCCGCGGTCGACGAGACTGACAACGGCTACGGGGATTCCCAGGGCAACCTGGACCTCCGCCAGGCCATCGTGGACAGGGAATACGAGAAGCACGGGGCGCGCATCACCTCCGACGACGTCTACATCACATCCGGTGTGAGCGAAGCCATCAACGTCATGATGGGCACCCTGATCGAACCGGGCGACGAGATCCTCGTGCCCGGGCCCGGATACCCCTCGTACATGCAGTTCATCAACTTCTACGAGGGCCGCACCGTGCCCTACAGGCAGATCGAGGAGGAGGACTGGCGCCTCGACGTGGACATGGTCAGGAAGAGGATCACCAACCGCACCAAGGCGATGGTGATCATCAACCCCAACAACCCCACCGGGGCGGTCTACGAGGAGAAGGTCATCCGCGAGATGGGCGACATCGCAGCGGAGTACGACATACCGCTGATATCCGACGAGATCTACGACAAGATCGTGATCGACGGGACCCACTTCTCCGCTTCCCAGCTGCCGGACGACATACCGCGCGTCATCTTCAACGGGTTCTCCAAGGTCAACCTGATGCCCGGCTGGAGGATGGGTTACATCTACTTCATGGACCGCGAGGGTCTGATGGACGAGGTCAGGGAGGGGATGATGAAGCAGTTCCGCGCGAGGATCTGTCCCAACGTTCCCTGCCAGGCGGCCGCCCGCGCATCCCTCCAGGGGCCGCAGGACTACATCGCGGACATGAACAGGAAGCTCAAGGAGCGCGCCGACTTCACCTACAAGCGCCTCAACGAGATCCCGCTCATCAGCACCAGGAGGGCCAAGGGGGCGTTCTACATGTTCCCGAAGATCGACCTGAAGGGCACCCCGTGGAGAACGGACAAGGACTTCGTCCTCGACCTCATCAAGGAGGAGGGCGTGGTGCTCGTCCACGGCTCCGGGTTCTGCGAGGAGTTCGGGAAGGACCACTTCAGGACCATAACCCTGCCTCCGATGGAGACGCTGGTCGATTCCTACGACCGCCTCGAGCGCTTCATCAACAGGCACGTCGCTTGAACTTCTCAGGGGGCGTCCCGCCCCCGCATCTCCTCTCCAAAAGAATGGTTAAGTAAGTTGGATGTATATTCCAACTGATACCATGGGCGACGAACATCCCGATTACAAGACATGCAACCGCTGCGGTCACGTATGGATGAGCTACACCGGCAGGCCGGTGCGCTGTCCGGGATGCGGCACGTACCATTGGAACGAGAAGCCCACCACGAACACCTGCCGCTCGTGCGGTCACTCATGGTTCTCCAGGACCGTGCAGACGCCGATCAGGTGCCCCAGGTGCAAGACCCGCTCGTGGAACGCCGGTGCGGAGGATTCCGGTTCCGGCAGCGCCAGGAGGCTCGCCGAACCTTACGAACTCGGCGACATCGCCGAGAGGTATTCGAGGGGACAGGGGTGCGTCAGGATCTCCATGGACACCGGCGTGTCCCTCGAGAAAGTGATAAGGGTGATCCGCGCCGAGACGGACGATTCCGCCCAGCTGCGGATGTGATCATGAAAATGGGGGATCGACCCCCGGTTTCCTCACTCCAGCCTCTGGAGCATCTTGACCACTGCGTCGACGACGTCGCGGCCCTTCTCGATGCGGTCCATGGCCTGGAGTTCCGTCATGCCGGGTCCGGTGATGCCGAATCCGACGGGTTTGTCGTACTCGAGCCCGAGGTCCATGACCTTACGGGACGCCTGCGCCACGACGACCTCATCGTGCTTGGTCTCGCCGGTGATGACCGCTCCGAGGGTGATCACCGCATCCACATCGTCCTTCTCGAGCATCCTCTTCACGGCGAGGGGGATCTCGAACACTCCGGGGACCTTGGTCTCCTTGACTATCTTCACTCCGAGGAAATCGGCCTCGGCCTTGGCGCGTTCGATCATCAGGCTCGTGACCTCGTAGTTGAACTCCGCTGCCACCAATCCGATCTTGTATTCCTTCATGGAAATCACCTGTATCTTACGGGTCCCGCGTCGGCGAAACCCTGTCTGAGACCCGTTCCCGCCCTCCTGGTCAGCGACTCGGGGCGGAACAGCAGGTCGTAAGCGTTTATCGCGTGCTCCCTCGCCCTGCTGTCGGCGAGGAAGGCCAGCTCGTTGTCGTCCTTCGCTTCGTCCTCATGGACGAAGACCTCGATGATGTGTTTGTTCGTCATCAGCTGGGCGCTGATCAGACCCGTGGAGGCCTCGTGGGCGCACATCTTGTCCTTCTGCTGGGGCCCCGGCATGCCCAATGCCATCACGAGGTCGCATCCCTGCTCCTCGATGAGCTTCTTCGCGGCCACCGGCAGATCCTTGACGCCCGGGACGGTGTAGCGGATTATCCTGAACCCCGTTCCGGTCTTCTGCAGCTGGTCGATGGCCGAATGCCCCATGTCGTACCTCGCGAACGTGGTGTCCGCTATGCCGATGGTCTTCACGATGCTCCCCCCATGCTCCTTATGCGGGCGACTATGCGGCGTGTCGCATTGAGGTCCTCGGCGCATTCCGTGGCGCGGACCACTTTGATGCTCCCCAGTCCCTTCTCCTCCAGCTGCCTCTGCAGCTCGTCCACGTCGAAGCCCTGGTCGAACCCCAGGACGATCACGTCCGGCTTGACGTAGCGGACGGTGTCGAAGATGTCCCCGTCGCCGCCGATGATCACGCGGTCCACCGGCTTCAGCGCCCCGACCACGCGGGCGCGCATGGATTCCGGCGTTATGGGCTCATGCTTCTTCTTGCGGACGGTGCTGTCGCACGCTATCACGACGACGAGCTCGTCGCCGTAGGACCTGGCCTGCTCCAGATAGGAGACGTGGCCGGGATGGATGAGATCGAAGACCCCTGAGGCCATGACGCGGGTCAGGCGATCACGACCTTCCCTCTATGGATGACCTGAAGCCCTCCCACCTGTCGAGGACCTCCAGTCCGGTGACCATGGGGATTCCGTGCTCCTCCGCGTACGCTTCCACATCGGATTTCCTCATGGAGCCGCCGTCGTCGCCCATCATCTCGCAGATGGTCGCGGAAGGCTTCACGCCGGCCATGTACATCATGGCGGTGCACAGCTCGGTGTGGCCCTTGCGGGTGCGGAGGATGTCGGCGGTGGTGTTCAGGAGGTGGACGTGCCCCGGGGCCCTGAAATGCGCCCCGAGCTCCGTGCGTATCCTCTCCACGGGGGAGTCGGCGAATATGGTCTCGACGAACCTCGTGATCGTGAGGGCGCGGTCGTTGTCCGTTATCCCGGTGTACGTGTCCCTGTGGTTGATCGTTATCCCGAAGGACGACTTGGTGCCGTCGTAGGGGATGTCGGTGGGCGCCATGGCCCCCAGGACGGGATACTTGTAGGCGTCGTCCCAGAACACGTCGGACATGAACGGCAGGCCGATGTCGGAGGCCAGGATGCCGGGCATGGTGGTGCAGATCAGACCGCCGGCATCGGACCTCATGGTGCGGATGATGGACGGGGTGACGAACTGGGAGGCCACGGTGAAATCGGTCTCCTTCTCCCTGTCGTCGAAATCGTAGACGAGGATCGGGCGTCCGGCCCTGACATCCTCCAGGCATCTGTCGAAATTCACTTTATCGTCCCGATGACCGAATCGGCGATTCCGACTTATATGGAATGTAGCTACCAGAAAATCAGTAAAGAATGCAGCATCCGGCAGTGAGGAAAACGAATGCTGGATGATGCCCCCCGTCGACCGCGCCGGATGAGACGGAAGCGGGGGGCGGGGCCGCCGGATGTGTCGGTCCGACGGCTCCTGTTTCAGGTTTGTTGCATCAGTGCTTGATGTCGAGGCCGATGCCCTTGAGGGTGGCGACGGCCTTGTCGTAGACGTCCAGGTACTCCTGGGTCGGCTTGACGGTCCTGACGTCGTAGCACTCCTGGAAGGTCTTTCCGGCGGGTGCGTCGGTGTAGTGGGCCT
>CAVABN010000067.1:0-8153 GCA_963586845.1 Bifidobacteriaceae bacterium
CCGGGTGTTGCCCCGCCGCTATGGCCGTCATACCGAAACATGGGATATCTGTCAACTATATAAAGTTAACTGAGGCCCTCAGATCAGGCTCACGATCGCCAGCCCGACGAAGCCCCCGATGAGCGCCGTGGAGCAGTTGTTGGTGTACTTCGAGATGTATCCCGGGTTCTCGAGCACCGCGCCGAACACGCTGTCCAGCAGGTTCCCCAGGACGCCCATGGCGAACGGGATCAGGAGGAGGATGTCGAAGGATTCGGTCACGACGCCCCATCCGAGGATCGCGATGAGCAGGGAGGCGACCGTCGAGATCGCCGTTCCGAACACGGATACGCCGCCGTTCACCCCGGGCTCCACCCTCTCGAACGTGGTGATCATGTACACCTTCTTGTCGCGGATCCCCAGCTCGCTCGCTATGGTGTCCGCTCCGGCGACCGTTATGGTGGATATGAACAGGACCGCGAACTGCTCCGGATCGAGCAATCCCAAAGCGTTCAACGCTACCGCGAAGCACGGCGGGAATCCCACGCCGAGCACGTTCTTGGAGGTGCGTTCGCCCTTCTTCCCTTCCTGCAGGCCTTCGGCCTCCTTCTTATCGAAGTCCTTCAGGGTCGCGGCGAAGCCAGCGATCGTGAATACGGTCAGAAGGAAGAAGGCGTTGAGCGACGCGAACACGCCGACGAAGGCGCCCACGAAGAACGATGCGACGGCACCGTCCCCGGTGAGGCAGCGCAGCTTGTAGGCCTCCACGGAAAGGACGGCCGATATGACGACCGCCGCGATTGTGAAGTACACGTCCTCCATGTCACTCGATACCGCATGCCCGATAAAACTGTGCCGTTCATTCGCGACCGAGCGCTTCCAACATGTCGGTCGCGTACTTTATGCAGAGCTGCTTGTCCTCCAGGGGGAAGAACATGACCTTCCCCTGGCGGTAGAGGGTCACCTCCATCCCGTTCCATTGGAAGACGCACATCATCTCGTCCTTCTGGGAGACGGGGCATCCGTCCGCCTCGAAGCGGGATGCCGCCGCGAGGGTGTCGATGGACATCTCGTCGGCCGAGATGGCCATGAGGGCCTTGCCCCCGCAGAGGCGGGCGGTGGTGAATTTCAAAGCAGCTCCCCCAGGGTCTCCGCCGCGCGGATCCTGAACGTCTCCAGGTCGGAGTCGTTGGGCACCATGACATCGGCCAGGGCCAGCAGGGTGTCCAGTCCCCAGCCCATCTCGCGGGCGTCCCTCGCCCTGAACTCGTCCAGGTTCCTGGGAGCATCCTCCCTGGCGCGGGCAACGAGGCGCCTGTAGCGCTCCTCCGGGGATGCGAATATCCCCAGGACGACCACGTCCCCTCCGACGGAGCGGTACGCATCGGCCTCGTCGATGCTCCTGCAGCCGTCCACGAGGAACACGGACCCGGTCATCCTCTGCACGGCCCTGCGCGCCCACACGTCCTTCCCGAGGGTCTCCCTCTCGGAGTTGGCGTACTGCCCGACGGTCAGCCCGCGGGATTCCGCGTTCGAGGACGCGTAGCCCTCGCGCACGAGGTCGCCCATCCTGAGGAAGGGCAGGCCCATGCCCCGGGCCACGGTCAGGAGCTCCTCCTTCCCGGCCCCGGGCATGCCCGCCACTAGTATGATCCTCATCGGATCACAGCAGGTTGTCCGAGATGTTCGTCAGCAGCCTGTCGCAGTAGCAGCACCTGAGCTGCGGGGGGTGCCTGCCCATGACGGTGAACTCCGGGGCGACCGGCTCCCCGCGGTTGGTGATGCAGTTGGGGTTGCTGCACCTGGCCAGACCCACGACGTGGTCCTCCAGGCGGACCTGGTACTTCTCCGCCACGTAGTAGTCGCGGATGATCGAGATCGTGGCGTCGGGCGCGATCAGCGCGATCTTGTCCACTGTCTTGGAATCAAGCTCCCTGTCCTCGATCTTGATGATGTCCTTCCACTTCTCGACCTTGTTGGACACCACGTGCATGCCGATGCTGACGGACGAGTCTATGTTGTTCTCGTTGACCTTCAGGATCTTCATGACGTTCAGAGCCTGCCCGCAGGCGATGTGGTCGATCACGGTCCCGTTCCTGATGGGCGGGAGCTTGACCTCCTTGATGTCCTTCATCGGAGCCTCGTTCATTCTATCTCGCCTCCCAGTATGGAGCAGAGGAGCGCCATCCTGACGGGCACCCCGTTGAAAGCCTGCCTGAAGTACCTGGCGTGGGCGGTGTCGTCCACTTCCGGCGCGATCTCGCCGACCCTCGGGAGGGGGTGCATGACGATCATGTCGCTCTTGGCCTCCCTCAGGATGGCGTTGTCGATCCTGTAGGTCCCGGCGACCTTGTTGTACTCCGCCGGGTCGGGGAACCTCTCCCTCTGGATCCTGGTGACGTACAGCACATCGGCCTGGGAGATCGCATCCTCCAGGCTGTCGGTCTTGGCGGGGTTGCATCCCTTCTCCTTCAGGTGGGAGATGGTGTCCTCGGGCATCTGGAGGGAATCCGGGGCGACCAGGGTCAGCTTGGCGCCGAACATGGTCAGCGCATCGGCCAGGGAATGGACGGTCCTGCCGTACTTCAGGTCGCCCACGAGGACCACGTTGAGCCCCTCGAGGGTCCCCTTCGCCTCCCTCATGGTGAAGAGGTCGAGCAGGGTCTGGGTCGGATGGGATCCGGCCCCGTCCCCCGCGTTGATGACGGGGTTGATCGAGAATTTGGCGGCCAGCCTCGCCGCTCCCTCGTAGGGGTGGCGGAGGACGATGAGGTCGCAGTAGGCGTCGACCATCTTGATGGTGTCCGCCAGGGTCTCCCCCTTGGATATGGATGTCATGGACATCTCGGAAACGTCTATCACGTCGCACCCCAGCCTGAGCGCGGCGCTCTCGAAGGAGAGCTTGGTGCGTGTCGAGGGTTCGAAGAACAGGTTGCCGAGTATCTTGCCGTCCAGGGCGCGTTTGGTCTTCTCGCCCAGGGCGTAAGGCACCATCTTCTCCGACAGGTCCAGGATCTCCACGATCTGGTCCTTGGTCAGGTCCCTGATGGATACAACGTCCTTGTCGTATAGGTCCATGGTTCCAGCGTAGGGATTCGGGGTATTTAGAACGCGTCCTGTCGCGCTGGCGCGCGCTTATAAGCGGGGTCCGGGGGTCATCCGCCGGTGAACGTGGCGATGATGGTGATCGCCCAGGACACCCCCGCGAGGAACAGTCCCGTGGCCCATCCGTTGGTCGCGTAGTGGTACTTCATGTCGTATCCGACGAAGAACAGGATCACGGAGGAGAGGCCGGAAGCGACGCCGAGGGCCAGCACGGTGTCCTGGATCAGGAGGAGGGGCAGGGCGACGGGGACGACGGTGAGGAGGGTGATGACGAAGCATCCGAGGGAGCTGAGGGCCATGGCCCTGCGGTCCCTGGACATCCCGTTCGCGTCCTCCGTCCTGCAGTCGAGGATCCTCTCGCAGATCATGCGCTCGTCCTCCGGCACCAGTGCGTCCAGCGGGGTCCCGCCGAAGGCGTCCAGCAGATACTCTATCGCTTCTTCGCGGTCGTCGCTTCCGCGGGCCGCATCGATCACCCTGGCGTGGTGCCTCTCGCTGAACGCGCCGATCATGTAGAAGATGACCGCATCTATGGCGCCCCACGTGGCGTTCATGCCGAATATCATGAGCACGAGGCCGAGGGATGACCCGTAGTCCAGGATGCCGATCCTCGCCGCGGTGACGAAGATCAGTTCCATGATGAACCCGTACATCAGCTCCTGGAGGGCCAGGGCGGGCCCCGTCATGGTCACGAGGCTGCGGACGGCGTTCATCGGCATGTCCGACGCGAATGCCATCTCCTTATTACGGTTACCTTTCCGAGCTTCGCTCGGCCCCTCATTAGTCCGACGCTCGTCCCGTGTAGGCGTCCTCGGCGGAGTTCGAGAAGTCCTGCTTCTCCAGCCACTCCCTCTCCTTCTCGGTCTCGGGGATGTCGATCCTCTCGATCTTGAAGATCACGGGTCTGGTGCCGTCGCTGCAGCAGGCGATCATCATGCGCTCGTCGTTGGTCCACCCGTGCATGATGGAGCCTCCCTGCAGTGCGGTGTAGACGTACCTGCTGATGGCGTCCCAGGCCTCGCTGCAGAACCTGCCGTCCAGCATGCGGTAGAAGTCGTCCTGCTCCCTCGTCCTCTTGAGGAGGAACGTGTCGCCCTTCTTGAAGCAGGGACAGGGTCCCGATCTCGGGTCGGCCAGATACTTCTCCTGGTACTCCGGGAACACCATCGTCTCCAGTACCGTGATCCTGCATTCGTGCTGCATGTCGGTCCTCTCCTCGCTGGAGGGGACGGCGTTCCGTTCCATAATAACGTTCATATTCATCGCATCCGTGGGCGGTGGCATGTTGGACGTCATTGCCAGGTCCCAGAGGGGGAGGATCTGCGAGTACGCTAGGGAGAAGGACGGGCCGAGGCTCTCGACGCCGGCCGTCCTGACATCGGACCTCTCGTCCGGATCGGGCATCACCGTGACGGAGAAGGGCAGGGTCCTGACGATCCTGGGGAAGGAGGTGCCTCTGGAGGAGGGCCTCCTGACCACCGCATCGTCCGGTATGAAGTCGGCACCGGCCGTCAAGGACGGCATCGAAGTGGTCAGGCTCCCCCTGCCGGATGATCTGACGATAGACGAGTCGGCCGAGATCGTGGTCGTCCCCAACGCATTCGAGCTCAGGCGCGATTCCCGCCGTCTCGTGGACACCGTCATCCGTCTCAGGGAGGCGGCCGGGTTCGGGCGCATCCTGTGCATGCTCGGCATCGCGGAGCCCTCGGACGTCTCGCTATTGGCGTACATGGGCGTCGACCTGTTCGACGACTCCCTCTGCAGGGCCGCCGGGCTCCAGGGCATCCGCCTGGTCCCCGAAGCGGAGATGAGGGTCGGCGGGGACGTTTCCGCTCAGAACGTCGCCTCCATGGAGGCCGAGGTCTCGCTCATCAGGGATTTCATCAAGGCCGACAGGCTCAGGGAGCTGGCGGACCAGAGGTCGTCCGCCACGCCTTCGGGCGTCGCCACCCTCAGGCTGTACGACCGTGTCGGATACGCGTACGCGGAGGAGACCTGCTCCACCGTCGGATGCAGGTTCTACTGCAACACCACCGAGTCGCTGAGGCGCCCGGAGGTCATGAGGTACAGGAACGCCATCGCCGATTACAGGAAGCCGGCGTGCAAGAGGATCCTAGTGCTGCTCCCCTGCTCCGCCAAGAAGCCCTACCACATCTCCAAATCCCACAGGGCGTTCGCATCGGCGATCCACACGGCCCAGCACGACACCCTCGTCCACGAGGTCATAGTGACGTCCCCGCTCGGGGCCGTCCCCAGGGAGCTGGATGCCTTCTTCCCGGCCAACGCCTACGACATCCCGGTCACCGGCGAGTGGAAATGCGAGGAGAAGAGGTTCATCCGCGAGCTGGTCTCGGGCATCATCGCCCAGGGCTACGACAAGGTGATTTGCCATCTCGGCGAGGACTACGAGCTCGTCGAGGGCCTGGCGGACATGGAGTGCACCGTGGTCGGCGATCCGACCTCCCCGAAGTCGCTGGAGAACCTGGACAAGGCTCTGAGGGCCGCGGCCAAGGGCATGGACCAGGTCGGATACCTCCAGGAGAGGAACGACAACGTCCGCAGCGTGCTCGGATTCCAGTTCGGGCAGGATGTGGCCGAAGCCATCATGGACGCGGACACCTACGCCATCGGGAAGTTCCCGTACTGGAAGATCATACGCGAGAAGGACGGCAAGAAGATCCAGCTCGGCATGATGACCCCCGAGAGGGGCATGGTCTCCCTGACCCTGGAGGGCGCGGAGATCGTGGCTGGGTTGAATCACAACGTGGTGGAGATCCAGGATTTCGAGATCAGGGGCAACCTGTTCGCCGTCGGCGTCGTGAAGGCCGATCCCGCCATCCGCATAGGCGACGAGGCGATATTCGTCTGCAACGGCCAGGTCCGCGGAGTGGGCGTGGCGGAGATGTGCGGAAGGGAGATGACCGAGCTCAGAAGGGGCATCGCGGTCAAGGTCAGGCACAAGCTCAAGCCGTGACCTCATTCGGACGTCCCGAACGCCTAGCCAGACATGTAAATCGGGGGGACCGTTTTCGGCGACCCCCCGTTCTTTTCTTTAAATACCGTCCCGGGGATGGAGATTCTGAAGACGACGGCGCTCCCAAGCGAACCCGTCTTCTAGGGCGGTCGGTCGCTTTTTGCAACCATCCATCCATCCTGTCTGCACCGGCCGCCCCGGTTCACCTCACTCCTCTGCGGGAGCGGATTCGATCGTCTCGGCGGCGTACTTCTTGGAGATCCTGCTGAGACCCACTCCGAGGACGAGCCCGACGACGATGCCGACGATGCTCTGGAGGATCATGGCCGTCCCGTCGAGCTTCGTGGCCGCCTCTATCGAAACGGTGACGATGGAACCGACGGTCAGTCCGAGGATGACCATGTATGTGGATTTCCTGTGGTTCCTGATGAAGTAGTCGACCACCCTGGCGAACACCAGCACCCCGATCAGGAGCCCGATGCCTCCGGGGATGAGCGCGGACATGTCGAAGCCCGTCATGGCGTCCATGAACGGCGTGAAGAGCCCCAGCGCCAGGAGGATGGTGGATCCGCTGACCCCGGGCGCCAGCTTGGACACCGCGAGGATTATCCCCACGAGGAGCCACACCGCGAAGCCGTCCACGGCCCTGTCCACCCCGTTCCCGCTCAGGCTGATCCAGAGGAAGAAGATCATCACGACGAATCCGATGATCAGCGCGGCCCAGTTGCGGGACGTCATGGGCTGTCCGTCGTCGCCCAAAGACCTGACGTCGGGGACCTGCGCGAGGATGAGAGCCGCGAAGAAGAACATCATCGGCACCTCCCACTCGGTCATCAGCGCATCCAGTCCGAACGCGCAGATGAACAGTCCGAGGACGATACCGATCCCGACGGGTATGATGAACCTGAGGTCCTTGAAGAGCCTCTCCCGTATCTCCGCGAGGTCCGAGATCAGTCTCTCGTATATTCCGAAGACAACGGCTATGGTCGCGCCGCTGGCGCCGGGGAGCATGGATACGATCCCGACGAGCGTACCGACCAGAAGGTCCTTCACGGGTTTGACGGTCATCGGCCGTCAATCGGAATCCCCTATTAAACCATAAGTTTCTCACACGCGGTGAATACGTGATTTTATGAAGGACTCTTGGGGGAGTCCGGAAGTCGATTGGACATCGAGAATGAGGACGGAACGTGTGTTTAAGAGGTCCATCCTTCAAACCGGTCCCTTTCGCGCCGGGTTGACAGTAACACATACGGAATGAAGTAGCCGGAAGAAGGGACTAATCGTTCGGAAACGGGTCCGAATTGACGGCTCTTCATTGATCGGTACGGTTCATCTTGTGAGAAATTGTGGTAGCACTAAAATAAAAAAGATATGCACTACGTATGCGTTTATTTAAAATACATAATACCGCGTCCGTTGATTTGCATGAACATCAAGACAATATCTCTAACAACGGCGACTGTCGTGATAATCGCAGCCCTGCTGGTGTTCGTGGTATTCTCCGGCGGAGGTGACAATCATGACGACGGTTCGGACACCACCGTGGTGGATTACGCAGGCAGGACAGTGAAAATCCCGGACAACCTAGACAATGGCATAGTGACTATCGGGCGCCTAAGCACGCTCAGATGGCTCGCTTATTTCCCGCAGGAGATGGAACATGTATCGATGATTGATCTCGGCATCCAGAAGGGTGCGAGTTCCGGGGCACTTACATACAGCTATGCCTATTCGGATATTCTAAAGGAGGCTAAGATTCATTCCAACGACAATTTGGACGATGCGGACGCTATCGCCAAGCTCGAGCCCAGTCTCATCCTGGTCAACAGCTCCACGTACAACAGCTATGCCAGCTCATGCGACAGTCTGGGCACGTTATATCCTCTGGCTGTCATTGACACCATGAGCGATATTGAGGCGACGGGATTCTGGAACTCGGACTACAAGCTAATAGAACGCTTTACGAAGCAGGCCGATCTGTACGGAAAGCTCCTCAAGAATGAGAAGAGGGCCGAAGAGGTCAAGAAGATATTCCAGGGAAACATCAACCAGATTAGGAATCTTAGTAGCGGTACAGTTGATTCTGTCACAT
>CAVABN010000068.1:0-7932 GCA_963586845.1 Bifidobacteriaceae bacterium
ACGAATATCGTATCCTTCGGGAGGGATACTATCTCGAACCCGTCCAGGTCACGGAACAGTCCGGAGCCGGTCGCCTTGTCGAGATGCACCACCGCGTAGTCGTCCCCGTTCTTCAGCACCAGGGAATCCGTGCGGACGTACGACCTCCAGTCGGCCATCAGACCTCTGATGGATTCCTCCGTCAGGGGGATGCCGACCTCGCGCATCGATACGTCCTTGCAGTGCATGCTCCTCGGAACCTCTGGCTGTATATGAATGCTGGATTATAGACGACCATCGGGGTTTTTATAGAATCAACCAATCGGGATGGATAGGTCGGGGTACCACAGCGGCCATGGGGTGGACTGCAGATCCATTTATGGGGGTTCGACTCCCTCCCCCGACTCCATAATTCTCGATCGGATGTCTTTGAAGTTCAGCGGTCAGCCTCCGAAGAACCGGAGGCCGGACCGCCCGTTCGACCGTCAGTTCCCGTTCTCCTCTTCCTCGGCCTCGATGTACTTCCTGATGAGGAACTCGTACCCGGACTCGCCGAAGGATTCGATGAGCTCGTCGTCCTCCACGTACATGCCGTAGGGGGTGCCCTCGTACATCACGTACACCGAGCAGGCGAAGGGCTCGTTCTCGTAGTCGTTCTCGAGGAAGTCCTCGAAATCGTCGTTGTGGTCCTCGATCGCGTCGTAGATGTCGTCCGCCGCGTCCTCCCCGAAGATCTCCTCGATCTCGAACTCGTCGGGATCCACGAAGTAATCGTCGAAATCGGGATGGTCGTACTGCACGAACAGCGCTTTGGCGCCGACGGCCTTGGCGAACTCCAGCACGGAGGCGATGTCGTTGTTGTCCACTATCACGGGGCCCTCCATCCACTCGAGGTCGTCGAATACCTCGAAGACGGGGATGCCGGCGATCTTCTTCACGTCCTCTACGGACGGGATGACGTTTCCGCTCATGCACCCGATATCCGCGAGGTCGGGATAAATGATTTCATGTCCGAAGAGCGGGATGCTGATGCCCGTTAACATCCGCATGCCGGGGGTTCCGCCCCGGCTCTGCCCCAACCTTTATAAATGGTTTATAAATAAGCCCGTTCGGTGATTTGATGGCAAAGATGAACATCGAGAATGTGGTCGCCTCGACCTACCTCGGACAGGAACTCGACCTCAACAAGATCGAGGACGCCCTCGAGGGAGCCGAGTACAACCCGCAGCAGTTCCCCGGTCTGGTTTACAGGCTCAAGGAACCCAAGACCGCCACTCTGATCTTCAGGAGCGGGAAGGTCGTCTGCACCGGCGCGAAATGCCGCGAGGATGTCAAAGTGGCCATTTCCAAGGTCGCCAAGGATCTCGAGAAGGCCGATGTCCACATCACCATCGAACCGAAGATCGAGGTGCAGAACATCGTCGCATCCTCCGATCTGGAGCAGGAGATCAACCTCAACACGGTCGCCATCACCCTGGGACTCGAGAAGGTCGAGTACGAGCCCGAGCAGTTCCCCGGTCTCGTCTACAGGCTCGACGACCCGAAGGTCGTGGTCCTGCTGTTCGGATCCGGGAAGATGGTCTGCACCGGGGCCAAGGTCCCCGAGGACGTTACCCGCGCCGTCGACAAGATCGCCGCGGAGCTCAGGGCTGCAAGCCTGATGAGCTGATCCCAAGGGCGCCGGGAGGCGCCCCGAGAAACACCCTTAACCCTCTTCTTCAGCATCGAATTGATGGACCTTCCACAATCCATTCTTTCTGGATCCCTCGCGAACCACGATCCCTGCTCCCTGCAACTTGACAACTGTCCTGCCCACATAGGATCTACTCGCCCCTGTGATTTCTGCGATGTCGTCCAGTGTCTTACCTGGATGAAGGGCGAGAGCCCCCAATATCCGCTTCTCCTTCTCGGACAAAGTGATCGTCCCTTCCCTGAATCCGACAACCATGCGCTCTCTGCAGAACGGAATTGTGACGACAACGCCCGAACTCGAACATACTATGGAATCTCTTCCGCAGGCTTCGATTATCGCGGGTATCCCCCTGCCTGATCCCTCGGATAAACCCGTATCGATGAAAATGCGCATCAACGACTCGTTGACTGGCATGCTACATCCGGAATAGAAGCTCTCTTCACTCAGCCAATATGGTCTATTGCCGTAGGATATAACCTCCATCCTATCGTCGAATACATTCACTGCAGGACATTGAACCCCCGCCCAGTTATTATGAACACAGGCGTTGACCCAAGCCTCTCTGAAAACCGTCTCGTCGAAAAGGGAACGCTCTTCGTACTTCGACCCATCCACGTATGTGAACTTATCATTCAATGCGCTGACATACCTCATGACCTCTTCCATCTCTTTCAAGATGAAATGTCCGGAGAACGTCTTCTGCTGCGAGATGAATGTCGCACCCCTTCCCCTGAAAACGGTGACTGTCAATACAACAGGGTTCTGATCGGAAAGCAACTGCGCCTGGATGTTGAATTCCTGATCGCCGTTGTACAAATCCAAGTTCCGATAGTTCGCGCTCATGCAGGATGTCGAACAACCATTGTTCTTGAGAACAGTTGCGAGCTCCATAAAAGTCAGATGTTGATTGTTGGAGGTTGTGTGGACCAGATTATCGCAAGAACTCGTAAACATCCTCCTGAGCTCAATCATGGAGACCTTGCGATCCTCCGTCCCGGTACGCATATAAACAACGCCTTCGTAAGCATAGGGTCTCAGAGTACCGGATGCTGCAACCACGATGTATTCTGTACCATCAGACAATTTCATCGATTCTGTTCTGACATAGACTGAGGGATCGATCCTGGTTTTGATAGCTTGATTGACCTCATCCAATGTCGTATTGTCTACTATCTGTCCAATGATATCTCCATTGTCTCTAACACCGAAATAAACAACCCCCTGGCCGTTTCTGTTCAACATGGCCGTCAGAGCGATCAGCCCTTCCTTCAACTCGGCTGTACTCTTCTTGAATTCCCGGCGTTCATCCTCTAGACCTATGTTCTCCAATGTATCAACAGTAACACGATACCTCCGAAGTATATTATTGTTATTCAATCAATTCTTTTATCATACACTGTATTGTGCATTATAAAACGAATGTGTATCAGACGAACCTGACCTTCCCGGCCTCGTAGTATCCTCTGCAGGCTGGCGATTCATCCGGAACCCCCACCGCGATAAGCGCCATCGGGATCCCGTCGACCGCTCCGAGTATGTCCCTGACGGCCTCAGTGCGGTCCTCGATCGGATACAGCCCGCACCAGCAGGTCCCGTATCCCATGGAATGGGCCTCCAGCAGGAGGTTCTCCACCGCGGCTCCGCAATCCTGCTGCCAGAACTCGGACAGGTCGTTCCTCCCGCATACGACCACGGCAGCGCCGGCCTCGCCGACCATATACGTCGTCTTGGAGATCCCCGCGAGACGCGCCTTGACGTCCTGATCGGTGACCACGACGAAGCTCCAGGGGCGGGAGTTCCTGGCGCTGGGCGCCTTCATGGCCGATTCCAGCATGCGCATGATGTCCCCTTGGGACACCTTCCCGTCCGTGTACTTCCTGATGCTCCTGCGTCCGTCTATGGCTTCCCGGGTGTCCATGATGCAAACCTCGGGCGATGGATGCGCCTCCGCCCGTAATATGGTTGTCGGAGCCACGGAATCGGGCAGTCTGAAATGATGGATGGAACAGGTATCCGTAGAAGACAAAATTGGAATGTTTATATGGTACCCCGTCGAGTCGGGGATATGGATAAGAAAATCCTGGTGGTGGCTGTAATAGCTGTGGTTATCATCGCAGCCGCGGCCGTCATCCTGCTCAACCCCGGAGACGGGGACAAAGAAGACACGAAGACGGGTTACACCATAACCTTCGACGCCAACGGCGGATCCGGCACCATGGCACCCGTGACCGGCGTTTCCGGGACTTACACCATCCCGACGACCTGCGATTTCACCGCACCCGAAGGATGCTATTTCCTGGGATGGGGAGTCTCGAAGGGAGCGGCCGTATCCGGGACCATAGATGTCACCAAGGATACGACCCTCTACGCCATATGGGACAGTCAGAGCTACAAGGGCATCACGGTTGCGAAATCATACCGTGGCGACGGCATAACCGACAGCCCTGTTCTCAACGACATGAACATCAAGATCGTTTCCGGAAGCCAGACCAAACAGGCCAGCTTCAAAGATTTCGTATCCGGGATCATCAAATACGATGGAAAGGCCACCATGACGATCACCGTCAACGGAGGTTCCGACTGGACCTACGAAACCGGCAAGATCATCGAGGATGAGAAGGGCAGCGCAGGCATCTTCGGATTCACCTACGGCGGCGAGAAGTACAAACTGTACATCGAGGTCACAGATGCGGAGTTCTCGGGTTCAGCCGATCCGGCCACGTACACGTTCTCCACCGACGGGACCGCGTACATGCTGCTCCTCATCGAGAAACTCGCTTGAACCTTCAAACGGGACGGATTCCGTCCCATTCCAACGACCGGGGGTCTCCGGACCTCCGGCCCCTTCTATTCATGCCTTCTCGAACTCGTCGGATATGAAATCCAATATCCTGACGAACGACCCGATCTCGTCCTCGGTGAACCTGCTGCGCAGCTTCCCGTCCAGGTCGTCGATCTCCGAGTAGAACTCGTCCATGTTCCTTCTGTGCTCCTCGGAGACGTCCAGGAACTGCACCCTCCCGTCGTCGGGACTCCTCTCGCGGACGATGACTCCCTTCTCCTCCAGACGCTTCAGACGGACGGTCACGGCGGACCTCGCTATGCCTAGAGTGTCTGCAATCCAGGACGGGGTGCACTTCGGGTTCCCGGCGATGAGGCAGATGTACAGGACATCCGTGTACGACAGCCTCTGCTCCGATTCCCCGGAATAGCGCAGATCGCAGAGGATGTACGACTGGAAGAACCTCCTCATCGGCTCTTGGATGCCCATGGATTCAAAATTAGTTCTATTATTAAAATCAGTTTGTATAAATAGTTCAGATTTTATAACCATCTGATGAGCGGACAGGAACTCGGGAGCGTGAGAACGCCTCGGCAGATCATGCGCTTCGCCATCCCGACGATAATCGTGATGGTGAGCATCTCCACCTACTCCATCGCTGACGGCGCGCTGGTCTCCAACATGATCGGGACCGACGCCCTGGCGGCGCTCAACATCGTGATGCCCGTATCCGCCCTGTTCACCTCGTTCGGGTTCATGTTCTCCACCGGAGGGTCCGCCTACGTGGCGACGAAGCTGGGGGAGGGGAAGAGGGACGAGGCCAACAGGTCGTTCTCCGGGATCGTCCTGACCGCCTTCGCCGTGTCCGTCGTCTCGATGGCCGTCATCCTGACGTTCTCCTCGGAGCTCGTTGACCTGATGGGCGCGGACGAAACGCTCCACGACCTCTCCCACGACTACCTCGTGCTCTACGGCGCCTTCGCGCCCACTTTCATCCTGCAGTTCCTGACCACGCAGTTCCTCATAGTGGCCGGCAGGCCCGGGCTGTCCCTTGCATGCTCCCTCGCCGCGGGATTCGTCAACATCGCCCTGGACATCCTGTTCATGGGGCCGTTCGGCATGGGCATGACCGGTGCCGCCCTGGCCTCCGGAATCGGAGCGCTGATGGCCGTGGCGGTGGGTGCGCTGTACTTCATTCTGAAGAAGGACTCCCCCATCAGGCTGGTCAGTCCGTCGCTGGACCCGAGGATGCTCGGGAAGACCTGCTCCAACGGAGCCTCCGAGATGGTCACCGAGCTGTCCGGTTCCATAACCACGCTTCTGTTCAACCTCACCATGATGAGGTACTACGGACCGGACGGTGTCTCCGCCATAACGATCCTGATGTACGTCCAGTTCCTGTCCCTGGCCGTCACCCTCGGTTACTCAATGGGTGTGGCCCCGTTGATGTCGTACAACCAGGGGGCGGACGACAGGGCGATGATGAGGTCGCTGTTCTCCATCAGCCTGAGGTTCGTCGGTATCCTGTCGATCGTCGTATTCGTCCTGCTGGAGACGCTGGCGGGACCGATCGTCGGTCTGTTCGCGGGGGATTCCGAGCATGTGAGGGAGATGACGGTGCACGGCGCCAGGATCTTCGCTTTCGCGTTCCTCATGATGGAGTTCAACGCCTACGCGTCATCGCTGTTCACATCCCTGTCCAACGGCCTCCTGTCCGCGCTGATATCGTTCATCAGGGGGATCCTGGTGCTCGCCCCTCTGATTGTGCTGATGCCGATAGTAATGGGCCCGGAAGGAGTCTGGTTCGCCGTTCCGCTCACCGAAGTCGTCACCGTGGCGATATCCGCGTTCCTCGTGGTGAGGATGGGGCCGAGGTACGGGTACCTGGAAGGGCGCGGGCGTGCGATCGCGTGAGATCCCGTCCGATACCGATATACCGCACATCGGACATGACCGACCGTGGATGCGGAAGACGAGAGATGCGTCAACATGATGCGCGCTTTGGCCGACCCGAACCGCCTGGCCATCATCAAGACCCTCAAGGGCAGGAGGCTCTGCTCCTGCCAGATCCTGAGGGACATGGACATCTCCCAGCCGACGCTGTCCCACCACATGTCGGTGCTCCTGGAGGCTGGTCTGGTGAGGACCATACCGACCGGGAGATGGTACGATTACGAGGTGGACGAGGAGGCCCTGTCCGCCCTCGCATCGTACATCGGGGAGAAGCTGCGACGTCGGCAGCCCTTCCCCATCTCGTAAGCTTGTTTCATGGCGGGCGACCCCTCTATCTCTCCCGCCTCGTAGACGCCCTTCCCTTCGACGACCCCTCCCTCGACGGAACCGTCCAGGCAAACGGCGAGACCGCGCATGCACTCCAGGGTGCACGAGGTCACGGTATCGCTGTCCTCCGCGCTGGTGACGATGTAGTAGAAGGTCTTGTCGCGGATGTCCCTCCAGCGGGAGACCGTCCTGTCGATCAGGGCCTTCATCTGAGCATCGATGGAATAGAAGTACACCGGGCTGGCCAGCACGATGACGTCCGCGGCCTCCATCTTGGCGATGATCCCCGGGACGTCGTCCTTTATGTGACACGGTTTGCCAGTATCCCTGCAGCGGTAGCAGGCGGTGCAGAAGCCCACCTTGCACTTCCTAAGCTCGATCTTCTCCACGCGGTTGCCGGTTTCCTCCGCTCCGCGGACGAATTCGTCGCAGAGCATATCGGAGTTGCCCCTGCGTGGGGAGCCGGATATCACCAAAACGTTCTTCGGCAATCTGGACCCTCCTAGGAGCGATCAGGCGGACCCCAGGTCGAGTCCGGATATCCATCCGGCGATGTCGGTGGACGATGTTATGCGGAGACCTTCGATCACTTCGGCCCCGCCTGCGGATCCGCGGATGTAGCTCGTGCTGCCGGAAATGGAACTGGATACGCTGGTGCAGAACGTGACGATCGTCTTGCCGCTCAGGTCGTAATCCTCCAGGAACGTCAGGACCGCCATGGGCGGGGCGCCCCACCAGATGGGGTATCCGATGAAGATCACGTCGTAATCCGACATGTCGTCCACGACGGTAGATATCTCGGGGCGCGCGTTGTCGTCCAATTCATCGCGGGCGACCTCCGTGGTGGTAGTATAGTCGTCGGGATAGGGGTTCACGGCCTGGATGCGCACTATGTCCGCTCCGGTGATGGAGGCTATCTGCTGCGCATACCGCTCCGTGGTATTGGTCCTCGAGAAGTAGGCGACGAGGATCTTCGTGTCGTCATCTCCGCCGGAGGGCGTGGGTGAAGGTGTCGGAGTGGGGGTCGGTGTCACATCGGGGCTCGGGGTCTCGTCCTCCGAAGCCCTGTCTCCGGAACCGAGACTGTATGCCGCATAGGCGACGGCCGCTATCGCGATTATCGCGACAACAACGCATGCTACTGTCTTCGCGTTCATGGTCTATCCTCTGCGATAGTGAACAGGCCATGGGTGTAGCC
>CAVABN010000069.1:0-7894 GCA_963586845.1 Bifidobacteriaceae bacterium
CTCTCCGATGGGTGGTGTTAGAACCGTCCAGCGGGGCGGACCCAGACCTCGCGCCTAAAAGGGTAACGGTTATCTATGTCGATTCGATGCGAACCGCCAGTGGACAATATGACGCTCAAATTCGGGATTCCCAACAAGGGTCGCCTCAACGAGAGGACGATCGAGCTCCTGACCAAGGCCGGATTGGACCTGGGTGAGGAGATCGGAAGGAAGCTCTACATCAAGGCCAGGAACCAGGACGTCGAGGTCCTGTTCGTCAGGGCCCAGGACATACCCGAGTTCATAGCCAAAGGGGCGATAGACCTCGGCATAACCGGACAGGACCAGGTCGCGGAGGCGGGCGTGTCCGTCGTGGAGAAGCTCCCGCTGAGGTTCGGATACTGCCACATGGCCGTCGCCGTCCCCGAGAAGAGCGGGATCGCCGACGCGTCCCAGATCAAGGACGGGGCGCGCATCGCCACCTCCTACCCTAACATCGCCAGGCGCTACTTCGAGTCCATGGGGAAGGACGTCAACATCATCGTCGTCACCGGGGCCGCGGAGGTCATGCCGTACCTCGGGATAGCGGATTACATCGTAGACCTCGTGTCCACCGGGTCCACGCTCAAGATGAACAGGATGACGGAGGCCGGCAGGATAATCGATTCCCAGGCCTGCGTCTTCACCAGCGAGTCCGCCCTGCAGAGGTGCGGGCCCGAGATCCAGGAGCTCGTCGATTCCATAGACAGCGTCATCAACGCCGAGTCCAAGAAGTACCTCATGGCCAACGTCCCCAAGGACCGCGTCGCCGACGCGGAGGCCATCATCCCCGGCCTGGAGGGCCCCACGGTCCTGGAGATCGCCGGGAACAAGGGATACGTCGCCCTGCACGCGGTCATCGACGCCAAGGACGCGTTCCGCACCATCTCCGAGCTCAGGAAGATCGGCGCCAAGGGCATCCTCACCACGGAGATCGAAAGGCTGGTGAACCGATGTCCGACGACCGGAGCATCATGAGGGAGACCGCCAGGGACTTCGTCAGATACTACAACCCGAAGCTCCACGGCGAGATCCGTCTGGACACCAACACCAACGTCCTCGGATCCAACCCCGCCGCGGCGGAGTACCTCCGCACGCACACCTGGGACCTCAACGGCTACCCGGACACCTACTCCGGCAGCCTGAGGGAGGCCCTAGGGAGGCTGTACAACCTCGATCCAGACACGATCATCGCCGGCAACGGGTCCGACGAGATGATCGACGTCATCTTCAAGACGTTCACCAACTGGGGCGACGACACCGCCGTCCCCGTCCCCTCGTACTCCCTGTACGATTACTTCGTCAAGTGCAACGGCGGGAAGGCCATCATGGTCGACCTGACCGACGACTACCAGCTGGATGTGGACGCCCTCGTGAGGACGCACGCCAAGCTGACCATCGTCCCGTCCCCCAACAACCCCACCGGGAACTGCTTCAGGCAGAAGGACGTGGAGGACCTCATAGCGAGGTTCGACGGCATCGTCGTTCTGGATGAGGCGTATGCGGAGTACTCCGGCGACGGGATGATCTCCAAGGTCGGGGAGTTCGACAACCTCATCGTCACCAGGACGTTCTCGAAGGCTTACGCCATGGCGGCGCTCCGCGTCGGATACATGGCCTCGAATCCGAAATTATCGGAGATGATGATGTGCGTGAAGATCCCGTACTCGCTCAACGCGATCAGCGAGGGTGCGGCCGTCGCGGCCGTGGAGGACCAATCGTTCGTGCAGCGCAGCGTCCGCATGGTGCAGGAGCAGCGCCCGGTGCTGGAGAAGGGGCTGAGGAAGCTCGGGTTCGAGCCCTTCCCGTCCGATTCCAATTTCATCCTCGCCCGCTCCCCCATAGACCACAAGGCCCTGGTGGACGGTCTGAAGGAGAAGGGCATCCTGATCAGGGACTTTGGCGCCAAGCGCAGGACCGAGAACTGCGTCAGGCCCACCGTCGGCACCCCGGAGCTCAACGCCCTCCTTCTCGACAGGATGGAAGAGGTGATCTCCGGATGCCGCTGAACATCACCATCACGGACTACGGGGTGGGCAACCTCTATTCGATCAGGCGCTCGCTGGAGAACTGCGGGGCCAACGTCACCGTCGTCAGCGACATGAAGGACGCCCTGGACGCGGAGTGCATCGTGTTCCCCGGTGTCGGCGCATTCGACAGGACCCTGGAGAAGCTCCATCCCTACAGGGAGGATATCTGCGAGAAGCTCGCCTCTGGGACGCCCGCGCTGGGGATATGCATCGGCATGCAGATCCTCTTCGAGAGGAGCGCCGAAGGTTCCACGCCCGGACTCGGGTTCTACAAGGGCTCCGTCGTCCCCCTGAAGGGGCGCATCGTCCCGCACATGGGCTGGAACACCGTCGATTCCGACGACCCCCTGATGGAGGGCGTCGCCGACCCCCACTTCTATTTCGTCCACTCGTACTACGGCAGCCCCGACGAGGACATCTGCGTCGGAACGACCAATTACGAGGGGAACCCCGTGCCGTCCTTCTTCCGCAAGGCCAACACCTACGGGACGCAGTTCCACCCCGAGAAGAGCAGCGTTTCCGGGAGGAAGGTGCTCGAGAATTTCATAGCATTCGCGGAGTCGGTCCTATGAGGATGATCCCCGCCGTCGACGTGATGGACCACCAGGTGGTCCAGCTGGTCGGAGGGGTGCCGGGAAGCCAGCAGATCGTCATGCCCGATCCCGTCTCCGTCGCGGAGATGTGGATAGCGAAGGGCGCGAGGTACCTGCACCTGGTGGATCTGGACGCGGCTTTCGGCAAAGAGGGCAACATCCCCGTCTTCAAGCGCATCATAGACGAGTGCGGCGTGCCCGCCGAGATCGGAGGGGGCATCCGTTCCACGGAGACCGTCGACGAGCTCGTGTCGGCCGGGGCCGACCGCGTGGTCCTGGGGACCAAGGCCGTCAAGGAGCCGGATTGGCTGGCCGAGATGGCGGACAGGCATCCCGGGAGGATCGTGCTGTCCATGGACACCAAGGGCGGGAGGATTGCCATCAAGGGATGGCAGGAGTCCGCCGCCATGACCGTGGAGGAGATGTTCGAGATCATCCGCGACCTGCCTCTGGCAGGGGTCCTGAACACCAACGTGGACGTCGAGGGTCAGAGGAAGGGCATCGACGAGGCGCAGGCCCGCGGTTTCATAGAGGCGTGCCCGCACCCGGTCATCGCCTCCGGAGGCGTCACTTCCGAGAATGACGCCAGGATCCTGTCGGACGCCGGCGCGGAGGGCGCGGTGGTCGGATTGGCCCTGTACACCGAAGTGATCCGCCCCTGGGAATGGGAAACGCCGTGGGAGGCCCGACGGCACTATTATCATCAACCCCGTTAATGAGGGGAATCACATGAAGATGCCCTGCGAACTCATCGTCACGCACATACTGCCCACCGCCCGCGGAGCCATAGCGAAGGAGCTGGTCACCAGGCACGGCATGACGCAGACGCAGGTCGCGAAGCTGTTCGGAGTGACCAGCGCGGCCGTCTCCCAGTACATCAAGGGCATGCGCGGGGGGAACACGCTCATCGACAAGAGCGCCTACCGCGACGATTTCTACGCGATGATCGCGGACACGGCGGACAGGATAGCCGCCGGCGCTGATATCACGGAGTCGCTGTGCATGATCTGCTCGTTCGTGAAGGAGAGCGGTCTGCTCCGCGCCCTGTACGTCTTCGAGGGGTACACCGGCGAGCTGGGGGTCTGCATGGACTGCCCGCGCATCAACATCGTGTCCCCGGTCGACGGGAGCGCATGAGTCGCGCGCGACATTAATATCAAGGGGACCATTCCTCGCATGTTTATCATGACCGCGAGGAAGTCCGATATCGAGCGCAGCACCAGGGAGACGAAGATCTCCGTCTCGCTGGACGTCGACGGTTCCGGCAGGTTCCAGGTCGACAGCGGGATCCAGTTCCTGAAGCACATGACCGAGACCCTGGCCAGGTACGCGTCGTTCGACCTGACCATGAAGGCCGACGGCGACAACGACCACCACATCATCGAGGACTGCGCCATCACCCTCGGCAAGGCCCTGAGGGAGGCCATCGGCGACCAACCCATCGAGAGGATGGCCACCGCCGTGGTCCCGATGGACGACGCCCTCGTCATGGCGTCCCTGGACCTGGTGGACCGCCCCTACGCGGACGTCGACCTCCCGGACCCGCTGTACACGCACTTCATGAGGAGCTTCGCGATGTCGGCCGGGATGACTTTGCACATAGTCGTGATCAGGGGATTCGACGAGCACCACATCGTGGAGGCGTCGTTCAAGGCCGTCGGCAAAGCGCTGTCCCAAGCGGTGAGGCCCAGATCCGTCGAGCTGAGCACCAAGGACCGCGAGATCATCGGGTGAGCGGATGCTGACGAAGAGGATCATCCCCTGCCTGGACGTGAAGAACGGCAAGGTCGTCAAGGGGATCAACTTCAAAGGCCTCAAGGAGGTCGGGGACCCCCCGGCCATGGCCGCCGAGTACGAGAAGCAGGGCGCCGACGAGATCACGTTCCTGGACATCACCGCGTCCCTGGAGACCAGGCAGACCATGCTCGACATCGTGTCGCAGACTGCCAGCAACCTCTTCGTCCCGCTGACCGTCGGAGGGGGCATCAGGTCCCTGGACGACATGAGGGACGCTCTGAATGCGGGTGCCGACAAGGTATCCGTGAACTCCGCGGCCGTCAAGGACCCGTCGATCATCGGCGAATGCGCCGAGAGCTTCGGGAGGCAGTGCGTCGTGGTCGCGATAGACGGGAAGCGCGTCGGGGACCACTGGGAGGTCTTCACCCACGGGGGGACCCGCGGGACCGGCATCGACGCCGTGGAATGGGCCAAGAGGGTCGAGGACCTGGGCGCGGGGGAGATTCTCCTCACATCCATGGACACGGACGGCGTGAAGACCGGATACGACATCCCGTTCACCGCCGCTGTAGCCGACGAGGTGTCCATCCCTGTCATCGCATCAGGCGGATGCGGATGCATGGAGCACATCTACGACGTGTTCTCGCAGACCGGCGCCTCCGCCGCTCTGGCCGCTTCAATCTTCCATTACAACGAATGCACCGTCGGAGAGGTCAAGGCGTACCTCAAGGACAGGGGGATCGAGATCAGATGACCGATTTGAAATACGACGACAAGGGATTGATCCCGGTGGTCGTCCAGGACTACATCACGAACGAGGTGCTCATGGTCGCATGGGCCAACGAGGAGGCCGTCAGGCTCATGGAGGAGACTGGGTACACCCACTTCTGGTCCAGGAGCAGGCAGAAGATGTGGAAGAAGGGCGAGGAGTCCGGCCACTTCCAGAAGATCAAGTCCCTCCAGGTCGACTGCGACGGCGACACCCTCCTGGCGAGGGTGGAGCAGGTCGGGGGCATCGCCTGCCACCTGGGGAAGCCGTCCTGCTTCGACGAGGTCATCTACGGGGACAACGAGGAGACCATGGCGATCATCCCCGAGCTCAGGAGGGTGCTGATCGACAGGCTCGAGAACCCCTCGGACGAGAGCTACACCTGCAAGCTGTACAACGACGAGACCCGCATGTGCAAGAAGGTCATCGAGGAGGCGGGGGAGTTCGTCCTCGCCATCAAGGACAGGTCCGAGGACGAGATGGCCTGGGAGCTGGCCGACCTGATCTACCACACCATGGTGGCGATCGAGAAGACCGGGCTGCCCATGTCCGAGGTCTACAGGAAGCTGTGGGAGAGGGCGCAATGAGAGCGGATCTCCACACCCATACGGTGTTCAGCGACGGGGAGCTGATCCCCGCCGAGCTCGTGAGGAGGGCCATGGTCCTCGGTCACGACGTCATCGCCATCACCGACCACGTGGACATGACGAACGTGGAGTTCGTGGCGTCCAACGTCGCCAAGGCCGTCGAGCTCGTGGAGGACTACATCAAAGTGATCCCGGGAGTGGAGATCACCCACGTGCCCCCGTCCAAGATCGCCAAGGTCGCAGACATGGCCAGGAGGAACGGTGCCCAATGGATCGTGGTCCACGGGGAGACGGTCACGGAGCCGGTCGCCCCCGGGACGAACCTCGCCGCTGCGCAGAACTCCGACATCGACATCCTGGCGCACCCCGGGTTCCTCACGGTCGAGGAGGCGCAGGCCGCCAAGGACAACGGCGTCATAATCGAGGTCACCGGCCGCATGGGGCACAACATCACCAACGGCCACGTCGTGAACGTGGCGCGTTCCGTCGGGGCCGACATGGTCATCGACTCGGATACGCATGCGCCGGAGAACCTGATGGACGAGAAGGCGGCACTGACCGTCGCACTCGGCGCCGGGATGACCGCGGAGGAGGCCGAGAAGGCCCTCCACGTGACGCCTTACGAGGCCGTCAGGCGCATCGCATAAACTCTTCAGCGGCGGGAATCGGATGCCCCGTCGCACTTCTATCCTGAGCATCCCCATCTCCATTTGATATCCTCTTCTGTCATCGTAGGATCCGAAGGCGATACCGCTATGGCAAGCGAATGGGAGGAGCTCGAGAAGCTGTCCAAGGACGAGCTGATCATCGAACTGGTCCACTGGAGGAACATGTACGGAATCCTCCGTGTCGAACAGGACCATACATGTCCGTGGCCCTACGCCGAGCCCTTGAGCAGGATCGAAGAGGACGGTTGGCTCAAGGCCGGACATCCGACGACGGACAGGTGGGCGGAGGCCATAGCGAAGCATGCCATGGCCCACTCGGAGGACGGGGATTTCGATCCCGTGGATCTGATGGATTACGGCATGGACGAGGAACAGGCCGTCGAGATCTGCAGGAAGCTCCGTCCGGATAGGTTCCGACGAAAAAGGAAGCGGAGCGATCCGATCGGACCGCTCCATGATCGGAAACGGGTTCACTCCTTGGACATGGCGTCCCTGATGTGCTGTACGAAGAGGTTCCTGAATCCGCTGAACTCCCCGAGCCCCCTGATGACGCACTCGACGGAGTATCCCTTCGAGGATAGGAACGACTTGAGCGTGTCGTCGTCATCGCCGGCCATGTCGTTTGTGGCGTGGTCCCCGGCGACGATCATGAAGGGCATCAGGACCGCATCGCGGCATTCGCAGTGGTCCATGAGGCGGAGGGTGTCGGGGTATTCCGGATAGCCCTCCACGGTGGTGATGAACACGTTGGTGATCCCCGCGCCGAAAAGCTTCATCTGCAGCTGGCAGTAGGCGGCGTTGGCGTAGTGCGGGGTCCCGTGGCCCATCAGGACCAGGTCCTTCCCTCCGGCGAGCGGGAGCAGGCAGGAGCGGATGGCCTCGACGACGTTGTCGTAATCCTCGTTGGTGGTGAGCAGGGGCTGTCCCATCCTCAGATCGGAGATGTTGCCGATGTGTTCGGACACGATCCTGACGATGTCGTCGTACTCGATGCCGTTCATGATATGGGTCGGCTGCACGATGACCTCCTCGAATCCCTCCGAGGACAGCTTCTCCATCGCGTCGGTGACGTAGTCGATGGTCACGCCGTCGCGCTCCTTCAGCTTCTTGATGATCATGCGGCTCGTGAAGGCGCGCCTGACCTCCCAGTCCGGGAACTCCTCTGCGACCTGCTTCTCGATGGCATCGATGGTCTTCTCGCGGGTCTCGTTGTAGCTGGTCCCGAAGCTCGTGACCAATATCGCCTTCTTGCTCATTATCGGATGTATCATCCAACTTACTATAAACCCATACCATGGATGGGTATGGAATCTTTTGACTGGATGAAGGGGAGAAGAAGGGAAGGTGGTTGGGGGCGCCCTTCCGGGCGCCGTTTGTGATCAGAGTATTCCCTTGGCCTTTGCGAGCTCGGCGTTGAGGACCGATCCCCCCGCCCCGCCCCTAAGGGTGTTGTGGGACATGGCGAAGGCCTTGTAGTACCCGTTGCTCTGCC
>CAVABN010000070.1:0-7862 GCA_963586845.1 Bifidobacteriaceae bacterium
CTCCAGGACTGGATCCGCTACGTCGCCACCGGGAGGCACAACAAGAGGAACTACGACGAGGTCCCCTACGAGATGATGAGGGACCGCGGATACAGACCGCTGGTATCCGAATACTACAACCATAGGAGACAAGCTCAAACCCGATCCCACATGGTGTCCCGGAGGAGATGTAGCGATACATCTGCGGTGGGGCGAAGCATGCACCAGATGCGGCCGTGCAGGTGGCCGGTGCGTGTTCAGTCCCGTGGATGCGCGGACGTGCCGACTCCCGCTGACGCTCTTCGTCGGCAGGTCCGCCCATCCCTTGAAGGGTTTCTCCTCCGGACGCCGCCCTCTCCGCACCCATGATATCCGATGGGCGCAATCCCGCCGGTATGTCCGAGGCGGGGATCATCGAATGGGTTCAGGGAGCGTCGCCGCTCCTCGACGGTCCGATGGTGACGATCACGTTGCTGGCGACCCATGCCGCCCTCTGGCTGATCCTCGCGTTCGTGATGACCTGTTCCAAGAGCTGGAGACCGACGGGGATTGCCGTCATCGCCGCGATAGCGATGGCGTACATCGTCGCGGACCTTCTGCTCAAGCCCCTGGTCGACCGTCCGAGACCCTTCGAGGTGTTGGATCTGACGCTCATAGTCGATCCCCCGACCACCGCATCGTTCCCGTCCGGCCACACGGCATCGTCATTCGCGGCCGCGATGTGCATCCTCCTCAAGGACAGGCGCGCCGGGATCGCAGCAGTGATATTCGCATGCCTCGTCGGACTGTCGAGGGTCTACCTCGGGGTTCATTGGCCCACCGACGTCATCGCCGGAGCGGTCGTCGGCATCCTTTGCGCGTTCGCTGCGACGTACCTCGTCGGGCGCCTGTACCGCCCTGTTGATTCGGACCGAATCGCTCGTCGTCCCACTCGTCGAACAGCTTCTGTATCCCGCCCTTGGCGGCGGACCAGCTGGGGACCCCTCCGGTCAGGACGGCCACGTTGATGGCCTCCAGGATCTCCTCCTTGGTGGCGCCGTAGTTCTTGGCGACCCTGGCCTGCGGATAGACGCAGTCGTCGCACATGCGGACCGCCACGCACGCCAGCGCGATGAGCCTCTTGGTCTTCCTGTCGAGGGCGCCGTCGCTGACCATGGTCTTGTCCATAACCCTGATGGTATCGACCAGGGCCGGGTCCAGCTTCTGGATCGCCCTGAGCGTGTCCGGGGCGTAATCTCCCATCTCCTTGTACATCTCGCAGAAGGAGCGTCCCCCTCCGCACATCATGCCGTCTCCGGCCTCCTTGTCGTGAGCCATGATACGGAATCGCGCCGTGGGCGGATAAGCGTGCGCCTCCTACCGAAAAGAGACGGAGCAGGGCTTCGAATGGCTGGAGATATGCGACAGTACCGCCACATACCAACTACTTTTAGGTAATTAAATGTGACAATACATTCAACAATTGAACCAATGTTCCCGAACAGATGGCGAATTATAAATAGATGCGAAGAGCAATACGATCCAGAGGGTGAAATCATGGGTTCGATCCGGCACAAGTCCTATCCGAAGAAGGTTGCGATAGAGGATCTCACCCACGAATCCGCCCGGGATATTTAGCACAGTCTGCCCTCCCCCGAAATCATAAAGGTGATCCTGTCAGGGAACGAATACTGCATCATGATGATGCTGATGGATGCCTCCAACAATCGGAGGATCGGGGATCTCAAGTCAGGTAGATTCCTGATCGAGACCAAGGTCGACGGCGAACGGTTCCCCCGGTATACCGTGACCAAGGCCGGCATGAGATACATGGAAACGGCGGACGGTTACTGAATGGCATATCTGAATCCGACATACTGGCTATGGATCCCGTCGATCGATCGCAATCTCACGCTCTTCGGCGATAAATGCCTCATGGATCCGAGCCTGACAGCGATGATGGAGCCCGTGATCTCGCAGATGTTCGGAGCCATCGATCGGAGCGCACAGGGTTTCGTGACATTCCAATACCTCGACGGAACGCATCTGTGCATCCTCTCGGACTACGCCCGGGAGAATGGAATCGAGACCGCCCAAGCTGTGTTGATGTCGGAAAGGAAGAACATCGACGGTATCGAACTCGAGATGGGCTTCGATAGAGACGGTTTGTTGTCGATCGGATTCAGTGCTGACTGTCCGATGAATCCGGAGGATGCGGACGGCCTCGTAGATGCCCTCCTGGAACCCATCATATCCCTGTATCATTCGCACGCGCATCCGAGGAACGGGCATGTGATCGGGGCCTACAGGGGAACGGAACGTTCCGATGCGCTGATATGGATATGCAAGGCTTATGAGAGGTATCTGGTGGAAGCTGTTTCCAACTACAGGTTCAATTCTATCATGCCCGAGACGTATTTCGAGATCAGGAGCTGCGCGTTGTACGGCAGGTCGTTCCTGGAGAAATACGGCGCGGATATCGGAACGGAGAAGAATGACCTGGAGTACATCTGCAAATATGCGGAGGAAACCGCGGACCACACGTATCAGAGTCGCGAATACAGGATGAACCACGGGGCAGCCGAGAATATGGCCTCCATGAACAACAGGATGTTCGTCCTGATGATGCTCTCCATCGCCATGTCGTTCTTCGCCGGTTCGGTCTTCAACGAGGCGATCGGCGAAATGTCGAAATCCGTTTGGGCGATTGCAGGGGCGACCATGTTCGTCGCTACGGGATACTTCGGATTGAGGTACGCGCGCAAGAGGTCCGAAAAAGAGAGAAACGCCCTCTATATGGAATGACGGTCGGCTTCGGTACGGCCTCCTCTCTCCGAAGACGCCATCCACGACCTCCTCCAGCTCCCGAAGGTTCCCCTCCGAATTGGCGGCCAGGACGGGACTCGGACCGTCGAAGGACACGTCCCCTCCGATCCCCATGTAGCATCCGCCGGCCTCCTTCAGGATGGTCAATCCGGCGGCGTAATCCCACGGCGACAGGCGGATCTCGAAATACAGTTCCCCCGCGCCCTCGGCGATGAGCGCCAGCTCCAACGCGGCGGTGCCGATCCTGCGGATGTCGTTGATCCTCGGATACAGCGTCTCGCTCACTTCGAAACAGGGTTTCGCCAGCGACTTCTCGTAGCAGCAGTACGCCGTGCTGAGCATGCTGTCCGCGAAGCACCTGTCCGACACATGTATCGGCCTCCCGTCCTTGGACGCCCCGCGCCCGACGACCGCGCTGTACAGAGTGTCCGTGAACGGGTTCAGAACGAACCCCGCGTAGGGCTCCGCATCCCTGAACAGCGCCACGGATACGGCGCACATCGGGATCCCGCGGGAGAAGTTGGCCGTGCCGTCGATCGGGTCGACGATCCACGCCCATTCGGAATCGCGGAGGGAGGCTTCGTCCCCCTCCTCCCCTATGAACGCCGACCCCGGCAGGAGGGATGTGAGCTCGGACTTCAGGAACCTCTCGTTCTCCACGTCCGCAGATGTGACGAGGTTCTCGCGGGTGCCCTTGGTGCTGACGGTGAACGCATGGTCCTCCCGGACCCTGCGCCCGGATTCCCTCATGATGCGCTCGATCGCTCCCGTGTCCGGCTCCGATGCCATGCCGTCCCGACCTCCGCGGTCGGATATCAAGATTCTGCATCCTGCACCGGCTTCCTGATGTCGGCGAACTGGAAATCCAGGGCCTTCGGCAGGTCCGAGACGGACATCTCGATCTGGTGCCCGATCTTCCCGGCGCTGAAGTAGATCCTCTCGAGACCCTCGGCGGTGGCGTCGATGGTGACCTTCATGGGCCTCTTGAGGCACAGCGGCGAGCATCCGCCGTGCACGTACCCGGTCAGGGACAGCAGGTCCTTCGACCTGATCATCGACAGCGACTTCTCACCCACGCTGGCGGCCGCCTTCTTCAGGTCCAGGTCGCCGGTGACCGGGACCAGGAAGACGTAGTATCTGTGCTCCTTCGATTCGGTCACGAGGGTCTTGAACGTCTCGCGGGGGTCCTCGCCCATGGCCTGGGCCACATCCATCCCCGACAGGGGCTGGTCGCCGTAGTAGTGCGTCTCGTATTGGATTCCGAGCTTGTCCAAATGCCTCATGGGGTTGGTCTTCTGGTCCATGGGGATGGGAATGGGCATATGGTATTTGAATCTCAAGTCGCAATCGTCAGAACAGTCGTATGCGATGAGAGGTGTTTTCAACCTTCCGCGAACCCGACATTTCCCCCACGCAGGTTGGTATCCGTTGCCCGCAGGCACTGATGGCCGCCGAACGGCGACCTATCCTGCGGGTCTTATCGGGATGTACAGCCCATGTACCTGTCCTGTATTTAATGGTTTTACAGACATGGTATAGATTAATCGAGGATTGAATCGAAATCTCGAATAGTGCGCCGCAGGATGATTCGCGACTCGGTACGAATGTCCGTCGCCTCGTAATTCGAAGGCCGTCCGTACAAGCTCCCCCAGCACGTTTTGCGTCTTTGCGTAACTATAAGGTCATGGAGGGGATGCGGTCGCCAAGAGGATTCACAATGAACAACATCTTCCACGATATCGACCCGAAGATGGTCACCACCGAGAGCTTCACCGTCGTCATCGAGATCCCCAAGGGGAGCAAGACGAAATACGAGCTCGACAAGGAGACCGGGATGCTGAGGCTCGACAGGATCCTGTCCACCTCCACCCACTACCCCGCCAGCTACGGGTTCGTCCCCAGGACCTACGCCGACGACGGCGACCCCCTGGACGCCCTCGTCCTGTGCTCCGAGACGATCGCCCCCCTGACCCTGGTCCAGTGCCGCCCGATCGGCGCCATCCTCATGGTCGACGGAGGGGACAACGACGAGAAGATCATCGCCGTCGCCGAGGGAGACCCCGACTACAAGGACGTCCAGAAGCTCGAGGACCTCCCCAAGCACCTGGTCGACGAGATGTGCCACTTCTTCAGCGTCTACAAGGCCCTGGAGAACAAGAAGACCGAGATCAACGGCACCGTCGGAAAGGCGGAGGCCGAGAAGCTCGTCGCGGCGGCCATGGACGGCTACCAGAAGAAGTACGGCTCCTGCAAGTGCTGCTGCAAGGAGTGATTCTCGAATCGAGGCCCCGATGGGGCCGACCCCCGCCGGCGGGGTTATGCCGGCATTCTTCTCTTTTCAGAATCCCGGGATGTCCCGAGGTATGGTTTCGCCCCGCCCCCGGAGGGACGGGGCATTGATGTTCACTGCTCGATCAGGATCAGGACGTTCCCGATCTGGAGGGTCTCGACGGCCCTGCCGTCCAGCATCAGGCGCTTCTCCATCTCGAAGAACTCCGGACCGATCTCCACGGACTGCCCGTCGCATTCCACCGTCAGGGGTCCGACGGCGAGCTTCGCGGCCGCATCCGCGGGATCCATCACCGCGATGGCCGAAACGATGGCCTTGGCCTGCGCCTTGAACGCGGGTCCGAGCTTGGAGTGGATCGGCTTGATGCCCACAATCTCCTCGGTCAGCCTGGCCTCGGGGGCGATGTTCACTTCGGAAGCTTTGGTGGTCTCCAGGATGTCCTGCTTGGCCGACTCCAGCTTGGCGGCGTCAGCCCCGACCAGCTCGACCATCGCCAGGGGCGCGTTGAGGGCGATCTTCTTCTCGGACTTCCAGGTGCGGATGCCCGCGAGGACGTCCTTCAGCAGCTCTCCCGTCGATTCCGCGTCCTTGTCGTCGAGGACGGGCTCCGGCCAGGATGTCAGGTGGATGCTGCGGATCCCGACGGAATCCCTGAACAGGCTCTGGTAGACCTCCTCGGTGACGTGGGGCATGAACGGGGCAAGCATCTTCAGGCTTCCGAGGAGTACCGTGGCGACGGTGTACCTCACCGCATCGTCGGTCCTCCCCTTGACCATCTCCACGTAGTTGTCGGCGAGCTCGTGCCAGATGAATCCCTCGACCTCCCTCATGGCCTTGTCGAACTGGTAGTTCTCGAAGCAGTCGGTGACGGTCTTGACGGCATCCGAGTACCTGGACAGGATCCATCTGTCGGAGGTCCTCAGCTCCTTCGGCATGTCCTTCGGAGCGTTCTCCACGTACCTGCCGGCGAACTGCCCCAGGTTGTACACCTTGATGCACAGCTTCTTCCCGCGGACGACGTCCTTCTCGCGGAAGGCGTGGTCGATACCGAGGGAGCAGGTCGCGGCGTAGTAGCGCAGCGCGTCCGCGCCGTAGTTCTCCAGGATGGGTATCGGGTCGATGACGTTCCCGATGGACGAGTGCATGGGGGTGCCGTCGGGGGCCATGATGAACCCGTGGATCATGATGTCCTTCCAGGGGATGCTCTCCTCGATCTGCTCCGCCCTCAGGATGGAGTAGAACGCCCAGGTCCTGATGATGTCGTGGGACTGGGGCCTCATTGACATGGGGAACAGCTTCTTGTGGAGCTCCGGGTCCCTGCCCCAGAAGGTGTTGTACAATGAGGAACCGGACGAATCCATCCAGGTGTCGAACACGTCGGTGCATCCGATGAGCTTGCCTCCGCACTTGGGGCACTTCTCCACGGGGGGAGCGTCCAGGGTCGGGTCGCAGTAGCACATCTCCGCGGTGGCGCACACCGCCTGCCCGCAGCCCTCGCACTCCCACACGGGGATGGGGGTCGCGAACACCCTCTGCCTGCTCAGGACCCAGTCCCACTCCAGCGAGTTGGTCCAGTCCCTGAGCCTGGTCTTCATGAACTCGGGGTGCCAGTTGATCTCCTCGGCCCTCTCCAGGATCTTCTCCCTGAAGTCCAGGGTCTTGAGGAACCACTGGGGCACCTGCAGGTACTCGATCGGGGAGTGGCACCTCCAGCAGATGGAGACCTGCTGGGGGTTGTCCTTCTGGTCCACGAGGATGCCGGAGGACCTCAGGTCCTCTATGGCCGCCTCGCGGGCCTCGATGACCTTCATTCCGGCGTACTTCCCGGCGAGCTCGGTCATCCTGCCCTGCTCGTCGATCCCCTTCTCCAGGGGGAAGTGGTACTTCATGACCCACTCGAGGTCGTCCTTGTCCCCGATGGTGCAGATCATCACGAACCCGGTCCCGTACTCCATCTGGACCTTGGGGTCGGCGATGACCTTGACCCTCCTTCCGAACAGGGGGGTTACAAGCTCCTTCCCGACGAGCCCGGCCTTCGCCTTGTCGTCCGGGTGGACGGCGACGGCCTGGCAGGTGCACAGCAGCTCCGGCCTGGTGGTTGCGATGAGAACGAAATCCTCGGGCTTCCCGTCGGCGATCTGGAATTTGATGAAGTTGAGCTTGTTGACGTTGTCCTTGTACTCCACTTCCGCATCGGCCAGGGCGGTCATGCACCCGGGGCACCAGTTGACGGGGTAGTTGGCCTTGTAGACAAGGCCCCTGTTGAACAGCTCCACGAAGGAAAGCTGCGTGATGCGCCTGTAGTACGGGGCGTCGGTCTGGTAGTAGATGCTGGAGTCCATGCTCTCCCCCAGGATCTCGAAGTGGTGGATCATCTCCTCGATGAACCCGTTGGCGTACTCCTCGCAGAGCCTCCTGTACTCCTGACGGGGGGTGTCGAGCTTGGTGATGTGGTGCTTCTTCTCGACCTTGACCTCGATCGGGGTGCCGTTGACGTCGAAGCACAGGGGGAAGAACACGTTGTGGCCGGTCATCCTCTTGTAGCGGGCGACGAAGTCGATGAGCGAGTACCCGGTGGCGTGCCCCAGGTGGAGGGGTCCGGAGGTGTATCTCGGAGGGTTGTCGATGCTGAAGACGGGCTTGTCCGAAGCGGGGTCGAAGCGGTAGACCTCCTCGGTCTTCCACATCTCCTCCCAGCGCTTCTCGATGGTCGATGAATCGTATGCCATGGCTAACGGGGGAGCGTAGTCGGGAGGACTATAAAAAGTCCTTTTCGCGGGTGCGCGCG
>CAVABN010000071.1:0-7531 GCA_963586845.1 Bifidobacteriaceae bacterium
GCTACAAGTACGACTCGTTCACGAACTCTTTCGTGGTCTTGATCAACTACAAGAAAGGAGAGGATGTAGCAGAATCGCAGAGGTACGAGGACCGTTTCGAGAACCGCAACACCCTGATCGCGCTGTCCAAGTCGCAGGAGGGGAGGGATTCCAAGAACATGGTCCGCGTCAGGGACCACAAGGAGAATGGGATGCCCATCCATCTGTTCGTAAGGAAGAACAAGAACGACGAGGGCTCCAAGGAGTTCTACTACCTCGGCATGATGGACTTCGCGGGATTCCTGACCGACGGCAAGCCGGTCGAGATCCGCTACAGGCTGAGGGATGCGGTCAGGTCGGACATCTTCGACTATCTGCTGAGCTGATCCCCTGTACCGATTCCCCAGCAGCCCCCGTCGGAGACCGCATCGCGCTCGCTCGATGCCTTCGAAGAGCTCCAGGAACCCTCCGTTCAGGAACCTCTCCTCGATGGCGTCCGCATATCTCCTGCGGAACCCCATCGCCCCTTCGGGCATGCCGTTGCGCGGTATGTCGGGATCCCTCAGGGCGGCGGCTATCGCGACGATGAGCTCCTCGGCCGCCTCCGGCCCCTCGCCGTCCAGCAGGAACCACACGTCCCCGTCGAACTCGTCCTCCATCATCACCGGGATCATCGCCTCCGGCTCGTGGTCGATGTCCACGTGGTCGCACACCGTGCCCAGGACCCTGGACACGCGGTCGCGGATGTTCTCGGACACCCTCTGCGAGAAACCGTCGGCGGTCTCCATGACGATCTCCTCCGCGCCTTCGCCGTAAACGCCTACCAGCCTGCGGAGCGCCTCCCTGAGCGCATCCGGCGACATGGTCCCCAGCAATCCCTCGAAATCGAATCCTCCAGCCATGCATCCGTCCTCCCGAAGGCCCGGATGCGGTGGAACGCATCCTGGACCGTACAGATATGGATACTTGTTCAAAAATATGTTCTTCCCGTCATTAACACATATGCGGAAGCTCTGGACGCTCCGAGAAGATGACGCTCAGGGACGCCTACGACAGATGGAATTCGATCAGCCTCATACTGAGGATCGTCGCGGGCCTCATCGTCGGCGTCATCCTGGCGCTGATGGTGCCGGACATCCTGTTGATATCCGCCTTCGGGGACGTGTTCATCGGAGCGCTCAAGGCCATCGCCCCGTTCCTGGTCTTCATACTGGTGCTGAACTCCCTGGCGAGGTCCACATCCAACTACAGGGACCACTTCAAGCTCATCATCGCCCTGTACCTGATCAGCACGATCGTCGCCGCCGTCGTGGCGGTGATCGCATGCTCGGTCGCCCATGTGACGGTGACGCTGGACATCCCCGGCGCTTCGGAGGAATCCACCACGGACATCGGTCAGCTAATCTACAACCTCCTGATGAAGCTCGTCGAGAATCCGTTGTCGGCGCTGATCAACGGCAACTACCTCGGCATCCTGTTCTGGGCCATCCTCAGCGGGCTGATCATAAGGGCGTACTGCTCCGATTCCACCAAGGACATCATCGGGGACCTGAGCATGCTGGTCACCGACATCGTCAAGCTGATCATCAGCTTCGCGCCGTTCGGTATAATGGGCCTGGTGTACACCGCGGTGTCCACCAACGGCGTGGAGATCTTCTCGGAGTACGGACAGCTGATCCTCGTACTCGTCTCGTGCATGCTGTTCGTCACGTTCGTCACGAACCCGGCGATCGTCGCGTACCTGCTGAGGAGGAACCCGTACCCCCTGCTCATGGTATGCCTGCGTGATTCCGCCGTGTCCGCGTTCTTCACGAGGAGCTCGGCGGCCAACATCCCCATGAACATGAAGCTCTGCGAGAAGATGGGCGTGGACGATGAGTTCTATTCCGTCTCCATCCCGCTGGGCGCGACGATAAACATGAACGGCGCTGCGATCACGATCACCGTGATGACCATGGTCGCCGCCGCCACCCTCGGCATGGACATCCCGATATTGCTCGCGATCGCGCTGTCGGTCATAGCGACCATCGGCGCATGCGGGGCATCGGGGGTCGCCGGAGGTTCTCTGCTGCTGATCCCCATGGCCTGCTCGCTGTTCGGCATATCCGATACCGTCGCCATGCAAATGGTCGCCATCGGGTTCATCATCGGGGTCGTGCAGGATTCCTTCGAGACCGCCCTCAATTCCTCCGCCGACGCGTACTACACGATCGCGGCGGACAGGTACATGAAGATGAAAACCGGGGAAGAGCAGGCCGACGACACTCTGTGAGCTTCCACCCTCGGAAAAACGCGCGGGATACCCCCGCATCGGACCCGCATCCGGAAGAAGAACGGGTTCAGACTTCCTGCGCGGTCGCCACGATGAAGATCTCGTACTCGGGCTCGGATCCCTCGGGAGCGTCGTCGTTGTAGACTCCGAACGCCTCGTAATCCCCGAAAGTGCCCTCGTCGACGGAGACGTCGAAATCGTTGGATTCCGACCCCTTGCTGTGTCTCTTCGGCATCCCAATTCGCCTCTGATTCTGATGAAATCTTAGCTCTATTTAAACGAGCCTTTTCGGCCATGGCCAGATGTCTTTTATACACCTCCGATCCGACCCCTCCGGAATGCATAAGCCTGGCACATACGGACATCCGGAACCATCCCTCCGGAAACCCCGATAAACGTCGTTAAACCGACCATCTGGACGCCCCTCCCCGGACACACCGATGCCTTTAACCCAGATGCGCCGTATCATGTCGCATGAAGTCCTCCAAGAGGATAGACGAGATACCGATGTCGGGCATCCGCAAGATGTTCGACCTCGCCGGCCCGGGTTCGGTCAACCTCGGCCTGGGAGAACCCGACCTGGATCCCCCTGCGGAGGCGATCGAGGGGATGTGCGAGGCTTCCAAGCAAGGGAGGAACAAGTACGGCCCCACCGCCGGCATCCCCGAGCTCAGGGACGCCGTCGCCGATTACTTCTCCAAGTACGGCGAGATGAAGGGCGGCAACATCATGATCACCCCCAGCGGCTCCACCGCCCTGCTGGAGGTCACGCAGAGCATGATCGACCCCGGCGACGAGGTCCTGGTCCCCAGCCCCGGCTTCGTGATCTACGCCCCGCACGTCAGGCTCGCCGGAGGGGTCCCCGTGGAGTACAAACTCACGGACGACGGCACCTTCCAGCCCGACCTGGACGATATTATCTCCAAAATCACCCCGCGCACGACGATGATCATCGTCAACACGCCGTCCAACCCCACCGGAGGGGTGCTCACGCAGGAGTCCAAGGACGCCCTGGTGGACCTCGCCTGGGAGAAGGACATAACCATCCTCTCGGACGAGGTCTACTGCGAGTTCATCTACGAGGGCTCGCACGTCTCCTTCATGGACAGCCCCGAGTGCGCCGTCGTCGTCAACGGATTCTCCAAGATGATGGCCGTCACCGGCTGGAGGATGGGATTCGTCTTCGCCAACGACGAGATGATGGAACCCCTGATCAAGATGCAGTACCACGTCTGCGCCAGCCCCAACATGCCCGCCATGTACGGCATCCTCGCCGCCCTCCCCCACATGCAGGGGTATCTGGACGACGCCCGCAGGACCTTCCGCGGGAGGCGCGACCTGATATGCAAGCGCATCAACGAGATCGGAGGCATGTCCATCGAACCGCCCAAGGGCGCGTTCTACGCGTTCCCCACGTACGAGCAGAACATCCTCTCGCAGGACCTGGCCAACGAGCTGGCCCGCGCGGGGCTGATCTGCACCCCCGGTTCCGCATTCGGCACCTACGGCGAGAAGCACCTCAGATTCTCCTACGCCGCGGACGAGGACAAGATCTCCAGGGGAATGGACATATTGTCGGACGTCATGTCCCGCCAGAAGTGATAGCATGGCAGGCGAACTCGACCCCAATGCGGATCTGTTCGGGGATTCCGAACCCGTGGATCCCGAGAAGGAGCACATCGAACACACCTTCGGCAGGAACCCCAACAGGACCTCCGCCCTCTCCGACCTCTTCAGCAAGGAGATGATGGAGACCATCATGGCGGAGGAGGAGCTGCCGGACGAGGCCAAGCACCAGCTCATCTTCAAGATGACCGCCAACAGCGTCCTCGACGTGATCATGGAATCCGTGGACGCGGACACGCGCGAGGAGATCTGCGCCTGCCTGGACGGGTACATCGGCATGTGCATCGTCAACAAGAAGTTCGGAGTGGACCTGCTGGGCGAGATGTCCAAGGCGCTCATGAAGGTCGAGCAGAACGAGGGCGAATCCGACGAGGACTTCGACCGCAGGCTCGGCGACATGGAGGAGCAGTGGTGGAGCATCCCCCAGCCGCAGCTCAACGGGCGCAACCCCAACGACGCCATCTCCGAAGAGACCAGAAGGTACGGTCTGGACTGATGAGGTCCGAGTGGCATACCGCATCCGCACCCGGGAAGTTCGTGATCCTGGGCGAGCACGCCGTCGTCTACGGCAAGCCGGCGATCACGCTGGCGGTCGACCAGAGGATGACAGTGGCCATACGCCGTTCCGATTGGAACACCATGAACGGCGAACGCCTCGACTTCCGCAGGCAGGCCCACCTCAGGCACCTGACGCGCAACCTCCGCCACGCCATCGACATGGTGTCGGTGAGTCAGATCCCGGTCGGTTCCGGGATGGGCTCCTCGGCGGCGCTCTGCGCGGCCGCCGCGATGGCCCTGGCGTCCCTCAACGGAGGCTCCCTGACCGAGGAGGAGGTCATGCGCGAGGCGTACGACGCCGAGTACTACGCCCAGGGCAACGGCAGCCCCATGGACGTCTCCACGAGCGTGCACGGGGGAGGTCTGACGATCAACATGCCCGACTCGGGCGGGAAATTCCTCTGGAAGGTCGAACGGGACGGCAGGAGCTGGAGCTTCAACGACCTGAAGGTCCCGGAGATGACGTTCGTCATCGGGAACACGGGCATCCGCGCCCCCACCGGCCCCCAGGTGGAGAAGGTCCACAGGTACATGGGCCGCTCCCGCTTCGCGATCGAGGTGGTCGACGACATCGAGCAGGTGACGATAGAGGGCGGGAAGGCGCTGAGGGACAACGACGTGGAGCGTCTCGGGCGCCTCATGACCGAGGACCACAAGCTCCTGTCCATCCTCGGGGTGTCGTGCGACGCCCTGAACAAGCTGGTGAACGCGTCGCTCCCGTACTCCTACGGGGCGAAGCTGACCGGATCCGGCGGAGGGGGGTGCATGGTCGCCCTGACCGACGAGCCGGAGAAGGTGTGCGAGGCCATCGCATCGCGCGGAGGCACGCCGTACATCGTCAAGACGGGATGCGACGGCGCCATGATGGAGCCGAACCCTCCCGATACCAGGAGGCGCAGGCCGTGAGCTTCGCCATGATGCAGGAGATCGAGAAGATCAGACGCACGTGCATACTCTGCGGGAGATGCACCGCCGCCTGTCCTTCTTTCAAGCACGGCGGCATCGACCCCATGGAGATAATGGCCGGAGGCGAGGGCGACCTGGACAAGTGCATCGTCTGCGGGACGTGCTCCCGCATCTGCTTCCGCTCCGACCCGTTCACGGTCATCAGGGACCTCATCTACATGGAGCAGGGCCTGTCGATATCGAAGACCTACGAGGAGACGGGATTCGTCCGCGCCCCAGCGGAGGACAGGTGCGTCGAACCCGAATGGAAGGGGGACGAGGCGTACGTCATGACCGGGTGCGTGGTCAACGGCATGGCGCCGTTCATAGAGTTCGCGGCGTCCGTAGCGATGGACGCGCTGGGCGTGAAGGCGACCCGCCTGCCCTCTGAATCCTGCTGCCTCCATCCGATACAGTTCATGGAGATGCCGGAGATCGAGAAGAGACGGCGCAAGGACGGCATGTGCTCCCCCGCGGGAGGGAGGGACATCGTCACGCTGTGCGCCGGCTGCAGCGAGGAGCTGGAGCCCGTCTACCAGCAGACGTCGCACATCATAGCATTCCTCCACAGGCACCTGGACGACCTCCCGAGGTTCGAAAGGACCGTCATGGTCGGGATGGAGCCGGGATGCTCCGCCGAACATCTGAAGAAGGAGATGAAGGCCGTCCTCGAGGCGATGAACTGCGAGGTCGTGAACACCGACATCGGCTGCTGCGGGAAGAACGCGCCCGTGAACGTCCCTTTGATGAAAGAGCGCGAGGAGGAGTGCGCCGGCGCCGAGGTCATCGTCGTCGGATGCCCCATGTGCTTCGTGAAGTTCGACGCGCAGGAGAACGGCCTTCCCGTGGTCCACATCGCCGAGCTCGTCGCGGTTGCTGCGGGAAGGAATGAGTCCCTCGGATTCCACAGGATCCCCGTGGATCTCCGATCTCGGTTCTATCGCTTGTTCTACATTTCGAAGAGTTTCGTGTCATACTGACTGCAGTATACGCCCTTTATAACCCGACAGACGGCGTCCGTTCCCATGGATGGAAATTACGGATCCATGGGGCCCGCCGACGGTTGTCGCTGCGCGGTCGGAGCAGGAGTTAAAATCAATGACGCCAATGACAACCCGAAGAACATGAAGGTTCTCATCGGGAAACACGACTTCGCGAAGATTTCCAGGGGTGGGTATTACTTCGCCGACAAAACCCTCCTCATCAGGGATGTCATAGAGCACGGTCCGGCCCCGATTCTCGTCACGAGGCCTCGCAGATCTGGGAAGTCCCTCGCCCTCTCGATGCTCGACCGCTTCTTCAACATCGATTACGCCGAGGATGAGGCCGAACGGGACAGCTTCGAGGGGATGAAGATCGAGCAGTGCTCCCGGTACCCTCTGTACAAGAAGGAATACAGGAATCGCTATCCCGTTATCAGACTGGATTTCAGCAAGTATGACTTCAACGGTCTGGAGTCGTTCAAGAGCGAGTTGAACGATCGCATCCGCAACATGATCGCGACGGAGTTTCCATACCTCTACGAATCGAAGGCGATCAATGACAGCCTGAAGTCCGAATTCAGGCGGATCCAGAACGACGGGGTGATGAACCCGGGGCTCGTCATCGAGAACCTCTGCAAACTGTTGGAACTCCATCACGGGTTCGAGCCCGTCATCCTCATCGACGAGTACGATAACCCTCTGGCGACCGCGTACGGCAAACCGTACTTCGGCGATCTGGCGCAATCATACGGAACATTCCTCAGCAACGTCGTGAAGACCAATGAATGCGTCTCGTTCACAGTCATGGTCGGGATCCAGCGCGTCATTACCAAAGGACTGGTCAGCGGTTTGAACAATCTCTGCCACTACAGTGTCCTCTCGCCGACCTTCGGACAGCACTTCGGCATCACATCGGATGAAGCGGAGGAAGCGATAAGGCGCCAGGTGGACGATCTGTTTCCCGATTGGAGCGAGGAGCAGAGGAAGGAGTACGCCGACAGGAAGTTCGCAGAAGCGAGGGAGTGGTACGACGGGTACAGGATCGGCGGATACGAGATCTTCAACCCCTGGTCCATCACCAGCTTCATCGACAAATGCATCGAGGAAGACCTTGAACCCAGGAACTTCTGGAACGAGACCAGCTCCAACAACATCCTCGTGGATGTGC
>CAVABN010000072.1:0-7497 GCA_963586845.1 Bifidobacteriaceae bacterium
GCCCTGGAGATGTGCCAGAACAGCGCCAGGCTCTCCTGGACCTTCGACGAGGTCGACGCCAAGCTGCACGACATCATGGTCACGATCTACAAGGAGTCCTCCGAGGCCGCCAAGAGGTACGGCATGGAGGGCAACCTCGTCGCCGGAGCCAACATCGCCGGATTCGAGAAGGTCGCCAACGCCATGCTGTGGCAGGGCGTGTCCTACTGATTCCTCAAACGGGAGGGGAAACCCTCCCCCTTTAACCCTTAGAATTTCTCAAGCCGAGAGCCTGAACTGCGTTATGTCCTTCCTTCCGAGGGACCCGCGGTATTCGACGAGGCTGTCCTTCCTGTAGACCTTCTCCACGTCGGTGAGGACATAGACGTTCGCGCTGGCGAATCCCGCGAGGGAGGGCTCGATGAGCTTGACGCACTTGTGCTTCCCTGGCTCGCGGGTGACGTTCCATACTGTGACGAAGTCCCCGCGCATCTCCTTGATGAGGACCATGGTGTTCTTCTGACCGGTCTGGAGCTTAACGTCGTTGATCCTGTAGACGTCCCCGATCCTGCAGCGGCTGTGCTTCACCGGGGGTTTGATGTAGCCGAGGTCGTCCCTGACGGGGCCCTGGTTATCGACGCGGGACTTCGATTTGGGGACCATCTCGACGGGTTTGTGGGAATCTACGAACTTCTTCGCCTCCGCATCGCCCATGGCGGCCATCCTCCTCAGGGCCTCCATGGATTCGGGAAGCTTCGAGGAGCGGATGAGCCATTTCCTCGCCTCATCCGGATCGGATTGGAGCAAGGCCATCCCCAGAGCGTTCTGCGCCTTGATGTCCTCGTACTCGGCCTTCTTCCTCAGAGCCGCGATGGCCGCCGCATCACCGGTCCTGGCCTTCTCCGCCGTCTGTTCGGGAGTATCCTGCTTCTTCACGGGTGCGACCTTGATCTCGCGCGTGACGGGCTTGGGAGGCTCCTTCACTGTCTTGAGTACACGCTTCGCATCGGGATCTGTCTTGGCGAGGGCCTTCAGCTGATCGTATGCTGCGTGATTCCCCTCGTCTATCTCCCTTGTGAGCTTGATGATGCGGAGCGAGACGGCCATGTTATCGCCCCTTGATGGGGGTCACGGATATGGCGTTTGCGCCGACCGCATCTTTAAATCGAAAATGCCAATCGAGGTTCCAAGCGGAGATAGCCAAGCGGCCTAAGGCGCCGGTCTTGAAAACCGGTGGAAATCTTCCTCGGGGGTTCGAATCCCTCTCTCCGCGCCATTGTAAATACCTCATAGGATATCGCCGTCCGGGACAGACCGGATGATGATTAATCGAGGCTGACCTATGATGAGCCCTATGAGTTCTGACGGTGTCCCTCACTCGCTGGAGTAGTCGGACATCCCGGTGTAGCCCATGAAATCGGACAGCTTCATGCCGTCCTCCCAGCGCATTATGTAGAACCCGTTGCTGGAGACCTCCAGCTTCGGGATCCTCCTGTACAGCACGTCGTGCCTCCCGCGGTAGCGGTGGTCGGTGGGGATGGTGAAAATCCTCCAGGGGTCGCCGCGCTGGGATTTGAGCCTGTAGGCGTAGATGGGGACCAGATGCGAACGGCAGCACTCGCTGAGCATCGTATCCGCCTGCTCGGACAGCCTCTGGTTCTTGCTGAAGTGGAGGACGTCGTCGCAGGAGCTCTTGACCTCGATCGGGAACGAGAAGTCCCATCTCAGGGCCACCAGGTCCACTCCGAGGGATCCGGCGGCGCGTATCACGAGGAACGGGTCCTGCAGCATGGAATTGTAATTCGCGGTCTCCAGCGCGTCGCAGGTCTTGACCATCTTGGTGATGGCTTTGGTGTCCCCTGCGAGAAGGGCCTTGAGCTCGCGTTCGTACACATCTCCCGGCGGTGCCATGTTCCTCAGGAGTAAAAAATCGGAGACGGTATAAAAGCGGTAAGGGGGGAGGTCACCGAATTACCCCCCATTTCACCGAATCAGGTCCCCCAGTGCGCCGGGTGGACGACGTGGATCTTGTTCACGTCCACCTGGCATTCCCTGAAGATCACGTCGACGATGCGGGTGCTGTGGACGATGTATCTGGAGTGGTCGCAGCGCTTCATCAGGTTGAAGTTCCCATTCTTGACGGAGGAAGCGATGAACTCGCTGTCGGAACGCTTCACGCAGTCCCTGCTGCCGGCGACGACGTGGACGGGGCATTCGATCTTGGCGAGATCATCGGCCTTGATATCGGGCTCCGTGAGCATCATCCTGACCCTGGGGTCGTCCTTGTGCCGGATCCTCTCCAGGACCATCCCCAATCCTCCAAGCGTAGACGGGTTGGTGTTGGCGCCGCAGACGAAAAGCCTGGAGGGGATCTCGGGATGCTCGATGGCGAACAGAAGAGCGACGATACCGCCGTCGCTGTATCCGCAGATCATCGGGTCCTCGATCCCCAGCTTCCTGATGAGATCGTACAGGTCGTCGGCCATGTCGGCGTAGTGGTACTCGCCGTTCAGCGACGGGGAGCTCTGTCCGTGGCCGCGGGAATCCACGAGGTACACGACGAACGCCTGCTCCAGATAATCGACGGCGCGGTCGAAGACCGTGTGGTCCTCGCAGTTGCCGTGGAGCATGATCAGGGCGGGGGCCCTCTTGCCCTTGCCCCTGACCTCGTAGTACAGCGAGACGCCGTTGGTGGTGACCCTCATGCCGACGGCATGACTCGGACCTCGTTATATACCTTTTTAGGAATGGCTAAGAAATCCTGGAAGAGGGGCCGGAGCCCCTCGGTTTCACGGGGTGAGCCTTGCGGGGTCCCTGGGGAAGAGGATGGCTTCCCTGATATTGGGCAGGTCGAGGGCCTTGACGAGCAGCCTCTCCATGCCGATGCCCCATCCGCCGTGCGGGGGCATGCCATACCTGAACGCCTCGAGGTAGAACTCGAAGTCCTCCGGGTCCAGACCCTTCTTCTGCATCCTGGCGACCAGCACGTCGTACCTGTGCTCCCTCTGGCCTCCGGAGCAGATCTCCTGACCCTTGTAGTCCAGGTCGAAGCTGAAGGAGTACGGGGTGCCGTCCTTCTCCATGATGTAGAAAGGCTTCGCCTCCTCGGGGTACTCTGCGATGAAGTAGAGGTCGCATCCCTTCTCGGCCATGTGTTCGCCGACGATCTTCTCGCCCTCGGTCCCGAGGTCGTCGCCCTCCTTCAGGGGGAGTCCGGCCTCCTGGACGATGGAGAGGCACTCGGAATAGGTGAGGATGGGGTAGGGCCTGGCGGGGACGTTGATCTCCTTGCCGAGGGCCTCCAGCTGCTTGGCGCCCCTCTCCTTCAGTCCCTTGAGCACGTGGTCGATGACCTCCTCGATCATCGCCATGACCTCCTCCTCGTTGGCGATCCACGACATCTCGCCGTCGAAGGAGATGAACTCGGTGACGTGGCGGTTGGTGTTGGACTGCTCCGCGCGGAAGGCGGGACCAATCTCGAAGACCCTGTCCAATCCGGTGGACATCAGGATCTGCTTGTAGAGCTGGGGGGACTGCGCGAGGTACGCGGGCCTGTCGAAGTACTGGACCCTGAACAGCTCCGCCCCTCCCTCCGCGCCGGCGGCGCCGATTTTGGGGGTGTACACCTGACGGAACCCGTTGGAACGGACGGCCTCCTCGATGAGCTCGACCATGATGGACTTGAGCTCGAAGATCGCGCGGACCTCCGGCTTCCTGAGGTCCATGAAGCGGTGGTTGAGACGGGTGTCCATCTCCACGTTGACCTTGTCGACCACTCCCAGCGGGAGGGGCACGGCGGCCTCGGAGACCACTTCGGCGGCGGAGGGGATGATCTCCCATCCGGTGGCGGTCTGGTTGCTCTCCTTGACCTCGCCCTCGATCCTCACTACGGTCTCGCGGGACAGTCCGGTGAGCATCGCGAATAGCTCGGGGTCGATCTTCTTCTTGGGCATGGTCACCTGGTAGGTGCCGTCCCTGTCGCGCATGGTGATGAACGAGATCCCGCCCAGGTTGCGGACGTCCTGCACCCATCCGCCCACGGACACGGTGCCGTCGCCCACTGCGACCTGCGAGGATTCCTTTATAATTGCCATATCCCGCGGGAAGTGAGGCGCATAGATAATGGTAGCGAGGGGCCGGAGCCCCTCCGTTTCACTTGGCCTTGCCCTGGTTGGCCACGGCGTCCATCTTCGCCTTGAGGGCGTCCTGGTCGCCGAGGTATCTCTTCGAGACGACGTTGAAATCCCCGTCGAACTCGTACACCAGAGGGACGCCGGTGGGGATGTTGACCCCGACGATCTCGTCGTCGCCCATCCCGTCGAACACCTTGACCAGGGCCCTGAGGGAATTGCCGTGGGCCGCGATGAGCACCCTCTCTCCGGCGAGCATCCTGGGCTTGATCTCCTGCTCGAAGTAGGGCACGGCGCGTGCGACGGTGTCCTCGAGGCATTCCGTCAGAGGCAGATTCTCGGCGGGGATCCCGCGGTACGGGACCTGCTTGGCCGGGTTCCTCTCGTCGCCGGGCTCCAATGCCGGGGGACGGACCGCGTAGGACCTCCTCCATACCTTGACCTGGTCCTCGCCGTACTTCTCGGCGGTCTCCGACTTGTTGAGACCCTGGAGGGCGCCGTAGTGCCTCTCGTTGAGCCTCCAGCTCTTGATCACGGGGATCCAGGCCCTGTCCATCTCGTCCAACGCGATCTGCTGGGTGTGGATGGCCCTCTTGAGGTACGATGTGAAGCAGACGTCGAAATCGAAGCCCTCGTCCCTCATCAGCCTGCCCGCGGACGCGGCCTCCGCCCTGCCCTTGTCGGAGAGGTCGACGTCGGTCCATCCGGTGAACAGGTTCTCCTTGTTCCAGACGCTCTCCCCGTGGCGGAGGAGCACCAGAGTCATGTTTCCGCTCATGCTATCTGCACACCCGTACCCCCGAACAGATGATAAACCCCTTCATGGGCGGGCACGAGATGCCTCCAACCCTGTCGATGCGGCATGCTGGCTGGAACACGTCGGGTCGGACCGAACCATTAATAAGGAATCCCCCGTTAGTCGGTAGCATTATCTTTCATATCAGGTGTCAAAATGTCTGAAGAGAAAGTCACGGTGTCCGTCATCAAGGCGGACGTAGGATCGGTTGTCGGACACTCCAGGCCCCATCCCGAGATGCTGCAGGCCGCCAGGGACATCCTCAAGGATGCCCAGAAGGCCGGCACCATCGAGGACTTCTATGTGACCCGCGTCGGCGACGACATCAACCTGTTCATGTCGCACTACAAGGGCGAGGGCAACAAGGACGTCCACGGGGCCGCCTGGGAGTGCTTCCAGAAGGCCGCCAAGATCGCGAAATCCATGAAGCTGTACGCCGCCGGCCAGGACATCCTGACCGATGCGTTCTCCGGCAACGTCAAGGGCGCCGGACCCGGCTCCGCCGAGATGTCCTTCGTCGAGAGGGGATCGGAGCCCATGCTGTTCTTCATGGCCGACAAGACCGAGCCCTCCGCGTACACCCTCCCCCTGTCCAGGATCTTCCTCGACCCGTTCACCACCACCGGGCTCGTCATCGACGCCAGGGCCAAGATGGGATTCGACGTCGAGATCCAGGACGTCATCGGCCACAAGAAGGTCGTCATGTCCTCGCCCGAGGAGACCCTCAGCATCCTGAGCCTGCTCGGCGACACCTCCAGATACGCCATCAAGAGGATCTGCTCCAGGGCCGGTCTCGGACCCGCAGTGGTCGTCTCCACCGACAAGCTGAACCTCACCGCCGGCAAGTACATCGGCAAGGACGACCCCGTGTGCGTCTGCCGCTGCCAGTCCGGTCTCCCCTCCGTCGGGGAGTACACCCAGCCCTTCGTCAACACCATGCTCGTCGCCGGCTGGATGAGGGGATCGCACTACGGTGCGTTCTACCCCTGCTCGCCCGAAGAATCCGACCCGGTCTACTTCGACGGACCCCCCAGAATATGCTGCCTCGGATTCCAGCTGAACGAGGGCAAGTTCCAGGGACTCGAGCCCATGGGAGCGAAGGGAGGGGAGCACATCCCCGTCGACTTCTTCAAGAGCGACACCTTCGACGGAGCCCGCGCCAACGCCGTGAAGGCCAGCAGGCTCATCAGGAGCCAGGGGCCCTTCATGCCCTCCATCCTCGGACCCGAGGAGATGGAGTACACCTCGAGGCCCGCCGTCCTCAAGGACCTGACCTCCCGTTTCGAGGACCTCTGATGAAGGCCCCCGTCGTCGTGGTGAACTTCAAGGCCTACCAGGAGGCGGAGGGCGACAGGGCCTTCCGCCTCGCAAAGGCCTGCCAGAAGGTGTCGATGGAGTCGGGCGTGCCCATGGCCGTCTGCCCTCCCCACCTCTGGCTCGCGGGCATAGCGAGGATCCTCGAGATCCCCGTCTACGCCCAGAGCGTGGACCCGCTCCCCCCGGGCGCGGGAACGGGGTACATAACCCCGTCCATGCTCCACTCCACCGACTCCGCCGGAACCCTCGTGAACCATTCGGAGCACAGGATCCCTCCCGAGGAGATCGGGAAAGCCGTCGCCATGTGCAGGGAGCTCAGGCTCGACACCTGCGTGTGCGCGGAGGATGCCGAGGAGGCCGCGAAGCTCGCGAAGTTCTCGCCGGACATGATCGCCGTGGAGCCCCCGGGACTCATCGGAGGGAACGTGTCCGTGACCACCGCGGACCCCGCCATCGTGAGCGGGACCGTGGAGGCCGTCAGGGCCGTGGACCCGTCCATCGCGGTGTTCTGCGGAGCGGGAGTGAAGACCGGCGACGACGTCAAGGCGGCCATCGACCTGGGGGCGCACGGAGTGCTCCTCGCGTCGGGGGTCGTCAAAGCCAAGGACCCCGAGGACGTCCTCAGGGACCTCATTTCCAAGATCTGAGGGGAGACCCTCGGACAAACGATTTCCCCATTCTCTCATCGATCCTGTCTGTGCACGATCAGCGACACCTTCTCGCCGGTCTTCATCCTGAATCCGTAAGCCGCCAGGTATGCCATCAGCAGGCTGCCGAATATCTCGGCGACGGCCATGCCGGCGAACATCGTCAGCAGGTCGGTGTGGCAGAACAGCGCGAACAGCGCAACGATTATGATGTTCCTGAGCAGGGACGACCACATCGATATGTTCGCCATGCGGAGCGATTGGAGGAGCGCGGAACCGCAGTCTATCAGCCCCAGGAAGGGGATGAACACGCAGTACAGCCTCAGGACCTCGGCGAACTCCTCGCGGTGCGCCGCCATGGAATCCGACAGGGTGAAAGGCATCACGCAGTACTCCGAGAAGACGAACATGAGGACGGTCATCCCGAGGATGATCGCCGTACAGAGCCTCGTCCCGTACACGTACGCATCCCTGGCCTTGGCGTAGTCCTTACGACCCAAAGCGGCCGAGCATATCGGTACCAGGGCTGCGGCCACGGCCATGGATATGATGCAGGATATCGTCACGAACCTCCAGGGAATGCTGAACAGCGCAGAACCGAACGATCCGGCGCAGATTATGACGAAGT
>CAVABN010000073.1:0-7362 GCA_963586845.1 Bifidobacteriaceae bacterium
GCTGTGCGCCGCCAGGCGCGGGGACGGGGACGATTCCCATTTCACTCTGGCGGAGCTGCAGGACCTCATGACCTACCTGTGCTCCATGGACATGGATCATCGTCTATCTGTTCCGGGCATGGGGAAGAACCGCGCGGACATCATCATCCCCGGAGGGGCGATAGCGGAGGAGCTGATGTCGCAGTTCGGGATATCCGAGATCTGGATAAGCCATGACGGTCTGAAACAGGGGATGATGTACGACAGGATGCTGTCCCGCGGAGGCTCCGTGTCCGATGCGCGCATCTCTTCGGTCCGCGCGCTTGCCCATCGCTGCCAATACGACAGGAAGCACGCCGAGACCGTGGAGAGGAACGCCATGTCCCTGTTCGATCAGACCGAGGCTCTGGGATTGCACCATCTGGATGCGGATTGGCGCAGCCTGCTGTCCTGCTCCTGCATTCTGCACGACATAGGCGAGCTGGTCAGCTACACCAACCACAACATCCTGTCGCAGATGATGATAGAGAACGCCGACCTCCAGGGGTTCACCTGCCCGGAGATACACGACATGGGGCTGATCGTCAGATGCCACCACAAGAAGTTCCCCGGCGCCAAGGACGTCAGGTTCGAGGGATTGGACCGCCCTACGATCGATTCGATCAGGAAGTGCGCCATCCTGCTGAAGATGGCCGACGTGCTCGACAGGCACCGCAACGGGGCCATCCGTAGCGTCAGACTGTCCCTTACCGACGAGGGGGTCCATCTGAAGGTGTCGGCGGATGCCGACCCGAGCATGGAGATCTGGAGCCTGGAGAAGATGCGCCCGGAGTTCAGGAAGGTGTTCGGAACGGACCTCCTGCCGGAGGCGGGGGAACCGCCGAAGGGCGGGTATCCTGCGGATGCCTCTCCTAAAAGCAGAAAATAATCATTTGATTATCACTAAAGGAATAATTTTCAACATACTTCCGCCCTGTTTTTGCTAATTTTAACGCTGTTTAGAAAAAATCGACAAAAAATCATATAAACAGCAGGACGATTCACACGCAAAGCGGAAACCGGTCCCCTTGCACGGGAGAGATCCCAAACTGGCTTCCGCTTCACCTTATAATCAATCTAAATCGGCACAGGGATTCAGATGGTGACTGCCACGAGGTTCTTCGAGCAATCCGCGGAACTCAACGGCGGCATCGTGAAGAACGGCCTCTGCTCAATCTGCAAGGGCGCCCACCGCCTCTGCGGGAAGGACCGCTGCCCTCTGATGGTGAAGTTCTACTCGCAACAGAAGTCCCGCCCCCTCATAGACGCCACCGAACTCGCCGGATCCAGCCCTCCTGCGGTGTTCGTCGGCCGTTACGGATATCCAAAAGTGGACATCGGCCCCCTGCTGCCGCCGGAGTTCGGTGACACCTCCCTGATGGGAACCCCCGAGAGATGGGTCGGAAGGTCGATCGACGAGATCGTCGACTTCAGGTTCAAACTGGTCCGCGGGAAGTTCAGGATAGATGCGACGGACTTCAAGAAGAGCGGGAAGATAGTGGACAACGTCCAGGAGCTGGCGCTATCCGAGCGTCCCGTGGATACCGAAGCGTCATTCACCCAGAAGCCCAAGGGTCGCGTCGTGCTTGACGATGACATAGAACCCTTCGGTCCTTCCGCCCGTATGGAGAAGATGACCACGGGCAACAGCAGGTTCGAGAGGAACCTGGAGAAGAGCTTCTACGACACGGACATGAAGGCCGTGGATGCCGTCGTATCCGCATACAGGAACGGCACCCTGATCTCCGAGATTCAGAAGGCGTTCTCCGTCGGCACCATGGGTATGGGAAGGAACCGCCGCTTCGTCCCAACCAGATGGAGCATCACCGCCGTGGACGACATCATCGGGAAGGATCTCCTCAAGACCACCAAATGGAACCCCACGATAGACGATTTCCGCCTGTACCAATGGACGGAACTGGACAACAGGTGGGCGATCCTCCTGATGCCTTGCACCTGGAGGTTCGAGCTCATCGAAGCGTGGTATCCCAACACCACCTGGAACCCGTCCGGCAGGACCATAGACATCATACACGACAGCGAGTTCTTCGACGGGAGGACCGAGTACGCCCACATCGGTGGATGCTACTACGCATCGAGGATGGCCGTCAACGAGCTGCTGATCGAGGAGGGAAGGACGGCGGGAGCTGTCATAATGCGCGAAGCGCATCCCGGATACATCATGCCAGTCGGGGTTTGGAACGTCAGGGAGAACGTGCGCGCGGCGCTGAAGACCGAACCGACGCACTACGAGACGCTGGATGCGGCGCTGGACCAGGTGGAGAGGATGATGGACATCCGCAGGGACGGATGGATCGCCAATTCCGACGTCATGCGCGATTGGCTGATTCAGAGGAGGATCGAGGACTATTACCGACACCACATTGGGGGAGTTCACCGGGGAGAGGCTCGAGTGGGACGGGCCCTTCAAGGTGGTGGACTGCTCCCGCGCATTGGCCCCTTCCGGGCTTCCGGAGATGGATTACGCCCTCAACCCCTACGGAGGATGCGAGCACGGCTGCATCTACTGCTACGCGCCCGGCCACACCCATTCCGATCTGTCCACATGGAGGGTCGTGAAGGTCAAGCGCAACATCGCCGATAGGCTGTCCAAGGAGCTTCCTTTCGCCGATGGGATCATCGGGATAGGGTCGGTCACGGACCCGTACCAGGGGGCCGAGAGGAGGTTCCTTCTGACCAGGAGATGCCTGGAGGTTCTTTCCTCTAAGGACAGGTCGGTCCACATCCACACCAAATCCGACCTGATTCTGAGGGATCTGGACATCCTGACTGGGATGGACTGCGTCGTGGGGATGACGATAACCACCACGGACGACCGCATATCGAAGATGACGGAACCGGGGGCCCCTCTGCCGCAGGCGAGATTGGACGCCCTGACGAGGCTGGTCGATGCGGGGATCAGGTCGTACGTCCTCGTGGCGCCGGTGATGTCCACTCTGGAAGGCCTCGAATCGGAGCTCGCCGATGCTCTGAAGGCCACGGGGATCGACGCGGTGTTCTACGACCATCTCAACCTCAGGCTCACCGACCCGTCGAGGCTAGAACGCATGAACATCCGTCCCTCGCCGAAGGCGGAGAGGGAGTTCCGGGAGCAGTGCATACTCCGCGGCCTAGATGTCGTCACCGACCATCCATCCGAGCGAAGGCTGGGTGCTCTGGGTGGAGCGATGGTAGAATAGAATTGTTTTTATAGAAGAACTAAATTGTCGTACTCAAACTACAGGTGATAATTACCATGTACGGTTCTGGAAACCAGCCCGTCATCGTGCTCAAAGAGGGCACGGAGAGGAGCAAAGACAAGGAAGCACAGTTCAACAACATCAGCGCCGCCAAGGCCGTCGCCGACGCGGTCAGGTCCACCCTCGGACCCAAGGGGATGGACAAGATGCTGGTCAACACGATCGGCGACGTCGTCATCACCAACGACGGTGTCACCATCCTCAAGGAGATCGACGTCCAGCACCCCGCCGCCAAGATGATCGTCGAGGTCGCCAAGACCCAGGACGCCGAGTGCGGCGACGGGACCACCACCAGCGTCGTCCTCGCCGGCGAGCTGCTGAAGCAGTCCGAGTCCCTTATCGACGCCAACGTCCACCCGACCGTCATCACGAACGGGTTCAAGATGGCCGCCGACAAGGCCGTTGAGATCCTCAACGACATCGCCATCGACGCCAAGAACGAGAAGACCCTCAAGACCGTCGCGACCACCGCCCTCATCGGCAAGTCCGTCGGTGACGAGGAGGCCGCCCTGGCCGACATCGTCGTCAAGGCGTGCAAATCCGTCGAGGAGGACGGCAAGGTCGACACCAAGAACATCCGCATCCAGAAGAAGGTCGGCGGAGTCATCGGCGACACGAACCTCGTGCAGGGAGTCGTCATCGACAAGGAGAAGGTCCACTCCAGGATGCCCACCCACGTCGAGAAGGCGAAGATCGCCCTGTTCTCCTGCCCCCTCGAGGTCAAGAAGACCGAGTTCGACGCCCAGATCCAGATCACCGACCCGTCCATGATGTCCTCCTTCCTCGCCGAGGAGGAGAACACCATGAAGGCCATGGTCGACAAGATCAAGGAGGTCGGAGCCAACGTCGTGTTCTGCCAGAAGGGAGTCGACGAGCTCGTCCAGCACTACCTCGCCAAGAACGGCATCCTCGGATACAGGAGGCTCAAGGAGTCCGACCTCGAGGCCATCGCCAAGGCCACCGGCGCCAACATCGTCGGCAACGTCATGGAGATGACCAAGGCCGACCTCGGAACCGCCGGAGCGGTCGACGAGAAGCAGGTCGGAGAGGACGGAATGGCGTTCATCACCGGCTGCAAGAACCCCAAGGCCATCACCATCTTCGTCCGCGGCGGAACCGAGCACGTGCTCGAGGAAGTCGAGAGGGCCCTCAACGACTCCATCCGTGTCGTTGGCGTTGCTATCGAGGATGGGAAGGTCGTCGCGGGAGCCGGAGCCCCCGAGATCGAGCTCGAGCTCAGGCTCGACGACTTCGCCGCGTCCGTCGGCGGAAGGGAGCAGCTCGCCATCGAGAAGTTCGCCAAGGCCATGGAGATCATCCCCTGGACCCTCGCCGAGAACGCCGGTATCGACCCCATCGACAGCATCATCAAGCTGAAGAACGCCCACGAGAAGAAGGGCGCCAAGGCCAAGTACTTCGGTCTCGACCTCGACACCGGAGAGGCCGTGGACATGAACGCCAAGAACGTCCTCGAGCCCCTCAGGGTGAAGGTCCAGGCGATCAACTCCGCTCAGGAGGTCGCCAACATGATCCTCAGGATCGACGACGTCATCGCTTCCCGCAGGGCCCCTCCGACCCCGCCCCAGGGCGCTCCCGGAATGGGCGGAATGCCCGGGATGTGATCCCAGTAAACGAGCGGGGGACCGCTCGATCAAAACCGCCGGCCTCTTCTCAGGGGTCGGCCCCTTTTCTTCTCCATCATTTCTCGGTCGGTTCGTCCTGATCGTTCATCGAAGTATCTTGCGAACGAGATTGCCGTGCGTTTGGCATCTTCGATGACCTCGGGGAGACCGACCCCGACCTCGGACGGGATCCCGTGGTTGTAGTCCCATCCGATGACCGCGTAGTCGGGATTCATGCCGTATTCGACGAAGGGCGCTACCTTGTTGAAGTACGATACGTCACCGGGCACATCCAGTATGGGATACCCGGAATCGCAGTACGACAGCTTCGACGAGATCCTGTCGAAATCCTCGTTCCTCAGCACGATGTAGGCGCAGAACCACCCTTGCCTCCCATCATACATCTGGCTGCCGGCAGGGATGCACAGGGAGACGAAGCGTACGACGATCTCGATGTCGACGTCCCTGCAAACATGGATCATCTCGATGTGAACGGTCTTGTCATCCTCTTCGAACCACATGTCCTTTCGAAGATATCGCACATTGATAGTTGTATCGGCATTAACGATGTTTCAAGATATTGATATCAACATATCGCGGAACACCGGGCCCGATAATGGGCTCCAACCAGCCTTAAATACCCTCATCCCGCTTATGTGGACGGGATGGATGCACGATGCGCGCTGCGCTTTACGCCAGGGTATCGACGGATGATCAGGCAGTCGAAGGCTTCTCCTTGGACGCCCAGTTCAAACGTCTGGAGGCCTATTGCAGGGTCCGCGGCTGGGAGGTCGCGGGGGAGTACAGGGACGAGGGTTATTCCGGAAGGAACACCCGCCGTCCTGAGTACGACCGCATGATGCGCGAGTCCGATTCCTGGGATGTATTGCTGGTCCTGAAGATGGACCGTATCCACAGGAACAGCGTCAATTTCACCCGCATGATGGACGACCTCCGCGGGATGGGCAAGGAGTTCAACTCGGTCCAGGAGAAGTTCGATACGACGACTGCGATGGGGCGTTTCGTCATGGACATCATGCAGAGGATAGCCCAGCTCGAGAGCGAGCAGATCGGAGAGAGGACGTTCATGGGCATGGAGTTCAAGGCCCGCAACGGTACCGGGAACCTGGGTTCCGGGCATCCTTACGGATACACCTATTCCGACGGCCGTCTCGTGGTCGTGGAGGATGAAGCGCATGCCGTGCGCGCGATATACAACATGTATCTCCGCGGCTCCACCATGGGCGGCATAGCCGACTTCCTGAACGATGCCGAGATCCCCGCCAAGAAGGGCGGCAGATGGAACAAGCAGTCCGTCTGCAACATCCTCCACAACCCCCTGTACGTCGGATACTCCGATTGGAACGGCATCCTCCGCAAGGGCGAGCAGGAACCCATCGTCGAGATGGAGAAGTTCGAGAAGGTCAACGGTCCGCTGCTCAAGGACGGGACATGCGCGCAGCGATCTACGTGAGGGTCTCCACCGAGGAGCAGGCCGCCGAAGGTTATTCGATAGAAGCTCAGAAGGAGCTCCTCCAGGACTACTGCCTGGTGGAGGGATGGGACGTCGCCGGCGTCTACGAGGACGACGGATTCTCCGGAAGGAACGACAAGCGTCCAGCCTACCGCAAGATGATGGCCGAGATGGATTCGTGGGATCTGATCCTCGTGATCAAGATGGACCGTATCCACAGGAACAGCCGCAATTTCATGAACATGATGGAGGTCCTCGACAGGCACGGGAAGATGTTCGTCTCGCAGTCGGAGGCTTTGGACACCACGAACGCCCTGGGGAGGTTCGTCGTCGACATGATCCAACGTCTGGCGCAGCTCGAGAGCGAGCAGATCGGCGAGAGGACGCACATGGGCATGCGCGAGAAGGCCGAAACGCTGGAAGATGTGACAGAAGGGAAGAGGACCATGGGATTCACCCCTCCGTTCGGATACAGGCTCGAGAACGGGGCTTTGAAGGAGGACGAGGAGGAGCTCCCCATCGTCAAGAGGATGTTCTGCGAGTACGCCGAAGGCCGCACCGTCGACGAGATCTGCTGGTCCCTCAATCGCGAGGGTATACTCACCCGCAGGGGGAACCCTTGGAACAAGCGCAACATGTCGACCATCCTGCACAACCCCGTCTACGCCGGGTTCATGAGATGGGAGGATGTGCTGATCCGCCACCCCGCGGCTGTGGCCGTTTCATCGGATGAATTCAATGCCGTGCAGGAGCTGATGGCCTCCAGGGTCAGGGATCCCGCCAAAAGGAACGTGAAACTACTCCCTTCGGAGTCGGATTTCGTATCCGAATCCCGACCATAAGAATATAAAACTTGTTCTTATCGGACGGGTAAATTCCATAGCATGATTGCTACCGTATCCAGCCATCTGGCCTATGCCTGGTAGACATGATACAGCGTCTTGCGCAGCTCGAGAGCGAGCAAATCGGCGAAAGGACGCACATGGGC
>CAVABN010000074.1:0-1561 GCA_963586845.1 Bifidobacteriaceae bacterium
CGTGGACGTGCGCGGAAACACCTTCTCCTGATGGAGGATTCACAAATGACAGAAGCAGTATCCGCTAAGGGGACAAAAGTCTACGTCAAGATCTCCGAGGCATGGAAGGAGATCAAGGAGGTCTCCGCCACACCTGAGATCGGGCAGAGCGCCGAGAAGATAGACGTCACCCACCTCAACTCCGAGATGAAGGAGTACGTGAAAGACATCCCGGATTATTCCTCGGACCTCGAATTTACGATGAATGCGATGCCGACGGGCACGACCGACTCCAACCTCGACCTGATCCTCGGTCTCGACGAGGACACCACCTACGAGTGGAAGATAGAGTGGGGACAGCTCGGCAAGGAGGCCACTCTCTCCGGGGAGTACACGTACAAGATCGGAGCGGGAGCCGTCTCGTCCAAGCAGGACCTCGTTCTGACCATCATCCCCAAGTCGGCGTTCGTCGTCGCCGACATCACCTCGTCTAACAGCCTCACCCTTGAGGGACAGGAGGCGGTCGCATGACCACCGTCACCGAGTACAAGCACGGCAAGGCCGTGAAGATCCCCGACTACAACGGACAGGTCCCTCCGGGCAAGGCGTTCTACGCCTGGAACTCCCGCGAGGACGGTACCGGAGCGGTCTACAAGGCAGGCAAGAAGGTCCTCATGATCGAGAACCTCCACCTCTACCCGATGTTCATCGACGCCAACGCCAACGATTCGATTGAGGACGTCCCCGAGGAGGAGTCCGAGTGACCGTCTTCACGTCCCGCACCGGGGTTGTCAAGGACCTCGACCTCGACCTCGACGTCGTCTGCGACTATGAGGCGAAGGACCCGAATTGGTCCATCTTCCGCCTCTTCGACGGCATCCAGACCGGACTCATCCGTTTCACCGACATGAACGTCATGGCGAGGTGCCTCGGCTATGAGAGTTTCGCGGCCTTCGCGGACGAGGGATTCGACTTCAAGACCTTGGCGGATGCCATCAAGTCGTCCCGCTTCGTGGGGTTTATGGATTCCCCGGAGGAGGACTCGACGGAGATCGTGGTCTCAGAGTGAGCGATCACCTGAGGGCGGTCGCGCTGGCCGAGGGCATTCCCTCGGACACACCGCCCTCTCTGATCTATCACGCCGTCCGTCTCCGCCTCGACAGGGACCGCCAGATGCTCCAGGCGCTGTCCCTCTCCATCTGTGCAGGCATCAACATCAACTTCGCCGGAGGGGACACGGACAGGCTCCTCCGCCCGTTCTACAGCGACCGCGAGTGGAGCGACATGGAGCGTCGCAACGCGGAGATAAGAGAGGAGATCGCACAGCGTCAACAGCTCGCGAAGCTCCAGCGTCTCATGGGAGGTCAAAAATGACCGAGGAACTCACAATCAAGGTTACAGCGGATACATCCGATTTCAAAAAGGGCATGGATGATGTCGAGAAGAAGCTCGACAAGACCACCTCCAAGACCGACGGAGCACAGGGGCGGTGGGGAGACCTCTCGAAAAAGCTCTCGGCCATCTCCCCGACCTTCGCCAAGGCTTCGTCCGGCGTGCAGGAGCAGTCGGCCAAGATCGAGAG
>CAVABN010000074.1:1958-7177 GCA_963586845.1 Bifidobacteriaceae bacterium
CTCCTCGGCTTCGGGGACGTCTTCAAGGCCCCGGCGGAGAGTGCCGAGGACGCCGCCGACTCGATGGGGGAGGTCGTCGAGGCGACCTCCGCAGGGCTGGCGAGCTTCGACCAGCTCAACACCCTCGACATGTCCAACTCCGGGGACACGGAGACCGCCGAGGAGCTGGCATCCAACATCGCCGACGCGGAAGCCTTCGGCGCGGACCTCGTCGGCAAGATCGGGGATTTCTTCAGCAGCCTCGACTTCGGCGCGATCTGGCAGGGATTCGCTGATGCGGCAGGCCAAGCCTGGGAGGGCATCAAGAGCGTCGCCGGGGATGCGTGGGAAGGCATCAAGGGATTCGGCGAATCATGCTGGAATGGCATCAAAGGCTTCGGGGAGACCTGTTGGAACGGCATTAAGAGCATCGGCGGAGCGGTATGGTCCGGCATCCAAGCAGCGGCCTCCGCCGTGTGGCAGGGCATCCTCGCCGTCGCTCAGGCAGTGTGGACCGCCATCACCGCGTGGGCGACTTATCAATGGGAGCTTCTCAAGGCGGTCGCCACCGCCGTATGGACCGTCATCAGCACGGTCGCCACCGCGATATGGGACGGCATCAACGCCGTCGCGACGGTCGTGTGGAACACGATCCTGACGGTCGCTCAGACCGTATGGAGCGTCATCTCCGGCACGGCGATGGCCGTCTGGGATGGCATCAAGGCCATCGCCACGACGGTCTGGGGCGTCATCCAGACGGTCGCTACGACCGCATGGACCATCATCAGCACTCCGATCCTGGCGCTGTGGGATGCATTCCAGACCGCCGGCTCGACCTGTTGGGGCATCCTGCAGGCCCTCGGAGAGGCTTTCAACCGCGTGGTCATCAATCCGATAAAGAGCGCGGTCCAGTGGTGCATGGACAAGATCGAGTGGGTCCTCGGCAAGATCGAGGGCGCCAAGAACGCCCTCGGGAACCTCACCAGCGGTATCGCCAATGTCGGGAAGTCCATCGTCGGAGGCGTCAAGGGAGTCCTAGGACTGGCCGATGGAGCCGTGGTGCAACCCAACAATCCCTTCCCGGTCATCGTGGGCGACAACACGCGCGAGCCGGAGGTCATCAGTCCCCTGAGCACCATCCGTCAGGCTGTCACCGAGGCGATGAAGGCGCAGGGGTCCACAGGAGGATCATCCGGTCCCGTCGAGCTGACCATCAACCTCGACAGCAGGAAGATCGCACGCGCGGTCTACGACCCATTGCAGACCGAGGCCCGTCGCAGGGGGGTGGGCGCATGAGCGTCCTCACAGCGGGGAGCACCGTGCTCCCCGACCCTGCATATCAGGGGTACACCACATCGACCGAGGAGTTGACCAAGGCCGACAGGAACACCCTCGGGAACCTCATCAAAGAGAGGATCACCGAGAAGGTCACCATCTCCGCCGAATGGAAAGGGCTGACGAAGGCCGAGAAGGATAAGATCGTCAGCTCCACCGGAGCCAACACCTTCTCCCTGACTTACTTCGACCTGGAGGACGACAGCACGGCCACGGGGACCTTCTACAGGGGCAGTGGGATGGAGATCAAGGCATACGGCAAATTCGACGGCACGTCGTTCCAGTACTACGACGTCACGGCGTCCTTCATCGAGGTCTGACGATGTACGATATGGCTACAGGCTACAGTGATGCGGTCGTCTCAGACAACCGCAAGGTGGACATCTACCTCTCCGTGGGATTGGGGATGGACACGACCGCCGCCGACGACCTTGAGGACGTCGGCGGGTCGTTCCTCCCCATGAGCAACACCGACCAGGTCATCGACGCCGTCTATTACCTGACGCCGGAGATGGCGACCTTCGAGGGGGACGGAATCAAAACGTCCTCCTCCGCCGGGATGCTCGCACCGCCGATAACCGCCGTCGCGTATCCTCCGGAGGTGGGGATATGGTCGGAGGGCATCAGCGACGCCTCCGGCGCCATATCCTTCACGTTCAGCCTGACCCTCAGTCAGGCGCACACCTCCGCCATCCAGATCTACACCGAGGGTCCCGCCGTCCTCGAAGCGTCGGCGACCTTCACCCTTGAGGATGGCAGCACCGTGACCAAGCAGTGCACGTGCGTCGGGAGTTACTTCAACGTGCCGGATTCGCTCACTTACACGGCCATCTCCATCACCGTCACCAAGCTCGACGCGCCATATCGTCATGTGCGCGTCGTCGAGGTCGAGTTCGGAGCATCGAGAGCCTTCTCCAACTCGGAGATAGGCGGAGAGGTCTCCATCATCAGGGAGATAGATCCCACGGAGCAGACGATGCCGATGGATGAGCTGGACGTCAGCGTGCTCAACGTGACGGGGGAGCTGGACCCTGACAATCCGTCGTCGAGGCTTGAGGAGCTGCATATCGGGCAGAGCTTCGTGCTGTCCTTCACCGTCACGGACGAGTCCGGCAAGCGTTACACCGTCCCCTGTGGACGGTACTGGATAGGCGAGAGGGACAGCTCGGACACGAGGCTTGAGCTGACAGCCTTCGACGCGCGCTATCGCCTGAGCACCATATATGCGGCATGGACGATAGATGCGTCCAAGTCCCTCGGGCAGACGCTTGAGGAGTTGCTGTCCGACTACATGGTCCCGCACATCGTCGACGAGGACCTGTACGACGTCTATCCCGATACGTCGCACACCTTCGACGACTCCACACCCATCTCCGACGACCTCCTGCAGGTCCAGCAGGCTTATGCGATATACTGCATCCCCGACCGTCAGGGATCCATCAAGGTCACGGCGACATGGCCCGGGGACAGCTATGGGAGCGTCCCCGTCGGGACGATCTACTCCTGGCCGTCACCCAAGCAGTCCGAGTCGTACAATTACATCTCCATCGGATACACCGTGACGTCGGGCGACGTCTCCACCATCTACTACGTCGAGACCGACCTCCGCACGGACACGACCGAGGGCAAGAACATCCTCCAGATAAGCAACAACCCGCTCATCACCACGTCGACCCGCGCGACCGCGCTCATGACCCGCATCATCTCCCGGCTCTACACCGAGGAGATAGAGGCCGAGTGGCGCGGGGATCCCGCAATGGACCTCGGCGACAGCGTCTCGATCCCGGGACGGTGGACGCAGGAGGATCCTCGCGCGTATGCCATCTCCTACATGGAGGAGGTCTACGACGGCGGGTTCCGCGTGACGATGCGCGGAACGCGCTGAGAAACAGAGTGTCGGCCTAAGTCTCCAAGACGGCGCTCCCGCCGACCGACGAGCGGGGCACAAGGGACATGGCCGACGCTCACATTAACCCTTCTGCAAGCTAGCTTTTATGAGCCTATATCGACCATGCTCATGCATGGTCTCCAAGAAGGTCATAATCGGAGCGGTGGTCATCGTCGTGATCATCGCCATAGCCGCCGTCGCAGTTGGCGGGGGCGACAAGTCTCCGGACGTGCGTTACAACTACAGCTCGGAGTTGACGGACTTTTTCACGACGTCCTCCGGCTCGATCCAATCCGCATCCGATGGGATGCAGTATCTCGTGGTCGTCTACACCGTGTATAATGACAAGTGGTCCGATGGAGTGACCACCAACGACATCATATGGCAGTGGAAGGCGACCGCCAATGGCGTCTCATACAGCTCGACGGTCATGGGATACCTCCATCCCGACTATCAGCTAGTCACGGTCGAGAAGGGCGGGCATGCGACCTCGGTCGAGGTCTTCGAGGTCCCGTCGACCCTGTCCATGAGTGACATAACCATCAGTCAGGATTACAAGGACTTCTCGACGCCGAAGATCGAGCGCGACACATCCATCTCAATCTGATTCCTCCGACCTCTCCAAACTTTTTCCCAAACCTCTTACTTTTCCGAATTTCTTTTAAATAATCTATCGTCGCGTATATCCGTCATGGCGGATGTCGCATCGGAGACGTTGCCTCAGCTCATGTCTAAGATCTGGGATGGGGACGATAACGAGTATTTCACCCACCTGGACATGTCGCGCGTTGAGTACAACGCCAACATCCTCGCCAGGGAAGCCGGAGTGGATCAGGTCGAGTTTTTGACCGTGACCCGTGCCAGCCAGTTTCGGTATGACGAAGCTCAGAAGCTGGAGGATCTCATTGCGACCATATCGACGGCTTTGGGCATTTCGTCGTCGATGGAGACGCAGTGGACCTACAGCCGGAGCGTGTCATACGTCGATTTCGAGCGGTGGGAGAGCCAATTGTGGCTGTGCTATCAGGCGCTTGGAGGCATCGGGGAGAGGATCCCGGCGGGCAAGGTCCTCGTGACCTACTACGCCACGCTTTTCCCGGACGCTTGGCTCGGGACGGGACCCTACCACATCGATCTGGACATGCCCGCCGTCTACTCCTCGACGGAGGCGTTGGCCTACGTCGCACATGACGCCTCGATAGAGCAGCGCATGGCGGAGTATGACGGCATGCTTAAGGCCGTGACGGTCGGCTCCCGCACCGTGCGCGTGTACGCGCTCGGCGCGAAGCCGGAGGTCACGATCCCGATGCGCATCAGCCTCGGAGGACTGCCAATGCAGGAGATCATCAGCCTGCCCGCCTCGGGATGGACCGGGACGGGACCTTGGACGCAGACCGTAACGCTCTCAAGCGCCCCCGCCAACGCCGTCATCGGCGCACAGGAGGGCATGAGCGACGCGCAGATCCTGGCGATGGCCGACGCGCTCATCAGCGTGTCGGCGGTCAGCGGGACCTCTGTCACGGTCAGGGCGCTCCTGGCCAAACCGACGGTGGACCTTAGTCCCGCCGTCATGTGGGAGACGTCGGAGGCCGAGTGATGCTCGCGGATGCGAGACGCACGGTCGAGACGATGCTCGCCGAACTCGGCGAGCCGGATAACGAGTTCTGGCGCGGTTACGCGAAAGCTCTCCGCGATGTCATCAAACGCCTTCCCACCGATTTTCCGGAGGTCAAGAATTGAATTTTGAGGAAGTCTTAACACGCATAAGGGCAGGGCATGACGTGCGCTTCGCACGCCGTGTCTGGGGGCAGGACAAGTGCATCTTCGGCGAGGATCCGACGACCGTCACCACCGAGGAGGCGGGGAGTCCCGTCATGGAGGCGCTGTGCGAGCAGTACGGAGGACAGGTCGTCGTCCTCGGAGCGATATGCGGATGCTATCGCGGGCAGGTGCAGGTCAACATCGCGCTCAGCTCGGACGACATGCTCGCCGATGATTGGGAGGCGGTCGCATGACC
>CAVABN010000075.1:0-6929 GCA_963586845.1 Bifidobacteriaceae bacterium
GTGCCGGTCTCGGCGACCGTGCAGGTCTTCATGCCCAGGGACGAGTAGAGAAGTCCTCTGGCCTTGATGTCCTTGGTGTCGACCCCATCGGCGAACGTTATGGAACGGTCGCTGCCAAGCATATCCAACGAATAGAACACGTCGGCGTAGCCGAAGTTAATGATCTTGGCGTTCGCGTGTAGGTCCGAGAGCTTTATCGTGCCCGTCTTCCCCGTGGGGCAGAGGAACAGCGTGTCCCCTCCGCGGGTGTACAGCATGCCCGAGACGATGTCGTAGGCGGAGCTCCCGGTGGCCGAGAACGTCTTGAGGTTCGTGCAGCCCTTGAAAGCGGTCGCATCGACCGTGGCCTTCTTGACATCGAACGACGCGAGCGAGGTGCATCCCTCGAAGGCCTTGGCGCCGATGGACGTCACGCTGTCGCTCAGCGTCACCGTCCTCAGATTGGAGCAGTTGAGGAACATGCTCGCCGGGATCGAGGTGAACCCGCTCCCGGTGGTCAGGGTCCTCGGATCGATCGACCTCATGGCCGTGGAATCGGCCGTGACGCTCCCGCTGATGGACAGGTCGGGATTCCCGGAGAACAGGATGCTCGGAGTGTATGCCTGGATGTCCGAGATGGTCTCCTTCGTCCCGTCGGATTTGGTGATCTCCAGCGTGGACAGCGTCCAGCTACCCCAGGAGTTCGACCTGACGGCGACGCTGCCGTTGCTTATCTCCAGGCTATTCACGGAAGGACCGTACCTGTACGTCCAGCCGGCCGCACCGCTACCTGTGCCGCACGAACCGGATGCGACCACGCTGGCCCCTTCCGGGATGGTCGGGGCGGTCGTAGACGACGTGGTGGACGTCGTCGAATCATCTGCATCCGCCTCCCCGAAGGGGACGAGCACGCATGCCATCAGCGCGACTGCGAGCACAACGAGAACGATCTTCCTCACGGGTCCTCCCTCCAGGGTCCGACGATGCGCGGCCCATCGTCCTCATCATCGTCGATTATCAGCATCCCGTCGTCGGAATCGTCGTCATCGTCGAATCCGGGTGCGGGCGGGAGCTGCTCCCTCTCATCGAGGCGCTCCTCTTCTTCCGTGTCCTCGATGATCACGTCATCGTCGTCCACGACCCTCATGCGGGTCTCCTTGTGGCACCTTATCTCCACTATGGCGGCGCCCAGCTCGCGGGTCATGTCCCAATAGCGGTCCTCGGCGGTGAGCGCGCGGAACCCGGTCCCGCGCCATCCGCCATCGAAGGATTTGATGCACAGCCCGGTCGAACCCTGTCCGAACCTGATGTTGACCCAATCCTTGGTGCGGTTGGAAACCACGTAGACCACCGAACCCAGGACGAAGATGACAGCTCCGATGATGGCGATGGCTAGAACGACGCCCGTGGGGTTGCTGTGCGAGAGCAGATCCTTCGGCACGGAGAACTCCGCATCCGCCGCGATGTCCTGCGCCGCCCTCTCCTTTCCGACGGCCACGCCGTCGTTGTATCCGCTGTAGTACTCCGCGGACCAGGGCTGCTCCGGGAGCGTGTAATAGTAACCGTACGGGATGGAATGCGTCACCTTCCCGTCCTTTATGGCCTGGATGTACTCGATGAGATACGAATACTCCACGCCGTCGTTGTATCCATCCTGGTATTCGCCGTCGACATTCAGCGCGCCGGTCTCCTCGAAGCAGACGTACGGCAGGAACATCATCACGAAACCGACGATTATCAGCAGGATCGGGACCCTGAGGTCCCTCCCGAACTTGGACATCATCGACGATATGGACGAGATGTCCGACAGGCGGGTCTCCTGATGCATCCCGGCGCTGCCGCTCCTCTTCTGATTGGCTTCCAGATCCACCAGGACGCGCTTGTTCGTGAGCGTCAGCACGCCTTCGGATTCGACGGAACCCGGCAAAGGCACCACGGCCCCGGCGAACAATGCGACCCTGTCCACTGCTGTGAAAGGATACCTGCGGACTATCTCCTCGCCCTCGGCGAGGACTGTGTCGGAGCTCATTCGTCCTTCCAGTCGGAGATGCACTCGTCGCCCCTGTTCTGCAGATCCAGAACGAGAGCGCCGATCTCCTTGGACATCCTGACGAAGTCCGGGTTGGGGACCATGTAGAACGACAGCGAGTCCTCCTCGCGGGGGCTCAGACCGGAGACGTGGATGCCTCCGTCCGAAGCGGTGGTGTTCACCCTCATGAGCATCATGGGCTTGACCACGAGCAGGGACGGGACGAAGATAGCCAGACCCATCGCGAGAAGCGCGATCCCCGGGACGAGGAAGACGGTCTTCTCGGCCATGAGGGCCATGATCGTGACGACGAGACCGACGATAGCCATGGCGAACGGGAACGTGGAATGCCTCCTGTTCTCCGCCTGTATGAACTCCATGGCCGCGATCCTGTCGACGAACGCCTCCTGGGAGTGCATCGAGGGCATCTGGGTGCGGTCCGACGGCGTCGCCGACTCGGCGAAGTAGATCACGCGCTTGTTCGTCACGGTCACGGTGCAATCCGTCGTCGCCTGCCTGCGCCCGAGTCCGAACGCGTCCAGGGTGCTGTCGGATGATTTGAAATCCACCTTGGCGCAGTTGTACCTGCGTATGACCTGCTCGCCTTCGGATAGGAATATCGCCATGATATCACTCTGAGATGGTCAACCCGATTGTGCATTCCTTATAATACCCATCGCACGCGTATGCGCGAGGCGAGTTCACCTATCTTGACCTGGGACTGCTCGCCGGATTCCATATTACGAAGCGTGGCTTCCCCGTTCTCGAGGTCCCTGGCACCCACTATTACAGCGTATCTGGCACGTACTGTCGAGGCGGACTTCATCGCCTTGGCCATCTTGCGGTCCATGATGTCCTGGTCGACGGACAGGCCCTCGGCCCTGAGGGATGCGGCGATCTTCGCGGCTTCTATCCTCACATCGTCGGACGCGCACAGCACGTAGGCGTCGATGCCCTTCTGCTGGTAGACGGCTCCTTCCTTCTCGAGTGCCAGCAATGCTCTGTCGAACCCGATGGCGAAGCCGGTGGAGAACACCCTCTCCCCTCCGAACAGCTCCGACAGCGTGTAGGATCCGCCTCCGCAGATCTGCTTCTCCGCTCCTAAAGCGGGTGCTTCGGCTTCGAACACCATGCCGGTGTAGTAGTCCAATCCCCTGACGACCCCGAGGTCGATCTCCAGGTCGCGGACGCCCATGGCGTCCAGATAAGCCACGACCTGCCTGAGCCAGTCTCCCGCTTCCCCGGGCACCTTGGAGAGCACCTCGGTGCCTCCGACGGTCTCGGTCAAAGCGAACAGATCCTCCATGTCCTGCTCGGACACGCCCATCTCGGTCAGGAGCGGACGGGCCTCGTCGTAGAGCTTCTTATCGAGCTTCTGCAGCACCTCGGCGGTCCTCTCCTTCGGAACCCCGATGTCGGCGATCCTCTGCCTGAGGACCCCGATGTGCCCGATGCGGAGCCTGTAATCCTTGAGACCCAGCGAGCCGAGCATGGCGGACGCCATGGCTATGGCCTCCGCATCCGTCTGCGGCGTGGCGCTGCCGATGATCTCCGCCCCGAACTGGAAGAACTCCCTGTACCTGCCGCTCTGCGGCCTCTCGTACCTGAAGCACTGCCCGAAGTAGAACATCTTGATCGGCTTCGGGTCGTTGCTCATGCCGTTGACGAACATCCTGACCGCGGGGGCGGTCATCTCCGGGCGGAGCGCGATGGACCTGCCGCCCTTGTCCTCGAACGCGTAGAGCTCCTTGAGGACGTTGGGGCCGGAACGGAGCACGAAGAGCTCCGAATCCTCGAAGATCGGCGTCTCAACTTCCCTGAATCCGAAGGTCCGGGCGGTCTCCCTGAGCCTCCCCTCGTAGAACCTGCGCCTCTCCATCTCATCCGGGAGGAAATCCCTCGTCCCGCGCGGACACTGTATCATGATTGGTGCGATGGCGGATTCCGATAAAATCCCACCGATTGGCCGATTGGCATGCTGCCTATCGAATATCGATTCCGAGCGTCCGGAGGAGGGGGTTATGAGGGGTTTGCGATTAGCGTATCGAGGACATGGGAGGAAGCATATGGCGAGCGAATGGGAGGAGTTGGAGGGGCTGACGAAGGAGGAGCTGATCATCGAACTCGTGAAGGAGAGGTACGAGCGCCGTCTCATCGACCACAGGCTCCGCACGATCGTAGAATTGGACTTCCCGGTCGGTCGGAAGATACCTTTGTTCTCCGATGACGAAGACATGTGCCAGGGCACCACATCGGATGAATGGGCGTACAGGATCGCGAAGCGCGCGTACGAGAGCTGGGAGGACAGGGACGACTTCGACCCCTACTGTCCCATGCACTACGGCCTGGACGAGGAGCAGTCCGTCGAAGCGTACCGCAGGCTCCGCGAGGAGGGCGTCATAACCGATCCGTCGAAGGATCTCGTGGGGTGGGATCTGCGATGAGCGAGTGGGAAGAACTGGAGAAGCTGACGAAGGATGAGCTGATCATCGAACTCGTGAGAGCCAGATGGCGGTTCAGGAACCTCCAGAAGGTCATCCTCGACCTCTCTTCGAACATGGGTTCGTACTGCCTTTACGAACCGGGTCAGAAGCCTTCGGAGGATTGGGGCCGGAAGATCGCGGACTATGCGTTCAGGGACGGCCCGGAGAACCTGCAGGATTGGGGCGTCGACGAGGATACGGCGGACGAGCTGTTCGACGAACGCTTCGAAACCAATGATGCGTTCAAGGAAAACCGATGGGGTTCGGAACAGACCTCTCGGTGATCGGAGAATTTTGGGAGATGAGTGCGGACGCCGGGATTCGAACCCGAGTTCTAACCTTGGCAAGGTTAAGTGATAACCAGCTACACTACGTCCACACGGGCATCCCGTGGATTCACTCCCTGCATATAAAGATTATGATTCGTGCGTAACGACAAATTCTTGCGAAATACTGATAAATTGCACTGCCATCCCCCACCCATGAGGAGGATCCCGATCCCTGCAGACGCATCCGAGGAGCAGATAGCATCGCTCATGGCGGACGAGGGCATCCTCTCCCTCGCGGAGGAGTACAACCGCAGGTACCTGAGCTGGGAGGAGGTCTACTACCGCACGCCGGAACCGTACGATGCTGGCACCGTGTGGAAAATCATGAGGGACCTCAGGGCCCGCACCGCATCCGTCATCGCGATCGGGTGCGGGAGATTCACGCTCAATCTGACGGAAGGGATGCTCGATGACCTCCGCTTCATCGACGGACTCGGCACGGGGGAATCGGAGCCCTCCATAATCGCTGAGGCCATCGCATCGAGTCAGACGGAGGGCGCGACGACCCCGACGGATGTCGCGGAGGACATGCTGCTCTCCGGCCGGGAGCCCAATGACCTCAGCGAGAGGATGATCGCCGACGACTACCGGGCGATGCTGGAAATAGACGGCAGCAAGCTCACACCCGACCTCATCGGAACGGTCCACCGCACGGTGACCGAAGGCACCATGGACGATTCTCAATGGGAGGGTCGCTTCAGAGAGAGCGATGACATCGTCGTCGGGGACCCGTTGGGGGAGAGGGGCGATTGCTACGTCCCTCCGCCCTGCGAGGACATCCCGGGGATGATCGATGACCTCTGCAGGTTCGCGGAAGACCCGGGATTCCACCCGGTCGTGAGGGCTATCGTGATCCACTTCATGATCGGCCACATCCATCCGTTCGTCGACGGGAACGGCAGAACGGCCCGCGTCATGTTCTACCGGTGCTCCCTCGCCGGAGGGCGCGATATCCGCTGGATACCGATATCCACGGTCATCGGGAGGACCAAGGGGCGCTACCTCGAGGCGTACCGCATGTCGGAGTCGGACAACGACCTCACGTACTTCGTCAGGTACCATCTGGACTGCATCAGACGGTCCGCGGAAGAATGACCAGGCCCGGACACCCATCCGCGATTTTGCTGCTTTTTTACGGATAACATCCGTGATTTCACTGCTAAATCGCGGATGATATCCGCAGTTTTACTGCTTTTTCACGGATACTTATAAAGCCCCGTACTCCATCCGAAGAACCATGGAGCGGAAGATCGACAAGGTCCTGGAGGACTGGTCCGAAAACAAGGAACACAAGGCCCTGGTCCTCCGCGGCCCCCGCCAGGTGGGGAAATCGTACGCGATCAGGAAACTCGGCGCGGAGAGGTACGACTCCGTCATAGAGATCAACTTCGAGGACCGTCCGAACTACAAATCCATCTTCGAAGGGGACCTGTCCGCGGACGCGGTGTTCGAGAATTTGAGTTTCACATTCCCCGGGAAAGACATCGAAGGCTGCCTCCTCTTCCTGGACGAGATCCAATGCTGCCCCGGCGCGTTCTCCGCCCTGAAACCGCTGGTCGAGGACGGGAGATGCGACATCGCATGCTCCGGATCGGTCCTGTCCGAGGTCGTCGGCGACCGCAGGCTGACGCCCATGGGCTCCATACAGCCGGAATACATGGCGCCGATGGATTTCGAGGAGTTCCTGTGGGCGATGGGCTTCTCCCACGCCCAGACCGAGACCGTACGGTCGCACGTATCGGAGATGAAGCCGTTCGATAACTTCGTATTGAAGCAGCTCAACGACCTGTTCAAAAGGTTCGTCGTTATCGGAGGGATGCCCGCCGCCGTATCCGCGTACTCCAAGACCCGCATGTACAAGGACTCCTACGAGGAGCTGGAGGGCATAATGAAGCTCCTGTCGGACGACATCGCCAGGTACGTCAGGGACCCGACCGACAGGATCCGCATAGAGCAGTGCCTGGACTCCATCCCGCGCCAGCTGAGCCGCGAGAGGAACGCGTCCTTCCTGTATTCCGATGTCTCGGTAGGTTCCGGATACGGTCAGAGGGAGTTCGGACCGGCCATATCCTGGCTGGAGGGTGCGGGAATCATCGACCTGTGCCGCAA
>CAVABN010000076.1:0-6896 GCA_963586845.1 Bifidobacteriaceae bacterium
GGGTATGAACTCCTCGGAGCGGCGCACGTTGCGGAAGGAGACGTGAGGTATGAGTGATGACAATGCTTTCGCATCGTCGTAGAGGGCCTTCATATCCGGGGATCTGACCTTGTACTCGCCCCTCATCTGCCTGATCACGAGCTGGGAATCCATCACGAACTCCGCGGAATCCTCGCCGAGCTCGATCACTTTGGATATCGCTGCGATCAGACCGCGGTATTCGGCGTAGTTGTTGGTGTGCGTGCCCAGGAACTCCGCGTGCTCGTGGATGATCTTACCATCCTTCACGATCACGACGGCGAACGCCGATGCCCCGGGATTCCCTCTGGAGCCCCCGTCCGAGTACGCCGAGATCAATAAATCAGCTCCCTGGCGACCTTGTTCTCGGAATCGACCAGGAGGACCTTGGCGTGTATGGGCTCGTCGACGAGCTCGTAGGCCATGATGATGACCTTGTCTCCCTCGTTGCACAGGTGGGCGGCCGCGCCGTTTATCGCGATTATCCCGCTGCCCCTCTCGCCGGGGAGCGTGTACGTCTCGAAACGGCTGCCGTTGTCCACGTCGGCTATGGTGACCTTCTCGCCCACCCAGATGCCGCAGCGGTCGAGGAGGTCCTCGTCGACGGTGATGCTGCCCTCGTAGTCGAGGCGCGTCTGCGTGACGGTGGCCCTGTGGATCTTGGAGCGGAGCATCCAACGCATGACCCCCATTCCGCAGGACTCGCTTAAGAACATTGCGGAGGTACGGCCCGGCGATCGACGTACCCCCGCGACCTTCTTCAGACGGGCAATGCGGGGCTGCAGGCATTCGACTATGCGCTCGGTGCGTTCGGACCTGTGCCAACCGTTCTCCTCGGTGAACACCGACCTGACGATCGGGATGATATCATCCAGCTTGTCCGTGTCGAGCCAGTCGAAGGATGTGACGAGGTCCAATTGCTCCCTGAATGTCTCCTTGAACGGTTTGCAGCCGATATTCGCATACGGGGATATGTCCTCCATGGGGAAGTCGTACCAAAGAGATCCGCCGTTGTCGAAGAGCGGTGCTGGCTTCAACCATTCGAGCGTTTCCACATCACGGATGATTCCGAAGTTGTTCAGATGGCGGTCTGTGTTCGCCACGAGATAATCGAATGTGATCATCCTGTCCAGGAATGGAACGATGTCGAGACCATGGTCTGCGCACAATTTGACATAGAAGGTGTATTTCGATACTTCGTTTCCATTTTTGACAGATTTCATTGCGCGATCTGCGCTGATGAACTCGGTGTTTGTATCGACGAAGCATCCGCAGGAGCTCAGATACTCCTTCATATCATAGATGAGGCTGTATTCGGTGTGTTCGATACCCAGGACATCCAGTATCTTGGACGCGATTACTTCGTTGTAGGGTTCTTGCGATACGCGGGTGCTTCCGGATTTGAGGAGGCAACGTTCTCCGTCGATGATCTTCCATTTCTTCTTGAGATTGCCTTCGGAGGTGTTATCTGGAGAAATCAGGTCGATTTCGCCGTACTTCACCTGCTCTCCGAAGAGGAGGTCCCCTACGTCTTCAGAGAACGGATTCTCGAAGAAATTCACCTGTGCCCATGTTATCGGGGCGCCTTCAGGCTTTATCCAGTATTGATCCGACAGGCTTAGTCCGAACGATTTCGTGAGGAGTTCCGAGGTGTCATCGAAGCCCAGCGTCTCCATGAGGGTCTGCAGGCTTCCGCGACTTGCAGGGATGGACCTATATTTCCACCATAATGCCAATCCTTTGATGAAGCCGGTACCGTTCCAAGTTGTTCCGTAGGGCATGTGATCTACTCTTTTCGTCTCGTAGATCTTGTTCATGGTCCCAATCGTATCAATCTCGACATCTGCGACTTCGATGTCCTTGTGCATAAGGGTGTATTTCATGAGGTCTCCTGCGTCGTGAATGGGTATGACGTTACTGTATATCAATTGTTTGAAAACACGCTTTGGGCGGACAGGTGGCGGATCCCCTTCGACAGAGTCTCGAACGCCCATCCGGATAGAAACCGCACTGCCCGACACAGACAGCGCGCTTCACTCCCGCTCAATCATATCAAATACAGGCGTCGGACTCCGACAGGAGGATGGAAGATGAGTAAGATCGTGATTCTGAAAGCGAGTGCCCGCAAGAACGGAAACTCCAGCACGCTGGCCGCCGCCTTCGCAGAGGAAGCGAGAAAGGCCGGCGCCTCCGTCACAGAATACGATGTGGCGGACATGGAGATCGGCGGATGCCGCAGCTGCTACGGCTGCATGAAGAAAGGGGCCTGCGTGTTCCGCGATGATTTCGAGAAAGTGGCGGAAGACCTCTGCGATGCCGACGGCATCGTGATCGCGAGCCCGGTCTACTGGTACACGTTCCCCGCACAGATCAAGGCCGTCATCGACCGCTGGTTCTCCCTGTATGTCGCAGGGAAGGTCTTCTCCGGCAAGAGGGTCGCTCTCCTGAGCTGCTGCGAGGAAGAGACCGAAGAGACCTTCGACGGCATCCGCTTCTCCTTCGAGAAGACCATGGCGCTGATGAAAGCGGAGATCGCAGGGGAGGTCCTGGTTCCGAAAGTCTCGGATGTCGGCGATATCAAGAACACCGATGGCGAGGAACGGGCCCGCGAGCTCGCGAAGCAGTTCTTCGAGGCCAGGTGACCGACGGGTCGCCCCCGTGTATCGCCCTGGAACTTCGGAACGTGCAGGCTGCACGATTCCGAAGTTCCGGGATGTCACCTGCTCTTCGCGACTTTCTTCAGGTGTTCTATGCGGGGTTCCAGGGCTTTGACGATCAGTTCCGTGCGCTCCGATCTGTGCCATCCGTTCTCCTCGGTGAACACCGACCTGACGATCGGTACGATCTCGTCCAGCTTGTCGACATCCAGCCAATCGAACGATGTCACGAGTTTCAGCTGCGATTCGAAGTCGGAGCGGAAGGGTCTGCATTTGATGCGCGCTTCGGGGCTGCCGATATCCTCATCGTCCGTGTGGAACCACAGCGACCCTCCGCAGTCGAAGATCGGAGCCGGTCCGAGCCATTCCAGAGTGTTGGCATCGCGGATGATGCCGAAGTTGTTGGGATGCCGGTCGGATTGCATCATCAGGTAGTCGATGGTGATCATCCTGTCCAGGAACGGTACGGCGTCCACGCCGTGTTCTTTGCAGACTCTGACGAAGAATCCGTAGTCGTTCTCATCGTCGCCTTCCTTCATGCTCTTCAGGGCGCGGTACGCGCCGATGTACTCGGTATCGGGAGTGACGAAGTTCCTGCAGGTGCTCAGGACGAGGCCGTTCCGCTCCAGCAGATCGTACGCCACATGCTCGATCCCGAGGAGGTCCATCATCTTCGAGGCGACCACCTCGTTGTACGGCTCCTGGAAGTACGGTTCGTAACCATGTTTGAGCAGGCACATCTCGCCGTCGACGGCCATCCATCTCTTCATCAGGTTCCCGTCGGTCGACAGGTCGGGGGAGCGGATATCCACCTTCATCTCGAGGAGCTTCTCGCGGGTGTCATCCCACTCCTCTACGCCTTCGAATTCCTTGAAGAGCATCCTTCCGAGGTCGTCGGAGAACGGGTTCTCGAAGAAGTTGCCGTCCTTCCAGGATACGGACGAACCCTTCGGCCTGAACCAGTACTGGTCGGAGAGGCTGAAGCCCATCGTCTCCATCACGTATCTGTTGGGTCCCCAATCGCTGTATTCGTCCCAGAGGCGCGACCTGTCGCGCCACATCGGGATGCTCCTGATCTCCAGCCAGTCAGTGAATGCCGACCTGTTCCACACCCCGTTAATCCGGATCCCGTAGGGCATGTGTTCCGGATTCCGGACGTTCTCGATCTTCTCGACGGAGAAGAATTGATCCTCATCCTTGGTGCAGACGAGGTCTGCGACCTCGATATCCTTGTGCATGAGGGTATACGTCTGTGTGCTGCTCATGGATGACAGCATCGCATCGGATGATATGAACTGATGCGGAAAAAACTAAATATTGCTTTTCAGCGAACGTTCACTGCCTCGGACAGGCCCCGAACAGCCTGACCGTCTTCTGGCCGCGCTCGTCGATCTCGAACTTCGCATCGATGTTGAACACCGTGCGCATGTTCTCCGGAGTGAGGATCTCTTCGGGTTTCCCTTCGGCGTAGATGCCCCTGTCGTGGATCAGGACGATCCTGTCGCAGTACCTGGCGACCATCGGCAGGTCGTGGGAGACGATGACCACCGTCAGCCCCTTCTTCCGGGACAGTTCGGACACGAGATCCAGCGCCTCGAACTGCATGTTGATGTCCAGGTGCAGCGTCGGTTCGTCCATCAGGATGATCTCGGGATCCTGCGCGATTGCGCGGGCGATGATCACTCTCTGCCTCTCCCCGCCGCTCATGGTGTTGATCAGACGGTCCCTCATGCCGGAGATCCCGGTGAGTTCCATCGCCTCGTCCACGATCTCCTCGTCCCTGGACGACGGTCCGCCGAGCATCCCCTGGAAGGGCATGCGCCCCATGGAGACCATGTCCCTGACGGTGAACGCGAAGCGCACCTCGTTGGTCTGCGGAACGACGGCGATGGTCCTGGCGATGTCCTTCTTGGTCATCTCCTCCAGGTCCGTCCCGTCCAGCAGCACGCACCCGCCGTGGGGCGAGAGGTTCCTGTTGAGGTTCTTCAGCATGGTGGTCTTCCCGCACCCGTTGGGTCCGAGGATCCCCAATATCTCCCCGTCCTCCACGTGGAGGTCCACCCCGTCCAGCACCAGGTGCTTGCCGTAGGTGTACGTGAGACCTTTCGTCTCGAGCGTCATCCCCAGCCCACCTCCCTCCTCCTGCGGATGAGCAGGTAGATGAACACCGGGGCCCCGATGAGGGATGTGGCGACACCTATCGGCAGGGTGCCGTAGGCCGGGGCGATGATGTGCGCCATGTAGTCGCAGATGAGTATGAAGCAGGCGCCGGCCACGATGCTCAGGGGCATGATGACGCGGTTGTCCGGTCCGAGCAGGATGCGGAGGATGTGCGGTATCACCAATCCGATGAATCCGATGACTCCCACGAAGGACACCGCAGCGGCGACGATCATCGTTGAGATGACGAGAACGAACAGCCTGGTGCGTTTGACGTCGACACCGAGATCCATCGCGTGGGCGTCTCCGATCATCATGGCGTTGAGCGGTTTGGCCTGGGTGATGAGCAGCAGAGAGCACACGGTGATTATCGGCGCTATGAACGCGATCTCGTCGATGTCGGCGTTGCCGAGGTTCCCCATGGACCAGAAGACGATGCCCTCCAGCTTTTCCCCGGCGATGAACGTCAGGAAGGAAACAAGAGCGGAGAGCAGCGAGGACACCGCCACTCCGGACAGGATCAGCGTCTCGGTCCTGACCGCTCCTCCGGAGCGGGCCATCGTGTAGACGAGGGCCATCGTTCCGAAGCAGGTGAAGAACGCCAGAACGGGCGTGGCGAGGATCGAAGGGATGAACGGGATGGTGAACATCATCCCGATCGCCGCACCGAGCGAGGCACCCGACGACAATCCGAGGATGTACGGCGAGGCCAGCGGGTTCCTGAACACCGCCTGCATGGCGGCCCCCGTCACGGCCAATCCGGCACCGATGAACAGTCCCGCGATGACGCGGGGCGCGTTGACCTCCCTGACGATGATGTCGGAGGACCAGGTCCCCCTGCCCATCAGGGCATCCCAGACCTGCGAGAACGTGTAGCTCTTGTCCGCGGATATCCAGGAGAGGTCCATGAACACGCAGAAGAGAGCGAGCGCGATGAAGACGGCGAGCACCGCCAGGATCTTCGTTCTCTTCCCGAGTTTCATGTCCGCTTAATGAGAAAAGGGGTTTAAAAAGAGTTTTTACCCCCGTTCAGGAGGTTTTCTTCATGAAGATGTACGCCGCCACGGCGACGATCAGCACGATGAACGCGCCCACCGCGACGTACAGCATGGTGTTGGACTCGGATTCCGGGACCTCGGGCACATCGCCCTCGAACAGGTCGGGGTACATGGCGCAGGCCATGGTCCAGACCCCTTCCATGCTCTCGATGCTGTAGTTGTTCCATATGGCCTGGAGCGGGATGATCTTGGCATCCCCGACCCTCTTCTGGAGGTCCGAGAGGTAGGCGTCGTTCTTGACGATCGTGTTGTCCGCGAAGATGATCACGCCGGGGTTGTCCGCCACGAGCTCGGTGAGGTTCGCCTCATAGGTGGTCCCGGTCTTGGACGAGTCGATGGTGATCGCGTCGCCTCCGGCGGCGACGATCATGGACGTGGTGATCGATCCGGTGTTCCCGACCTTGAACGCGTTGCCGGAGTACGTGACGTAGAACGCCTTGGTCTTGGTCAGGACGTCCTTCCTCAGGGTGTCGTCGATAAGGTCGAGCATGTACTCCATCTGTCCGATGGAACTGTGGACCTCGCCGGTGCTGACGAGGGATATCGTCTTCGCGAAGCCGATGATGTCCGAATACTCCTTGATGTCGTACCACTGGAGGATGTTCTTGAAGCCCTTCTCTTCGAGGAACGGCACGATGTTCGCCCTGTAGGTGTCGGATCCGGTGACGAACACCACGTCCTTGGAGCGGTCGAAGGTGCCGGTGGCGGGGTCCGCGGCGTCGATGATGTCCGTTTGGAGCTGGGCCTTGCCGGTGGAGTAGATGTTGCCCCCGGCGGCTATCTCCCCCGCCTCGATCTTCTCGCGGAGGGCGTCGAATATCGATGCGGTGTTGGTCTTGGAGTAGCTGTCGCAGACGACGATCTTGTCGAGGGCTCCGACGCGGATGGCTGTCGCGGTGGTCCCGACACCGATGGTGATTATCTTGTCGACGGGGCCGTCGAACGAGAACTGGTTCCCGAGGCCGTCCGTCACCTCGATCCCGGAGGACGCGTCCGAGGCGGG
>CAVABN010000077.1:0-6842 GCA_963586845.1 Bifidobacteriaceae bacterium
CGATGACGATCATCGATAAGGTGACAACCGAAACGTACACCGTCACATACGATCTGAACGGAGGGACAGGATACTGCCCCGGATCCGTGGAGGTGGAGGAATACAGCGACCTCGCCGTCGACCTGTCAAACCCCCCGACCAGGAATGGGTACGTGTTCAAAGGGTGGAGCACGGACCCTTCTGCGACCAGCGGATACAACGAGGTGGGCAAGGGCCCGACTTTCATCGTGTCGGATAAGACGCTGTATGCGACATGGTGCCCTCTGATCGAAGGTTCGATCCGGTACGTGTCGGGATACGAGAACGGATTCAGCTACAAGTCTTCCAGCTCGAATTACGTGTTCAACGACAAACCGTCGTCCGGTCTCGAATACCGGGTGATCGAGATCACCGTCACCAATCACGCCTACTCGAAGGGATTCTCCCCGTCGTACTCGGATTTCGAACTGGTCGGTTCGGATGGTCTCCTGTACGATTACGATTACGTGTCCAGCACATTCAACACGAAGATCATGGGGAAGCCCAGCATCGGCGACATCAAGATTGCGAGCGGAGGAACGTACTCTTTCTACATAGTGTACGAGACCCCTTCGGATTGCATAGCAAAGTCCGTGAAGTACACCGGATTCACTTGGGGATTCACTTGGCAATGGGCCTGATCCCCTCTCAGATCAGATGAAAAACCCCTTTCCACGGCCCACCCTGCTATATACATGGAGAGGATGGGCCGTCAGAAGATACGATGGGCGATCTAAAGGCGAATATCAAGAAGGCGTTCCCCTACACCATACCCGTTCTGACGGGTTACCTGTTCATGGGCGCCGCCTTCGGCGTGATGTTCGCCAGCCTCGGATACAACGTCTTGTGGGCGATCCTGGTGAGTACCGTCGTATACGCCGGATCCGGACAGTATCTGGCGGTCAACTTCTTCGTGCCCGGCTTCTCGCTCATCCAGGCAGTGTTCCTGACGATAATGGTGAACATCAGGCACGTGTTCTACGGACTGTCCCTCGTCGGGAGGTACAACCGCTTCAGCCCAAAGAGATGGTACATGATCTTCGGTCTGACCGACGAGACGTACTCGCTGATCTGCACCACCGACATCCCCGAAGGGTGCGACGAGGAGGACTTCCTGTTCTCGATCACCCTGCTGGACCACATCTATTGGGTCCTCGGTGCTGCGATTGGTTCTATACTCGCCACCGCCGTGGTGTTCGACTCCACGGGGATCGAATTCGCCATGACCGCGCTGTTCCTGGTGATATTCATCGAGATGTGGCAGAAGAGGACCAACAGGATGCCGGAGCTCATCGGTGTCCTCGCGGCGCTGGTCTGCCTCATCGTATTCGGGGCGGACAACTTCGTCCTTCCCGCGATGCTCGTCATGGTCGCGGCCGTGCTCTTCCTGAGGAACAAGCTGGAACCCGAGGGGGCGAAGAAGGAATGATCGATACCGTCCCGTCCCTGATCATGATCGCGGTGGTCGCGGTGGCGACGTTCTCCACCCGCGCGGCCGCGTTCCTGGTGTTCCCCAAGGGCAAGGAGATCCCGCCCACGGTCGAATACATCGGGAAGGTGCTGCCCCCGGCCATCATCGGGATGCTGGTGGTCTACTGCCTCAAATCCACCTCCGTCCTCGCCTATCCCTACGGGCTCCCGGAGCTCATAGCGTGCGTGACGGTCATCGCGCTGCACCTGTGGAAGAGGAACATCTTCCTGAGCATCGGCGTCGGAACCGTGCTCTACATGGTCCTGGTGCAGGTCGTTTTCGTGTGAAGGGGGTTCCGCCGCCCTTCCGGACGGCGGATGGAGAAATATCATGCAGGTCCGCGCCCCCGGTGCAAAGGGTGTCCTCGATCCCTGTGGGACCTCGGAACAGGGGCGCGGTTAATGGCGGGTCTCCCCGCCGGTTTAGCTTCAGCCCTTGATGGCCTTGACCAGGGCGCGGATGTTGTCGTCCGGGGTCCCGATCGGCACACCGCATCCGGCGGAGATGCTGTTGAATCCCGCGTCGCGGCTCTTCTGAGCGGCGGCGATGACGTCCGCCGGGGTACCCTTGTACAGCGGGAAGGCGCATCCGACGTTCCCGATGATGGCCCCCCTGTTCTTGGAGATCTTCTTCGCCAGGTACGAGTCGACCTTCTCCTCCACGGAGATCCCGGTCACGCCGGTGTCGTACATGTACGGGATGATGTGCTCCGAGTCCCCGCAGATGTGCAGGACGGTGTTGCCCTTCAGGTCCCCGAGGCACCTCTTCACGAACTGTCCCGACTGCACGGGGAAGTCCGAAGGCGCCAGGATGTCGGTGGACGCGGACGGCTCGGACATCTGCACGACATCCGCACCTCCGTCGAGCAGAGCCTGACCGAACGCGCGGCAGTACGGCTCGATGGCGCCGACCCACTTCTTCGCCCTCTCGGGATCCGTCCATACGGAGTACACCAGGTTCTCCGTGTTCAGCAGATGTCCTGCCAGTGTGAACGGTCCGGTGTTCCCTCCGATGATGCAGTAGTCCTCGCCGTGGGTCTTCTGCATGATGCCCATCGCGTCGATGGCCGTCTTGACCCTCCCGGTGTTGAGGAACTCGTCGATGTCGGGAAGGTTGTCCGGCTCGTCGTAGATCTTCTTCATGGGGTTGTAGGTGAACGGGTGCCCCTTGAGCATGGGGGATGAGGTGCTCGTTCCCATGTCTATCGGGCATCCCAGGGCCTCCGCCTCCTCTGTGAGGCAGAAACCGGCCCTCACGGACTCCAAACCGAAATAGTCCGCCTGGGCGCATCCCAGCGTGGCCATCTTCTTAGGATCGGAGTGTGCCTCGGGCCATGAGGACCCGCAGGCCTTCATCATCCCGATCGTGTCGCAGGTGGTGAATATCGCCACCGGCGGTCTGTCCAGCGGCTCCTGCTTCAATGCCGCCAGCACCCTGTCTCTGCAAGACATAGCCATTTCAGTTCCCCTCCTCTATCCTCTTCTTGACGTACTTGACGCAGGCCTGGGCGTCCTTGTCCCTGTGGTCAGCGCCGATCTCCTCCGCGAAACCGTCGGTGGTGGGCGGTCCGCCTATGGTGATTATGATCTTGTCGCGGTAGCCGTTCTCGATGATCATCTTCACGGCCGCCTCCATGTTGTCCATGGTGGGGGTCATGAGCGTGCTCAGGCACGCGACGTTGGTCCCCTCGTTCTTGGCGGTGTCGGCGATGGTCGCCGGCGGCACGTCCTTCCCGAGGTCGTTGACTATGAACCCTCCCGCGGTGAGCATGGTCTTCACGATGTTCTTGCCGATGTCGTGGACATCTCCCTGCACGACCGCCGTGATGGCCGTCTTGGCATCCGCCAGATCGCCCTTCGGGATCGCTGGCAGAAGGACGTCGAGTCCCTCGTACATGCTGTGCGCGGCCACGAGGACCTGCGGCAGGTACATCGTGTGGTTCGCGTAGTTGTCCCCGATGATCCCCATGCCGACGACCAGTCCTTCGTTGATCGCCAATACCGGATCGACCTTCTCGGCGAGCGCCTTCTCGGCAGCCGCGCGGGCCCTCTCCGGCTCGCAGGCGACGACCGCGTCCGCCAGTTCCTTAAGGATCTCCTCTACTGTCATTAGCTGTTTCCTCCTTCTTGTGCTCCATGCTTTCCGTTTTACCAGATTCAATATATACGGTTGGATGTATAAATCTCGCTACGAACATGTTCGATTGAGGAGGTAAAATGCCAAGGCCAGCAAGAAATCACTTGCATTCTGCTGTACTGAAATTTTTGGCAGAACCTGTCCTGACATGGATGGATGCATAAAAGAAAAGGTTTAAATAAACAAGTTTCCGGGGGAAGGTCCCCCGTAAGCCGTTTAACTGTGGAGGACTCAGCTCTCGTCGGAGCCCTTCTCGATGGAGAGGAAGGCGCATATGCAGGCGACGACCATCATGACGAAGGCCATCATCCAGAGCGTCTGGAACTCCGCGAGCGTCTTATCGGATATGATGAACCCGGCGATCGTGATGAGGATCGCACCTCCCGCGAAGGGGAACAGGTTCAGAGCCGCTGTCGACGTACCGGCCATGGCGATGGGGTACAGCTCCTTGATCTGCGCATAGGACACGACGAAGAACCCTCCGAAGAATCCGAACGCGAAGTTGATAGCCGCCTGTATGGCGAAGCTGTCCATCCCGTCGTTCCCGGCTGTGAGCCAGATCGCGGCCCACACTATGGTGTAGATTATCGTACCGAAGATCAGGACCTTCCTCCTGGAGTGGAACACCTTGTCCGAAAGGGTTCCCGCCAGGGGACATCCGAAGACCATCCCGATACCGACCATGGTGACCATGAGTCCGGCGTCGCTTCCGCTGAAGTCGTAGATGCTCTTGTAGAAGGATCCCGCCTGGGACGCCTGCCAGAGCATGATGGTGCCGTACATGAAGAAGAACCATATGGCCAGGGGCCAGAACTTCCTCCCGCTGGTGAAGGTGAGCTTCAGGGCCTCGACGGTGCCCATCTTGGCGGATGTGGATTCCCCGATCGGCTGACCGGTCTCCTCGGAGACGATCTCCTCTATGCTGGGGAGGTCCTTCTCGGACGGGTGGTTGCGGACGACGAGCCAGCACAGCCCGGCGATGACGGCCGTGATGACGGCCAGCACGAAGTAGGTGTTCTGGATCCCCAGGGAGTCCATCATGAGGACCATCGGGGTCGCGGCTGCGATCCCTCCGACGTTACCGACCAGAAGCAGCACGCCGCTCATGGAGGCGAACTCGTTCTTCCTGAACCAGACCGCCAGGATCTTCATGATCGGGATGTACACGACGGCCGCGCCGATTCCGATGATGAACTTTCCGACGATCATGAGCGTGAAGTTCTCGGTGGTGGCGGAGATCGCGCTCAGCACGGAACCGACGGCGATCAGGAACACGAAGATCGTCGCCGCCTTCCTCGGACCCATGCGGTCCGTCAGGATACCGCTGGGGATCTGCATCAATGTGTAGGCATACAGGTACGCGGAAGCGAGCAATGCGACCGAAGCAGTACCGACTCCGTAGAACGACTGAAGATTGTCGGAGATGGCTCCGCCTGTCGTCCTGTGGAAGTATACGAAGAAGTACGCTATCGCCAGGACGATGAATATCATCCATCTGTAGGACAGGGTCTTCTTCTTCTTTCCCTCGTCTATGGTCATTCCAATCCTTCTCCTTCGGTAAAACGGAAAGGCTCTTCGGACCACTGCGAATGATATCGGACGGATGGGGATATAATGGATGATGCGAACATGTTCGAAACGGCCTTCCGGACGTCGCAGGAGCATGAGCATCGTGCCTGCGACGATGAGGATCAGCCCGACGAGTGCCCTCCGGCCGATCTTCTCTCCGAGGAGCAGGACCGAGAATACCATGGTGACCACGATGCTCAGCTTGTCCAGGGGCACGACGATGCTGGCCGGACCGTCCTGCAGGGCGCGGTAGAAGCACAGCCACGACGCGCCGGTGGCGAACCCGGAGGCGATGATGAACCCGAGCTCCCTGCGGGGAAGGGTTCTCAGACTGCGGTTCTTGCCGGTCACGAACACCATCATCCACGACATTCCGAGGACCACCACCGTGCGGATGGCGGTGCCCAAATTGGATTCCACGCCCTCTATCCCGACCTTCCCGAGGATGGATGTCGCAGCGGCGAACACCGCGGCACCGAAGGCGTAGAACAGCCACCCGTGACCGGAGTGCTCCGTGGGCTCCTTGCGGTCAGCGACCGCCAAGGTGCCTATCGCTATGGCCAGGACGCCGACCGCGCCCAACGGGGAGATTCCCTCTCCGAGGAATATCGCCGCGAGAACGACGGTGATGACGAGGCTCGACTTGTCGATGGGGACGACCTTGCTCACATCTCCCAGTTCCAGAGCCTTGAAGAAGCACAGCCAGGAGGCCCCGGTGGCCAATCCGGACAGGATCAGGAACGTCAGCGTGTACGCGTCTATGGAACCGATCTGATCCAGGGATCCGACGAGGAGGACCATGACCCAAGAGAACAGCAGGACGACGACCGTGCGTATCGCCGTGGCGAGGGTCGAATCCACGGTCTTCACGCCCAGCTTCGCGAGTATGGAGGTTACTCCCGCGAAGAACGCCGAGCCCAATGCGAACAGGATCCAATCCATCATCAGAGCGCCTTCTTCCTGACGGGTAACAGTGCGACCCGTCCTTCAATCCTTGCATCCGTCGGTTTTATCCTCCATCCGCACATCCGGAGCGCCATGCGCATATCTTTCGACGAACTCGATGAATCCGTGATCAACTCCTTCTACGGAGGGGACGGCGACACTGTCGCCAGAATGACCGTCGTGAACGGCAACAGGATCATGAAGGGGTTCCTCGGACCCGGGGCATCCATCGGGACCCACACCCATACTGGCTCCTGCGAGACGATATTCATCACCGCGGGCACCGGGGTCGCGATATGCGACGGCGTCGAGGAGAAGCTGACCGCGGGCGTCTGCCATCACTGCCCCGAAGGCTCCACGCACTCCCTGACCAACACGGGGGACGTCCCGCTGGAGTTCTACGCCTTCGTGGCGAAGCAGTGATTCACTCCTGGTCGCAGGTGGACAGCCTGGAACCGAACCTCATGGTGCGGTAGAATTCGAAGATGTTCCTCTCCGCCGTGCGGAGGGAGACGTTGAGGGCGGATTCGGAGCATCCGAGCACGCAGCTCAGCTTTGTAACTCTAATTCTCGGGCAGTGTGGTATAACTCCTGCCCGATTTCTTGACCCTCCTTCGATCTTCCGAAGTCTGGCACATGTCCATCGGTGTCTGCCAAATGTTGAAATAGTTATACCTCATTTGGGGTACTATGGGGGATGAGG
>CAVABN010000078.1:0-6469 GCA_963586845.1 Bifidobacteriaceae bacterium
CTCGTATACAGTCCCGCTCGCACCGTACGTATACTTGGAATACGTGATGTACACGATGTTCGTGTTGAGGTCACTAATCACAGGGCCGGATCCAAAGCAGTACGCACTGGGCTGAGAAACATCGGTAGATGTGTATCCAAATATCCCGAGTCCAACACCAGATGAGGTCGCTGAATCCCAATTGGCAGGACACTCGTCAATTGTTATCCACCCGTTGTCCAATTTGACGGTGAGAGTTGTAGACTCCATCGCCTCGAGGAACGCGTCCTCAATGTTCGTCGCATCAGCGGAGTACCATCCGTTGTTGCTGTCCATCCCATCGAGGTAGAAGTAATACGTGTTCTTGCTCTCATTTTTGTCGTTCAATGCCTGAGCGGCGAAAACGGCGGCAATGAGAACAATGACGACAGCTACCACGATGATAACTTTCTTCTTGCTGTCCATTCAAACCACCCGGACGCAAACGTCCGTTGGATGAAGTATCCTAGTCCATCGTATTTTAAGAGTTGGATGGATAATCCCGTCCCAGGTACCCCCAGGCGTATATGCTGGCTATCGCCATTTGGCCCCGGAAGCGGTAACAAAAGACGACCTGATGGATGCATGCCCGGCCGTCCCGGACCCTAAGAAAAAGAGAATTCACTCCTCTTCTATGATCTCCTCGGGGGCCCCGGCGAACTTCACCAGCGCGAACGCCTCCATGAAGTGGAGCTTGCCCGGAAGGACCAGCGTGAACAGCGGCTCCCCGAGGTCCATCTTCAGCAGATCCTGCGGGTACCCGGCGAACACCTTCTCCTCCGGCGAACCGACCTTGGACGCCACGCAGAGCAGGGTCTTATCGTCGATCAGACCCTCCTTCCACTCCTCCTCCCCGGAGATGAGCCACTGGATCGCCTGGTGGGCGGTCATGTAACGCAGCTCGTCGGCGCGGATGTCCAGCAGGATCATCGTGTGGAGACCGCGCTTCTTGTTCTCCATTATGTGGTCGTAGGGGGACTTCGGGTGGTAGTTCTCCTCCATGAACGGCAGGGTCACCGTCCTTCCGAACTTGTAGTGCTGCAGTCCGAGCGACGTCGGGCATGCAGAAAAGATAGAAATCCCATGGAACACGCGCACCGGGATCCCGGCCTCGGAGGCCTGTATCCTCAGGTCCACGTGGGTGGTGGCCGACATGGTGTCGCCGGCGGTGATGAACCCGACCCTCATGGTCCTGGCATCCTCGATGATGTCGTCGCACTCCTCGACCTGGGAGCGGTAAAGGATGTGGATCTTCTTCCCGATGACCGCTTCGAGGTCCTCCGGCTTGGTGCCGATCAGAACTGAAGTGTAGAACTCGGCGTAGATCTTGTCGCATTCCCTCAGCGCCTGGAGCGCCTTGACTGTCATTCCGTCCGCGCCGCTGAGACCCAGACCGACGAAAACGAGTTCGGATGCCATGGACCGCCAATCGGGCGGTCCGTATAAAAGAAAATGGTTTCCGAGGGGCCCTTCCCGGACCCCCCGTTATCACTCCTTGACGAGTGTGCACAGTGCGTCGACGGCCCAGCAGCCCTTGCCCTTGAGCCCGACGATGACCGGGTTGATCTCCAGCTCGTGGATCTCCGGGTTCTCGACGGCGATCAGGACCATCCTCTTGATGACGTCCTTCATGGCGTCGATGTCGGCCTCGGGGAGTCCCCTGGCGCCGGACATGAGCTTGTAGGCCTTGGTGCTCTTGATCATGCCGTCGAGCTGCTGCTCGGTCATGGGCACATGGGCCTGGGAGATCTCCCTGAGGATCTCCACATAGATCCCGCCGAGACCGAAGGAGATGACGGGTCCGAACTGCGGGTCCCTGATCATGGACAGGATGACCTCCTGTCCGGAGACCATCTGTTGGATCGATACGCCGTCGATCCTCGCGTTGGGGACGGCCTTGGTGCAGGACGCCATGATCTTGTCGTAGGCGGCCTTCGCCGCATCGGCGTCCTTGACGCCGACGACGACCCCTCCGACATCGGTCTTGTGCTGGATGTCGGGGGAGACGATCTTCATGACCACGGGGTATCCGATCTTGTCGCATGCCTTGGCGGCGTCGTCGGCGCTGTTGACCAGCGCTTCCCCGGGAGTGGGGATGCCGTAGGCGGCGAAGATCTCCTTCCCTTCCGCTTCCGTGAGGGATCCGCGTCCCTCGGCCCTGACCTTGGCGATGATCTTCTCGGAGGTCGCCCTGCCGGAGACGGCGGGGACGTTGAGCGGGTCGTGGTGCTCGTCCTTCCTGATGGTGTACGTCCTGAGCACGGACAGGGCGTGGATCGCTCTGTCGGGAGTGGGATAGGTGGGCACCTTGCCCTCCTTGAGGATGGCGTTGGCCTTGTCGCACTTGTGTCCGCCGGCGAAGCACACGACGGTGGGCACGGGGATGTCGTCCCTCATCTCGACGATGATCTTGGCGACCGACTCGAGATCGGCAGTGTCCAGCGGGGATCCCATGATGACCAGTCCGCCCACGTTGGGGTCCTTGGTCACGATGTCGATGACCTCCTTGAAGTACTCGGGCTTGGCGTCCCCGCGCACGTCGATGGGGTTCGTGAGACCGGCGACGGTGGGCACGCGCCTCTTGATCTCCTCGATGGTCTCCTCGGAGAACTTGACGGCGTTGATGTTCGCAGCATCGAAAGCCGCATCCGCGGACATGACTCCGAGACCGCCGGCGTTGGTGATGATCGCGATGCCGTCCTTCTTCATGGGGCTGCACATGCTGAACACGGACAGCGCGTCGAACATCTCGTCCAGGTCCAGTGCCCTGAAGATGTTGAGCTTCTTGAAGATCACATCGTTGACCGCGTCCGATCCCGCCAGGGATCCGGTGTGCGACGATGCCGCGGCGGAACCGGCCTGGGTCCTTCCGGACTTGAATACCACGATGGGCTTCTTGACGGGCATGTCCTCCACGGCCTTGACGAACTTCTCGCCGTTGGAGATGCCCTCGCAGTACATCCCGATGACCTTGGTCTCGGGATCGTTCGATATGTCGGCGAGCAGGTCGGCCTCGTCGATGTCGGCCTTGTTCCCGAATGTGATGAAGTTGGCGATCCCCGCCTTGTTCTTCACGGCCCAGTCGATGATGGACGATCCGACAGCGCCGGACTGGGAGAAGATGGTGATGTTCCCGCTCTCCGGGAGGAGGTGGGCGAAGGTGGCGTTGATGCCCTTGCCGGAGCACATGACCCCGAAGCAGTTGGGTCCGAGGAAGCGGACCCCGGACTCCTTGGCGACCTTGACGAGCTCCTTCTCGAGCTCAGCGCCCTCGGGGGAGTCCTCCTTGAAACCCGCGGTCAGGATGGTCGCGTATCCGATGCCGGCCTGCTTGAGCTTGGCCACCTCGCCGGGGACGAGGGCGGCCTTCACGGCGAAAACCGCCAGGTCCACGGGCTCCCCGATGTCCGTCACGGACGGGTAGGCCTTCAGGCCCATGATCTCCCCGCCCTTGGGGTTGATCGGGTACAGTCTTCCCTTGAATCCCGCATCGAGCATGTTCTTCACGAGCATGCCTCCCAGCTTCGTCTCGTCGTTGGACGCGCCGATGATGGCAATGGAGCCAGGACTGATAATTTCCTTCATGGGGCGCGTATCCTGAACTTCTCTTAAAAATCTTTCTTCAGATTTCGTAAAATAGAAGCAAAATTCGTAAACAAACCTTCGATATTCGAAAAAGAGCGTCGAATCCACCACGGAATCAGTAGGATTACGTCGAATGTACGATTATTCCTCGTACATACCGCCGCACACCCTTCCCGGGACGTCGAATGCCGTATATCGCGGGGGGTGTCCTCCCCCCGCATCGGCTAAATACGTTTGTCCCGGTGTCCTCCGTGCCGTACCGGCGGAGGGGCGCGATCGCGTGAACGCCATGTGCACGGGACGGCGGACAGAGCCCCGTCCCAAATTTTTGGGAACTCGCGGGAGCGTGCGGCGCGTCGCCGCGGCGATGACCGGGAGACAACGCGGGGCCCGACACACACCCCCTGCGCAAGTCAGCGCCCCGAGGCCGGCGTCACCGCCGGACGATGACCGGGCGTGTTAGCGCACGGGGGACACTCCCTCTTCTCAGAAATGCACATTCAGCCTCCTGAGCTCGGAATCCATGGCCATCCTGTTCGGGTGCTTCGACAGCAGCGCGTCGTACTCCGCGCCCCTCCTCCCGATCTCCGGGTTGAACCCCATGCTCACGTGGGCCACCTGCGTGTACAGGCAGTAGTCGAAGAGCTCCTGGGTGACGACCTCGTCGTCCAGGATGTCCGACATCGCCACCGTCTTCAACAGGACGCTGGACTTCCCGATGCACCTGCTGGTCCTGGCCGGGGCCCAGCCGATGATCAGCTCCGGGTCCCTCGTGGCCAGCCCCATGGAGATGAGCCTCTCGTAGCTCGCCGCCAGGTCGAAGACCTGGCCCTTCGGGTCCCTCCTGAACCCGGGGAACCTCTCCAGGTAGACGGGCTGCTTCTTCGCCAGGAACTCCGGGTCGGTCAGCCACTTGCAGATGCTGCCGTTGTAGCTGGCGTCGTCCCCGCTGATCTTGGTGAAGATCACCTCGGCGATCGCCGCGACCATGTCGGGCGGGGCGTCGGCCACGTAATCGGTGATCTCGAACACCGCCCACTTGAAGTTCCTGGTCCACCTGATCCGGAAGTCCGGGAAGGCGACGAAGTCCGCCTTGACGTCCGAGAATCCGAATCTCCTCCCTGCTGCGGCGAAAAGCCGAGTCAGTTCTTCGTTGTCCAAATCTTTGGTCTCCTGCGGCTCTCCGCCGCAGTCGCAGAAGAATCGCGTTCGTCTCTTAAAGGAGACCAGTGCAGTCAGTATGACCTGAAACTCTTCGAAATGTATACCGGGGTCCGGAGGCGGGGTTTTATGCTCCGCGGAGCGTTTCCGGGCCCATGGAAGAGGATCCGAAGCAGAGGGAGATCGTGGAGAAGATGCTCGAATCGATCCGCCGCGAGTACGGTTTCGTGCCCGTGGTGAACCAGGTTCTCAGCGAAAGGCCGGACGTGTTCGTGCCCATGGGCAACCTCGGGAAAGCGGTTCTCGAGAAGGGGGACCTCGACAGGAAGCAGAAGTGCCTGTGCGCCGTATCCGCGGCCACGGCGCTCGGAGGGGAGTACTGCATCGACGTGCAGACCAAGCAGGCCGTCGCGGCGGGAGCCACGAGGGACGAGGTGTTCGAGGCGATGATGATCGGCGCCTACATGTCCATGACCCGCGCGGAATCCTACGCGTTCAGGAAGTTCGCGGCGAACTTCGGCATAGACCTGGAGCAATGAATAAACGCCGTTAAAAATTGTTTAAATACTAAATCGACGAATCGGGAGACGATAACATGGTTTCCATCACACCTGATGCGGAGAAGTTCATCAACGATCTTCTCGAGAAGAACCAGAAGGTCGGCTACGGCATCAAGATCTACCTGTCGGGACAGGCCTGCTCCGGTCCCCAGTTCGGGATGTCCTTCAAGGAGAAGCCCGACGAGGGAGAGATCGTGGACAAGACCGCCAACGGCTTCGAGATGTACTACGACGACGTCACCAAGGAGGAGCTCGACAAGTGCGTCATCGAATTCATCGACGACCCCAACTTCGGGACCGGCCTGACCATCAGGAACCCCGACTTCAACGGCTGCGCCTCCTGCGGCGGCGGATGCCACTAAACGTTCAACAGGGGGAGCGATCCCCCGCCTCTTCTCTTATTATCTATCCCTACGCGCGCGGTCGCGCGCAATACGGACGCTCGGAGCAGCGGACGTCACATTCTTCATCCTTATTTCGCCGGTTCCGACCGACAGGGGCGCCTCTTTCGGCTTCCCGTAAAACTACTTATATCATATAGGAATAGTCGGAAATTAGGAAATGACGGGTTCGGACCCGTCGGAAGGCATCCGAATGACTGGATTCAGGGACATGGCGACATCGGTGATCCACAGCGGCATCCCGATGGACGAGAGGACGGGCGCGGTCAACGTGCCGATCTACCAGACGTCGACTTTCAAGCAGGACGGACTAGGGAGGATGAGGGGGTACGAGTACAGCAGGACCGGCAACCCCACCAGGGAGGCGCTGGAGAAGCTCATCGCGGACCTGGAGGGAGGGAAAGCGGGATTCGCCTTCGGATCCGGGATGGCCGCCCTGACCGCCGTGATATCCCTATTCGGCAGCGGGGACAGGATCCTGATCTCCGAGAACGTCTACGGAGGGACGTTCAGGGTCCTCGACAAGGTGTTCGCCCGCTTCGGGATATCCTATTCCATAATAGACACCACGTCCGAGGAGGTCCTGGACGCGAGCTTCGGCGACGATGTCAGGGCCGTTCTGATCGAGAGCCCCGCCAACCCGCTGATGACCGTCACGGACATCCGCATGGTGTCCGATGTCGCGAAGAAACACGGGTCGCTGACCATCGTGGACAACACGTTCATGACACCCTACCTCCAGAG
>CAVABN010000079.1:0-6334 GCA_963586845.1 Bifidobacteriaceae bacterium
GAGCCAAACGGGAACGCACATCCTCCGCCATCAACCTCCAGTAGCGGACGATGTCGTCCTTGGTACCGGAGAATTTCTTCCTCTTCTCGGGATCCTGCGTCGCTATCCCCGCGGGGCAGGCGTTGGTCTGACACTTCCTGCACATGATGCATCCCATGGCGACCATGGGCGCCGTGGCGAAGCCGAACTCCTCCGCTCCCAAGAGAGCTGCAACGATCACATCGCGTCCGGTCTTGAACTGCCCGTCCGCTTGAACCGAAACCCTTCCCCTCAGACCGTTGGTGACCAGTGCCTGCTGCACCTCGGCCAATCCGGTCTCCCACGGGGATCCCGCGTACCTGAGCGACGAGAGAGGGCTCGCACCCGTTCCCCCGTCCCCTCCGGAGACCAGGATCATATCCGCGCCGGCCTTCGCGACTCCCGCGGCGACGGTGCCGACTCCGGCCTCGGACACCAGCTTCACGCTGACCCTGGCCTTCGGATTGATGCACTTGAGGTCGTAGATCAGCTGCTTCAGGTCCTCGATCGAATAGATGTCGTGGTGCGGCGGAGGTGAAATGAGAGTGATGCCGGGGATCGTGTGCCTGGTGGCCGCGATGACCTTGTCCACCTTGAATCCCATCAGCTGTCCGCCCTCGCCGGGCTTGGCGCCCTGGGCGACCTTGATCTGGAGCTCGTCGGCATTCACGAGGTATTCGGCTGTAACGCCGAACCTTCCGGATGCCACCTGCTTCACGGCGGAGCGGGTGTTCCTCCCGTCGGGTCCGACGGTGAACCTCGCCGGATCCTCCCCGCCTTCTCCGGTATTGCTCTGGGATCCGATGGAGTTCATCGCTTCCGCCAGGGTCTCGTGGGCCTCCTTGCTGATCGCGCCGAACGAGATGGCGCCGGCCTCGAACCTCTTCATGATCGATTCGACGGATTCCACCTCATCTATCGGAACGGGGGTTCCATCCTTCGCCTCCAGCAGGTCGCGGAGGAAGAACCTCTTCCCGTCCACCAGTTCCGTGAACGCCTTGTAATCCCCGGGATCGCCGCTGCGCGCAGCGTTCCTGAGGGCTTTCACGGCCTCGGGGCTCCAGCTGTGCCTCTCGCCGTCCTTCTTGAACGCGTAGACCCCGGCATCCTGCTCCATGGCATCGGCCCCGCCGCAGGCGGAGGCGTGCATCGCAAGGTACTCGGAAGCTATGCCGTCCAATCCGATACCGCCGACGGAGGAGGCGGTGTCGCCGAAGTACATCGACGCCACACCCTTATCCAATCCGACGGCCTCGAACAGCCTGGACCCGCGGTACGAACGGATGGTGGCGATGCCCATCTTGGACATCACCTTCAGCAGACCCTTGTCGATCGCCTTGAGGTAACGGGATTCAGCGGTGTCCGCGTCCATCTTGACGCGCCCGGAATCCGCCATGTCCTGCACCACTGCGAGAGCGAGGTACGGATTGACCGCGTTGGCGCCGTATCCTACGAGCAGCGCGAAGTGCATGATATCCCTCGGCTCCCCGGACTCCACGACCAGGGCGGTCTGCAGCCTCTTCTTCACGCGGACGAGGTGCTGATGCACCGCCGAGAGAGCGAGAAGCGAGGGCATGGGAACCCTCGAATCCGACACCGAGCGGTCGGACAGTATGATGAAAGACGCTCCCTTATCCACGGCCTCCTCGGCCTGGGAGCACAGCCTGGAGACCTCCCTCTCCAGGACGCCTTCGCCGGCATCGGCCGGGAAGGTTGTATCCAAAGTAACGGAATCGAATCCCCTGTAGCGCAGGTTGCGCAGGAGATCGAGTTCCCTATTCGTGATTACAGGATGCCTCGCCTTCACGACCTTGCAGTGCTTCGGCGTGGGGTCCAGGATGCTCTGATGAACGGATCCGATGTAACCCATCGTGGACATCACGAGTTCTTCCCTGATCGGATCTATCGGAGGATTGGTGACCTGGGCGAACATCTGTCTGAAATAAGCGAACAGCGACTGGGGCCTGTCCGACATGATGGCGAGGGGAGCATCGAATCCCGTGGACCCGATCGGCTCCTTGCCTGCGGAGACCATGGGCTCCATGACCCTTGTGACATCCTCGGACGTGTATCCGAACTCGGACATCATGCGCTTCAGATCCGGGACGGCGCGGCCGACCTGCCTTCCGGACGACAGCCTATCGAGGTCCAGGCGGTTCTTCTCGAGCCAGTCCCTGTAGGGGTATGCGGAAGCGAGAGCTTCCTTGATCTCGCCGTCGCGGAGGATCCTTCCCTCCGCCGTGTCCACGACGAGCATCTTGCCGGGTCTGAGACGCCCGGTTTCGACGACGTCCTCAGGACGGAGCGGGATCACGCCGGCCTCCGAGGCCAGGATGAGCATTCCATCCGCAGTGACGGAGAATCTCGCAGGACGGAGCCCGTTCCTGTCCAGCATTCCGCCGGCCAGCGTCCCATCGGTGAACATGACGGCCGCGGGGCCGTCCCAGGGCTCCATCAGTATGGAATGGTATTCGTAATAGGCCTTCAGACTGTCCGGAATGGGATTCCTGTCGTTCCAGGACTCCGGGATCATGATGGAAAGGGCGTTGGGCATGCTCTTCCCGGCCATGGTGAGGAACTCGAACACGTTGTCCAGGGTGGCGCTGTCGCTCATGCCCTGCTGCATTACGGGGAGGACTTCATCCACATTCGGGATGCGGTCCGACGTCATGACGCTCTCGCGCGCCTGCATCCACGACCTGTTGGCGCGGATGGTGTTTATCTCGCCGTTGTGGCACAGCATCCTGAAGGGCTGCGCCAGCTTCCAGGCGGGCATGGTGTTGGTGCTGAACCTGGAGTGGACCATCGCTATGGCCGACTCGAACATCGGGTCGGACAGGTCCTTGTAGTAAGAACGGAGCTGCTCCGGTGTGAGCATCCCCTTGTACACCATGGTACGTGTCGAAAGCGAACAGATGTAGAACCCGTCCTTGCCCTCGTAATCCGACGAGGAGACGCTGTTCTCCACGATCTTGCGTATCCTGTAGAGCTTCCTCTCCAACGTCTCCGGCGAATCGTAGGAGGAGACGAAGATCTGCACGATCCTCGGCTCCCCCTCCAGGGCCATCGGCCCCGGAACGGAATGGTCCACGGGAACCTCGCGCACCGCTATCACATGAACGGCGAAGCGCCCGCAGACAGCCTTCAGCAACTCGAGGAAGCGGTCCGCCAGGGCCGCCTCCTTGGGGAGGAACACCAGTCCCGTGCCGTACCTGCCGGCCTCCGGGACGGGTATCCCGAGCGATCCGATGAACCTGTGGGGTATCTGCACCAGGATGCCCGCACCGTCGCCGGTCTTGCCGTCGCCGTTCTCGGCACCCCTGTGCGCCATGTTCTCCAGCAGCCTCAGACCCATCTCCACCGTGCGGTGGGTGCGCTCGCCGTCCATGCTGACGGCGAGACCAACACCGCAGCTGTCGCGGTCGTCGGCCGGATCGTACAACCCCTTCATCGCATCGCCCCATGGTGTTTCAGCGGATGAACAGCAGCTCGCGGTACTTCGGGAGCGGCCACATCTCGTCGTCGACGATCATCTCGAGGGCATCCACGTGCTTCCTGATGTCCTCCAGCTTCGTCACGATCTTGTCGTGGTATCCGAGGGCCTTGGTCCTCTCGTCGTCCAGCTTGTCGAGCTCGTCGCACTCCTTCTCCATCTCCTCGGCGAGGGCGCGCGCTTCGCTGCAGTGCATGGCGATGTCCTTGATGATGTGGATCTCGGACTCGGCGACCTGATCGTACTCCTTCTTGACGGTGAAGATCTCCTTCATCTTGGAGACGTTGTCCAGGAGGACGGACTGATAGCGGGTGGCTACGGGCATGATATGGTTGGCAGTCAGGTCCGCGAGCACGCGGGCCTCGATCTCGATCTTCTTGGAGTAGATCTCCCAGTTGATCTCGGTCCTGGCCTTCATCTCCACATCGGTCATCACGCCGGTGTCCTTGTAGATGGACAGGGACTGCTTCGAGAGGTAAGCATCGTAGCAGAGAGGAGCGGAGGTCTCGCAGTCGAGCCCCCTCTTCTTCGCTTCCGCCTTCCACTCGTCGGAGTATCCGTTGCCGTCGAAGCAGACCTTCTGGCACTTCCTGTAGGTGTCCTTGGTCTCCTCGAGGAGCGCCTGCATCACGGGGACGCCGGACTCGATCCTCTTGTCGACGGCCTTCTTGAACTGCTTGAGCTGGTAGGCGACGATGGTGTTCAGCACGGTGACCGCGCTGGAGCAGTTCGCCGAGGAACCGACGGCCCTGAACTCGAACCTGTTGCCGGTGAACGCGAACGGGGAGGTCCTGTTCCTGTCGGTGTTGTCGATCAGGAGCTCGGGGACCTGGGGGATTCCGAGGCTGTACTTGCTCTTGCCCTCGATCTTGACCATGTCCTTGCTCTTGAGCAGCTCCTTGAACGCGTTGGTCACCTGGGTCCCGAGGAAGCAGGAGATGATCGCAGGCGGTGCTTCATTGGCTCCGAGCCTGTGGGCGTTGCTTGCGGTCATGACGGACGCCTTCAGCAGGGCGTTGTTGTCGTAGACCGCCTTCAGCACATTGGCCATGAACACGAGGAACCTGAGGTTCTCCTTGTTGTTCTTGCCGGGGGACATGAGTCCGATTCCCGACTCGGTTCCCAGGGACCAGTTGCAGTGCTTGCCGGATCCGTTGATGCCCGCGAAGGGCTTCTCGTGCAGGAGCACCTTGAACCCGTGCTTCTCCGCGGTGGTCTTCATCAGCGCCATCAGCTCCAGGTTGTGGTCGATGGCGAGGTTGGCCTGCTCGTACACGGGGGCGATCTCGAACTGGTTCGGGGCGACCTCGTTGTGCCTGGTCTTGATGGGGATGCCCAGCTTGTAAGCGCCGAACTCCAGGTCCTTCATGAACTCGAGGACGCGGGCGGGGATGCATCCGAAGTAGTGGTCCTCCAGCTGCTGGTTCCTCGCCGAGTTGTGACCGACGAGGGTCCTCTCGGCCATGATGATGTCCGGGCGGAGGGCGTACAGCGCCGCATCCACGAGGAAGTACTCCTGCTCCCACCCGAGGTAGGAGAACACGGCGTCGTCCCTGATGCCGAAGTACCTGAGCACATCGGCGGCGGCCTTGGCGACGGCCGCTTCGGACTTCAGGAGGGGCGCCTTGTAGTCCAGGGCCTCTCCGGTGTAGGAGATGAATACGGTCGGGATGCACAGGGTGTCCCCGAGGACGAATGCGGGGGAGGACGGATCCCAAGCGGTGTATCCGCGGGCCTCGAAGGTGTTCCTCAGGCCTCCGGAGGGGAACGAGGACGCGTCGGGCTCCTGCTGGCAGAGCAGCTTGCCGGTGAACTCCTCGAGACTCTCTCCCTTTCCGTAGGGCTCCGCGAAGGAGTCGTGCTTCTCCGCGGTTCCGCCGGTCAGGGGCTGGAACCAGTGGGTGTAGTGGGTCGCTCCCATATCCATGGCCCAGCGCTTCATGCCGGCCGCGACCTGCTCGGCGACGTCCCTCTGGAGGGTGACGCCCTGCTCGATCGACTCGTATACCTTCTGCCTGGTGTCGGCGGAGAGGTACTTCCTCATGTTCTTCCTGTTGAAGACGTTGCACCCGAAGTACTCGGAGGTCGCCGAGGCAGGGGGTACGGCATCCACGGGAGGCCTCATGAAGGCCTCCTCGACGGCATCGAACCTAGTGTAGGTCATGCACCCGCATTCAGCTTATCTTGAATATATACGTTGTGTTTTTCGTGGTGAAAAATTCAGTTTCATGGCGCTCGATTAGACAAATATCTAATGAAAATCGGATGGGACCGTCCGAAACCGACAAATGTCCATGAGGGCGGGACGGATGACGGGGTCGGACAACCGAAAACCGGGGGGAGGGGGCGAAAAAGGGCCGTTCGGTAACGGAAAATGACCGTTTTCCGGGTGCGGAGCGTCTGAAAAGGCAGAATGCGGGCGGTTTTCGGGGCGGAATCGGGAGAATGCGAAGAATGATGCTTCTAGAAGTCTCCCGCGGACAGTCTCCCGTTGTGCGGGGGCGCAGCCCCCCGCACCGACTAGACATTTGTCTAGAGGTCCGAACGGCTCGAGTCCTCCTCTTTCGGATGAATGGGAAGGATCTCCGAAGACGAGACAGATACGACAGATCCGTTAGAATCGCGGATTAGAATTCTATGGTACAATCTGTGATGACCTAAAGGCTTATCATAAGTAATAATAAACTAAGAACTGAATCATCCCTCAGTGATGCCTATCCAAAGATCGTGGCATCGAGAAGGGATATAATGACACTTGTGAAAATGCTAGGTGGGGGGGGGGCAAACGCCTCCTTGCGGCATTCGTCATAATGGCTGTCGCAT
>CAVABN010000080.1:0-6293 GCA_963586845.1 Bifidobacteriaceae bacterium
CTTAGACCGCGAACATTAGACGCATGATGTGAGAAATCGCCGTAAGATGTGATGACGGGCGGGTCCAGGATGATGCGGACCCGGCCCGTTTTAAAAGAAAGGCATCAGCTGTAGAAGCTGGCCCAGTTCGACTCCTCGATGTCCTTGTCGTCGAACTTCGGAACGTTCTCCGAGAAGCCCTCCCAGTCCGCGGGCTCCCTGGAGAGCACGGCGAACGAGTTGTTCCCGGTATCGAACTTGATGGCATCGGGCGAGACCATGATCCTGACGTTGAAGAGCATGCTGAAGTTCATGTCCTTGTAGTCGCCGTCGGGATCCTCGACGCTCCTGTCCCTGCGGAGGCTGTTGATCCTGATGACCTTCTCCCTGAACAATCCCCTGGCCTTCTTGGTGACCCTGTCGAGGCAGTATCCGTCACCCAGGTCCAGGGTCCAGAACTCCACGTCCTGCCCCTCCTCCTGGACATCGGTCTTGACCCATCCGGTATAGTCGTCCTTGCTTGTACCGGCGTAGATGCGGTACTGAGTCTCCTTCGATATCATGGCATCCCCTTCGACGGCACCCCATCGGACGCGATGTCTTTTAGACTTTGCTTGTCAACGGCGGAGCGTGCCCGCGCACACGTTAACTACAGGTTCGCCCATGGCCGAGACATGTTCGCAGACGCCTGCAGCAAGGCATCCGAGTTCACCAGACCCCTGGCGGTCTCCATCAGGCACCACGACGGTTCCGTGGAGACGTCCATCGGGTCCTTCATCGTCGTCAACCGCGAGGGATGGGTGCTCACGGCCGGTCACATGTACGACTCGTTCGTCAAGTACCAGAGCGACCTCAAGAAGGCGGAGGAGATCAACGAGCTCAACGGCTCCAGGGCCTCCAAGCGCGGCGCTCCGAGTTCGGAGGTGAAGCTCGATTCCTCCCTGATCACCAACCACTCGTTCTGGTGGGGATGGGACGGCGTCCGCGTCAAGGACGTGTTCGTCAACAGGCAGCTGGACGTCGCGGTCGGGAAGCTGGACCCCTTCAATCCCGATTGGGTCAGGGAGTATCCCGTCTTCAAGGACCCGTCGCACCTCCGCCCGGGCACCAGCATCTGCCGCGGGGGGTTCGCGTTCACCAACCTCACCGCCACATGGAACGAATCCGCCAAATCCTTCCAGATACCCCAGCCTTCCCAGGACTCGATGTTCTTCAACGAGGGGATGCACACCCGCACCGTCTGCATGGGCAAATGCAAGGACGGGTCCCACGACATGCTCTACGTGGAGACGTCCACCCCGGGTCTGAGGGGGCAGTCCGGAGGGCCGATCTTCGACACCAAGGGGAGGATCTACGCCATGCAGGTGTCCACCCAGCACATGGACCTCGGATTCCACCCGACCACCGAGTTCGAGGGCAGGAGGGTTGTCGAGAACCAGTTCCTCAACGTGGGGCTGGGCGTCCATGCGAGGATCCTCAGGGAGGTCCTGGACGAGCGCGGCGTCAGGTACGACGCCGAGGGCGACGAGAGCGGTTTCAGGATCCTGGAATGACCGAGGAGCCGGTTTTCAGGGTGTCGACCGCGTACACCCTGTCGCAGTACCGCGATTACAACCGCACCGTCCAGAACATCCTGCACAAGCGGAAGCTGAAGAACGCCGCGTCGTTCGTCTCATATCTAGCGATAGGGGTGGTGCTGAGCCTCCTGTTCGGGAACCTGTTCCCCGCGGCGGTCTTCGTCGCTCTGGCCGCTTTCAACCTCTGGTTCTCCTCGAGGAACCTGGAGAAGGCCGAGATGGCCCAATACCAGCAGGAGCAGCTGACCGGCACGCTGGACTACGATTTCTACGAGGACAGGATCGACGTCACCACCCGCTACGGGAAGTCGTCCCATCCCCTGGATACCGTCCTCGTGGTGTTCCGCACGCACCTCAATTTCATCATCATGTTCGGAGATTCGACCGGGATCATCCTCCCCGAGGAGGACTGCACTCTCGAACTGGAGGCCTTCATCCGCCATCTGCTCCCGGTCCGCGAGGTCTGAAATAATCGGTCATAAGGCAAACTTATTAACTATAACAAAGATAGAATCCTCATGAGGGAGAGCGACCCCGAGGCGGTGGCGGATGTCTGCAGGGCGATGGCGGACCCCACGAGGCTTTGGATCCTGCGGCGCCTGAGCGAGTGCACGATGACTGCCGGCGATCTTGCGTACGAGCTGGGGATCCCGCAGTCCTCTCTGTCCTACCACCTCTCCCAGCTGAACAAGGCCGGTCTGGTCATAGCCGACCGTCAGGGCAAATGGCGTTGGTACGGCGTGCTCATCGACGGCTTCATACTCCTCGACGAGTACATCAGGCCGTTCATCTCCGATTCGACGGAGGATGAGCTGTGACCAACGCTTATCAACAGCCGCCACTTCCCCCGGGAGCATGATGGGAATGTTCTGCCCCAGGTGCCATACGCTGGTCTCCCCGCTGGACCAGAGATGCAGGTCGTGCGGGAATTCCCTCGACAACATGGTTGAGAGCAACCAGTCGACCATCGACTTCGCCGACGAGCGCCGTCCCAAGAAGGCCGAGCCCGTCGTCGTAGAGGCTTCTACGGAAGCCCCGTTCATGCCCTACCGCCCCCGCGGATGCCAGATGGACATCATCCGCGACATGGTCTCCGCGCTGGATGCGGGGAGGCACTTCGTGATGGAGTCCGGGACCGGCACGGGAAAGACCATCATCTCCCTGGCGGCGGGTCTGGAGCATGCCGACAAGACCGGCAAGACGATAGTCTACCTCACCAGGACCATCTCCCAGAGCGACCAGGTCATGAGGGAGCTCCGCTCCATATCCAAGATACGCGACGTGTCCGGCATCGCCATCACCGGCCGCGCCAAGTCCTGCCCTCTGTTCAGGGGCGTGAAGGACTACGAGAACATCCCCTCGAACGTGCTGTCGATGATGTGCGAGGACGTCCGCGAGAAGAGCCTCAAGGGAAGGGCCGGCGGATGCAGGTACTTCGACAGGGTGCAGCACACCCTGCCGCAGATCGAACAGTACGTGAAGACCGAGTTCCCCACATCGGACGAGCTGGACTCGTTCTGCGTGAAGCTCCAGGTGTGCCCCTACGAGGCCAAGAAGGCGCTGATGAAGGGGGCGAAGGTCGTCGCCGCCCCGTACGTGCACATCCTGGACCCGGACATAAGGGACAGCCTGATGACCAACCTGGACCGTCCCGGCGACCCGGAATCCCTCCTCATCATCGTGGACGAGGCCCACAACCTGGTGGATGCGGCCCGCGACAGCGAGACCTTCCGCATAGACAGGTCCATGGTCGACTCCGCCATCGACGAATGTTCCACGTTCAGGCGCCAGCCCATGGTCTGGAACGACGTGGACCTGAAGCAGTTCCTCACTTTCCTCAAAGCCTGCATCCGCGGTGTCGCCATCGACCTGATCCCCGTCGGATCGGATACGGCTGTCATCCAGGGACCTCTGATCGAGGAGCGCATGATGGCCAAGTTCGGCATGAATCAGAAGGATCTCGAGGATGCCATATCCATGGCCGAGGAGATCGGAGGGGACCGCACCGATGCGCTCATGGAGGCGGGCGAGAACCGCGTGTCCGACATCCAGACCGTCGCGGCCTTCCTGGATTCCTGGTGCGGTGCATCGTCCGAGAGGTTCGTCAGGACCGTCAAAGCGGACAAGGACGGGGAGTTCCTCCGCGCCTGCTGCATCGACCCCGCCGAGATCTCCAAATTCCTCAATTCGACCAAGGGCACCGTCCACATGTCCGGAACCCTCCAGCCCCTGGACCAGTACGCCCGCGTGATAGGCCTCTCGGACAACTGCACCTTCAGGAAGTACCCGTCCCCGTTCCCCCCGGAGAACAGGAAGGTCGTCTACACCCCGGACCTGACCACCAGATGGCAGGACCTGAAGAACGATCCCGGCATGAAGAACCGCCTGGAGAAGACCATCGCCGATCTGTGCAATTCGGTGGATAAGAACACCCTGGTGTTCTTCACATCCTACGCCAGCATGTCCTCCATGCGCGGATACATGGAGACGCACGTGCAGAAGAGGATGTACTGGGAGGAATCCAGGAACGCGCAGAGGAACGCCTCGAACCTCGCATCCTTCCGTTCCAGGCGCGACGGCGTGCTCTTCTGCGTCATGGGCGGGAAATTCGCCGAAGGCATAGACTTCCCCGGCGAGGAGCTGTGCTTCGCCATCGTCGTCGGTATCCCGTATCCCCCTCCGTCCCCCGAGATGAAGGCCATGAGCGACATGTTCGACGCCAGATACGGGTCGGGGAAGGGATGGCTGTACTGCTCCGCCGTGCCGGCCCAGAGGAAGATGAAGCAGGCCATCGGCCGCCTCATCAGGACCGAGACGGACAGGGGCATGGCGGTCATCCTGGACAACCGCGCCTCCAGGTTCGTCAGGGAGCTCGATGCCGAGAAGTGCGACGACCCCGTGGCCGAGGCCGCCAGGTTCTTCAGGTGAGCGCATTCCGCGTGGATGAACAAACCGTAAATATCGGTCTTCGATGGCAGGCCAAGAATGCCTCTGATCAACGTCCTATGCGATGTGAAGATTTGGATCGTGCTGGGGATCATCCTGGCGATGGTCTTCGGATTCGACAGCCCCGATGCCGCCAACATCCTGATCCTGGTGCTGATCGCCCAGATGGCCGTATCCCTGGACGGGATCCAGTTCAAGAAGGACGATTTCAAGACCTACGACAAGGAGATTCTGGTCAGCATCCTGTGCTGCTTCGGTGTGAACACCGTCCTCACCCTCGCCTGCGGTCTGCTCTTCATCGACGACACGCATCTCTGGACCGGATGGGTCATGCTCTCGTCCGTCCCTTGCGCCATATCCGTCGTGGTGTGCACGCTGGTCATGAGGGGCGACACCAAGATGTCCGTCCTGGCGCTCACGGGGATCTACGTCGTCGCGATAGCGCTCACCCCGCTGATCACCCATCTCCTGCTCGGGGACTCGGTGAACCCGCTGGAGGTCCTGAAGTACATCGTCCTGTTCATCGCGGTGCCCTTCGCGCTGTCTTTCCTGGTCAAGAGGATGCACCTGCACAGCACCACCAAATCGGTGTTCATCAACCTCATGATGCTGATGCTGGTGCTCGTGGGCATGGGGAGCAGGAGGGACTACATCATCAACGACTTCGACGTCGTCCTCCTGCTGATCGGAGCGTGCATCATCAGGATCTTCCTGGTCAGCTTCGCGTTCCTGTTCGCGTTCAAGAAGGCCGGCGTCAAGCGCGACAACGCCGTGGTCTACCTGTCGATGATCGCCTGGAAGAACTCCGGGATGTCCATTTCGATGACCATGGCCCTGTTCGCCGCCACGATGCCCGACGCGGTGCTCCCGTGCATAGTGTCCCTCGTCATGGAGGCGGCCTGGTTCGCCGTGATGTCCAAGGCCATCGAGAAGGTGTGGCCCATCAGCGACGACATCCCCGTGGAATCGATTCAGTGACCGCGTGACCGGTCGGCTAGTTCCGGTTCCGACCGCGGGTTATAACAACCCTGCGGTGATGGAGGGACGATGCGCAGGGAGACGCCGGACGACGACAGGGACTTCTTCGAGAGGACGTACGATTTCGTACGCCTCGCGGTGGAGAGATCCGCGGGCATAGCCATCGTCGCCATCGCGTTCCTGATGATCCTGTCGGCCGTTATCTACGTCCTCAGGATCCACATGGGCGAGATCGAACCGACGATCTCCAAGATACTGGCGTTCCTGTCGCTGACCGTCGCCGGGATCCTCATACTCACGGACGACGAGCGCAGCCTGCCCCGTTCAGTCGGATTCTACGCCATCGGACTGGGTTTCTACAGGGCCCTGTCCGTCGTCGGCAACCTGGTCCCGCACGGACGCCTCAACATCATCTACTACGTCATGATGGCCCTGGGGATCAACATGGTCATCTCCGGCCGCGCCTACATCAAGGGCGCGACCAGGGCCCGCAAGACCATGATCGCGTCATCCAGCGCTTTGCTGGTCATCAACATGTTGTTCATCATCTACCTCTACCACGGAGGGTCCTCGATGTACGAGATCTTCATGTCGTACCCGATGAACTTCATGCTCACGATCCTTTACTTCATCCTCATATTGATCCTGGACTCGGACAAGCTCAGGAGGCTGGATTGGCTAGAGGTCCACGGGAGGACCGTCGACGGGATCAGGAGGACCTACCATCTCGACGGCAATGCCACGATATACCGCTCCGATTGGGCCGTCCTGGGTTCCGGACTCTCCGACGTGTCGGGATGGGATCCCGTCACT
>CAVABN010000081.1:0-6235 GCA_963586845.1 Bifidobacteriaceae bacterium
GTGATCGACAGAGGGGATGACGGCCTCTACGATTTCAAGGTCGATTTCGAGATCAATACTATGGAATTCCCGGATCCCAAAGCGATCAAGATCGAAGGGAACACCGTCATCCTGCCGAAGATGGGGGATCTCGGACCCATGAGGTTCAAGCCTCACGGAAGACCGTTGCCGGAGGGACCCGGCTACACATTGAAGATGTGCAGGGTCAAGAAGGTCAAGACCTCATGGGTCATCGACTTCGTCTACGGATTCGAGGAAGAGGGGCTCGATCTTCTAGATGACAATAGGTCGGAGGTCGGGATGGATTTGGGCTTGAAGAAGCTCGGCACCCTGTCCAACGGTCAGACGTACGAGCACATCCGCTTCCGCAAGGAGGCGAAGGAAATAGACGACCTCCAGAAGAAGAGGGACGAGTACGAACCCGGAACTCCGGAGTACGGGAAGTACGTGCAGCGCATCGCGAACAGGTTCCAACACATCGCCGACCGCAGGCTGAACTATCTTCGGCATGTGGCCAAGGACATGGTCGGGAAGTACAGGACCATCGTCTGCGAGGACATAGACATCAAGAGACTCATCCAGGATGAGGAGTACAAGGGGATCAGGCGCTCCCAATACAGCGCCTCATGGGGGATATTGATCAAGTGCCTGGATCTCGCAGCGGAGAAGGCGGGCACGGAGATCATAAAGGTGGATCCTGCCATGACATCGCAGATCTGCTCCGGATGTGGGCAGATCGTTCAGAAGGACCTGTCCGTGAGGACGCACGAATGCCCGCATTGCGGACTCGTGATGGACAGGGATCTGAATGCCAGTCTGAACATCCTGCGCCGCGGGGGCCGCGGCCTCAGTGTGAATCGTGGGACTTCACCGGTCGCCACAGAATGGATCGCCAACACGGTGGTCTAAGATCCCCTAATGTTTTTCGGGACGTTTCCGGCGTGTCCGCACTGCTCCGGACCGACATCCGCATCGCGTTCTATATAAAGCTTAGAACATAGGGTCGGACATGAGATCTGCACTCACGGTCGCAGGCTCGGACTCGATAGGGGGCGCTGGCATCCAGGCCGATGTGAAGGCCATGTCCGCCGTGGGGGTCCACGCCGCGACTGTCATCACAGCCGTCACCGCGCAGAACACGCGCGGCGTCAACGGCATCCTCCCGCTGCCGGAGGAATTCATCAAAGAGCAGCTGGAGGCGGTCCTGAAGGACGCCGACATCAAAGCGATAAAGACGGGGATGCTGTACAACGCCGAGATCGTCGGCACCGTGGCGGACATCCTGGAGGACCACGAGGCGCCTCTGATCGTCGACCCGGTGATGATTGCCGGCACGGGGAGCTCCCTGATGGACGACGACCTCGCCGACGCCCTGAGGAGGAAGCTCCTCCCGATCTGCGAGCTCGTCACCCCGAACAAGAGCGAGGCCGAGGTCCTCGCGAAGATGAAGATCAAGACCAAGGACGACGTGAGGCTCGCCGCCGAGCTCATCGGGAAGCAGGGCTCCGCCGTTCTGATGAAGGGCGGGCACTTCCAGGCGCCCAACGTCGTCGACCTGCTCTATCTGTCATCGGAGTTCACCAAGATGGAGTACCCCCGCCTGAACAAGGCCGGTCACGGGAGCGGGTGCGTCCTGTCCTCGTACATCACGGCCCACATGGCCAAGGGCATGGACGTCGCCAATGCGGTGTTCAAGTCCAGGGAGCTGATCCAGGAGGCCATCGCCAAGCAGTATCCCGTCGGCAAGGGGGACCTCGTCGTGGACCCCATGGTCAGGGACGGCGACAGCGAGGGATTCATGGTGCTCGACGCTCTCGATTCGGCGGCATCCCGCATACTCGACATCGTCCCCGAGGAGCTCGTCCCCAAGAACGGCATGAACATCGCCATGGCGATGAGGAATGCCGCCGGTCCGGAGCAGATCGCGGCCATCGACAAGAGGCTCACGGTCCACAACGGCATGATAAGGAAAGGGGGACCCGCCAAGTTCGGTACCGCCGAGGGGCTGTCCTACATCCTGATGGCGGTCATGAAGCGCTATCCCGAGATGCGCTGCATCATGAGCCTCGCCTGCACCCCGGACATGCTCGACGTCATGGAGGAGGTCGGGCTGAAGTCCGTCCAGGTCGAACTGGCCAAGGACAAATTCATGGAGTCGACCGAGAAGGCCCTCTCCAAATCCAAGTCCGTCCCCGATGCCCTCGTCGACAAGGGCTCCAAGAAGGAGCGCGTCGTCAGGTTCCTCGCCAAGGACACGGCCGACATGCTCTCCAAGCTGGAAGAGATCCTTTGAAACCACGGCCGGGCTCCGGCCCGGCTACTTCTCAGCCATTCAGAAGAATTGTAGAAATCCGGGGGAGGTCCCCCGTAACGGGTTTGGAGGGGCGCAGCCCCTCGGGACGATCAGGATCCGATCGTCTTGATGGTGATCTCGAAGTAGAGGTCGGCGTTGTAGGTCTCCTGGCAGGTCTTGTAGGAGTAGGTGTTGCTCCCGACTCCGGTGATGTAGACCTTCTGTCCGTCGACGTTGAGCTCGATCATGGCGATGGCGCCGTTGCCGACGTCCTTGGTGTCGCTGAAGGAGATGGTGACGGAGATGTCGTCGCTGGAGATGCTGTTGACCTTGTAGCTGACCTTGCCGTACTTGCTGTCGTCGTTGCCGATGTACTGGTAGGTCTCGCCGCTGGTGGGCATGTTCTGGATGACGACCTCGTTGTCGGCGCTCACGAAGGTCGCGAGTCCGGACCATCCGTAGGCGGTGGTGATCTGCACGGAGGTGCCGGCGGTCAGGGTGATGTCGCTGCCGTAGACGTCGGTGAACTGGGCCTTGCTCATCTTCTGGACCGCGGGGACGGTGAAGGTGGTGCTCGCGTTCTCGTAGACGGATCCGGCGGGGGCGATGTATCCCTCTCCTGCGGGGATCATGACCTTGACGGTGTCCCCGACCTTGTGTCCGACCAGGGCGTTCTCGAACGCTTCGAGGGCACCCTTGCTTCCGACGGTGACGCTGAAGGTCGAGTAGGAGCTCTTGGAGAAGCTGTTGGCCTTCGCGATGTCATCATTCTTGCCGACGCTGGCGATCGAGGTGTCGAACACGACGGCGTTGGACTCGCCGTTGTAGGCGTAGAACGAGCCGACGTAGTCGACGGTGACCTTGTCGCCGTAGGCGACCTTTGTTTCATCACTTTGCAGGTAGTGTTCGTCGACGTAGACACCGAGGATGCCCACGCAAGCTACGACGAAAACGACGAAGCAGACCGAGAATATCGGGTCCCTCTTCTTTTTGATGCCTTCGCCAGTCATCTGTATCAAAAGGCGCCCATACTATTACTATAGATAAACGGTTCGGTCGGCGGTTCGGGGCCCGCGCCGACGTGCCAGAAGCGCTCATCTGACCCTGAACGAGACGTCCCACCGCTCCGCCATGTGGCGGCATTCCTCCTCGGATTCGTCGGATATGCTGCCGCTCACGACGGACACGGTGACGTCCGGGATGAGCTCCTTCGCCTCCTCGATGAACGCTATGAGCGCCGGATACGATTCATTCCCGAACGAGGGTCTGCAGACCTCCATGTACTCGTCGGAGTCCGGGGCGTTGAGGCTTATGGAGATGGCATCGAGCACCTGTGCCAGCTCTGGGACGATGTCCCTGCCGTTGATCAGGTTGCCCAGGCCGTTGGTGTCGAGACGGACGCGCGCATCCGTCTCCGCGTGTATCCTCTTCGCAATTTCCAGCAGGTCGTCGAGGCGCTCGGTCGGTTCGCCGTACCCGCAGAATACGATCTCCTTGGCGTCGGACGCCTTGGAGCGGATCTCGGCCATGACCTCATCGACCGTCGGCTCCTCCTTGAGCCAGAGGTCGTCCGCGTCCCCCAGCCTACGGGTGCTGTTCCTGACGCAGAACGTGCACCTGCAGGGGCACCTGTTGGTCATGTTGATGTACCATCTCGATCCGTAGCGGTAGAGGATGCTCACGACCTCCGAGTTCCCCGACTCGGTGAAATACCTTGCGACGGAGGCCAACGGCGATATAGGCGCATCCTCATCGTCCCCGTCATGTTCGATCTGTACGTGGTCACCGATTCCGACCTCTCCCGCGGCCGTTCCGACGCCGAGGTGGCGAGGATGGCCTACGAGGGCGGGGCGGATGCGGTCCAGCTGCGCATGAAGCACACCGACGGCAGGGAGATGCTGGCACAGGCCAAGGCCATCGCCGGTATCGCCGACGAGATGGACCGTTTCTTCTTCGTGAACGACCGCGTGGACATCGCCATGGCGTCCGGTGCGGACGGCGTGCATCTGGGACAGTCGGACATGCCCGTGTCGGAGGCCCGCAGGCTCATGGGCGACGACGCCATCATCGGGGCGTCCGTGCAGACGGTCGAGCAGGCGATCGAGGCGGTGGAGCAGGGCGCCGACTATCTCGGCGTCGGATCCATCTTCATCACATCCACCAAGCCCGACGCCACGCAGGGATTGGGGCTCGGAGCGATATTTGAGATCAGGCAGGCCGTCGACGTCCCCGTGGTCGCCATCGGAGGGATCAACCGCGGGAACATCCAGGACGTCATCCGCGCCGGGGCGGACTCCGCGGCCGTGGTCTCCGCCGTCGTCGCGCAGGACGATCCCCGCGCGGCGGCCCACGAACTGAGGGACCTGATACTCAAGGTGCGTCCGAGGATGCCTCTCCTGCGATGCGTGGTTCGCACCGATTCCGAGCCATCCGCCATCCTATTATTATAAACAGAAGCGATAAGCGCCTTCATGCGCTCGCAAGATGACTACCTGCGTGATTTCGCGGTCCTAATGACCGAGAAAGGGGTCGTGGCCATGTCCGATCCCCAGCAGATCGCAGTGTACGATATCCTATGCGGGGGAAAGAAGAGGCCGAGCGATATCGCGGAGGCCCTCGGACTGCCCTCCTCGTCACTCCATTTCGTCCTGGACAAGATGGTCGATGCAGGGATAATCGTCAGGTCGAAGCCCGACCCGGCCAAGAAGGAGGTCTACTACTCCATCCTGGCCCTGAGGATCGCCGGCTCGTCCAAACCGTCGCCCGAGGCCGTCGCGGAGTCCCGCGAGGTCTTCTCGTCCCCCGACGCCCGCTACACCGGGCTCTCCAGCGTGGCCAACATGCTCGACAGCTACCTGGCCGAGATCGGCCTGGAGCACGGTCAGCTCCGCGCCAGATACGCGAAGGACCTGGCCGCCGCCAACAAGGACGCCGTGGGCACCGGTCCCATCGATTCCGTGATGCAGTCCATCAAGGAGCGCTTCTGCGCCATCACGGGATTCAGGCTCAGCGTGTTCTCGCTCAACCCCCCGACCATGGTGTTCGAGGGCGATGCGTCCATGAAGGGCAAGATGGACATGCTGTCCCTCTTCGTCAAGTACATGATGGAGAACGCCACCGGGAAGACGCTCTCCGTGGCATCCTCCGAGGATTTCAGCAACGAGGAGTCCGTGAGGATCAAGGTCGTGTACGAGAGGTCCGAGCCCGAACCCGAGCCGTACGTGAACACCTCCCTCCCCCAGATGGCCGAGCCGGAGAAGTTCATGGTCGTCGAGATCGACGGAGGCGTGGCCCTCCTCATGAACGACATCCAGACCCAGCTCGTGGAGGCGATCTACGAGAGGCCCCTGTGCGTGACCGATGTTGTGAACATAGTCAACATGCCCAGGTCCACCGTGACCACCAACCTCCTGAGGATGGTGGAGGAGGGCGTCGCATCCGTGTTCTACTCCGAATCCGGCGCGCTCTACTACGGACTGAGCTGCTCAATCCTCATGAAGAGGACCCGCAGGGTCAGCAAGGACCCGACCCCCACCAGGAACGCCGTCAAAGCGGCATCCAGGGACGGAGGGTTCGTCGAGGGGTACATGCTCTATCTGCTGTCCTCGCTGCACGAGCTCGGGTTCGATACCGACTACATGATGGTCGTCCTCGGCGCCAGGTACATGAGGGCCGTGGGTCAGGACGGGCCGAAGAACTTCGACTCCTACTTCGGGAAGATGTCCGACATCTCCAGGGTGTTCGGGCTGTCGCTCAGCGTCGTGTCCGTGTACCCCCTGACCATCGGCATCGCCAAGGAGGGCGACGAGCCCCTCGTCCCCGCCATGACCTTCGTCAAGGGCATGGCGCACCAGGGCCTCGAGATGGCATCCTCCGGGATCTTCGTGAGGGTGTCCGAGGAGACCCCCGAGGACATGAAGGTCTCGTTCAAGGAGATCTACC
>CAVABN010000082.1:0-6126 GCA_963586845.1 Bifidobacteriaceae bacterium
AATTTTTGAAGTTGGAATAGGTATTGCCCGGCATTTGGAATGCAATTTACGCCTCTCCATGTAGTAATGCTTGACTAATTACGCTGATTAACCAATCAGCTTAATTAGTTACGTATACCTTCAATTAGATGAGATTTCGCTGCGCATGTACATCATCATGCCCTGCAGACTGTTGATCACACGCGAGTAGGAATACTCGATGGAAGCCTCCTCGGGAGTGAGTCTTGCGACGTATTCGTCCTGATGCTCCGGTTCTTTGGATTCCTGGAGCACGGTGACGATCTTCTTGAATCCCTCGACGACGCTGCTCTTCACGGAGAAATCTATGGAGAGGATGGCATCGCAGATCGCGACATCGACCGAGAGGAAATCCGCGATATCCTGACAGATCTCCTTCTCGATCGAACCCTTATCCGCTTCGGACAGGAAGAGTTCGATCTTCGACGCCTTCATGTCCCTGGCTTTGACGATGGCATCCGTGCTCTCCTTGCTGAGGTATCCGCCGAGCTGTGGTTTCGATGCAGGTGCCGTTTCAGGCTTCTTCTCTTCTTTCGGACGCAGCGCCTTCAGTTCCTCCCTGAGGCGGGCGGATTCCCCGGACACCTTCTCGAGTTCCTCCTTCAGCGAAGCGATCTCCTCCTCGAGGGAAGCCTCGTTGCCTTTGGAATAGTCGAGCTCCTGGGAGAGCTTCTCGACGCGTTCGCGACAGATGGACAGCTCCTCCTTCAGGACGGAGACGGCATCGGATTCCTCCTGCGGTTCTGATTTGAGGGAATCGAACGCCTCCTCATCCGCACGGTCTGCGGGGGAGAGCATTTCGAGGTATTCCGGCGAATCCATCGGATCCAGTTCTATCTCCGCTTCCCCTCCGGTCTCGAGGAGGATGTCGCAGGCGTCGATGTCGTCCCCCAGGGAGACGATGATGTCGATGTAGGCCCCGACGTTGGCCGCGTCGGTTCTGGCCTTATCGGCGAAGATCGAGATCTCGCTCAGCTTCCTTTCCCTGACCCTCGAGATGAGGTCTGCATCGAACATGCATCGGTGATGCGCGGGGCGGGATATATTGTTCTCGAGAAAGATGGGTGAAAAGAGGAATCCCGGGGATGCAGCCCCGGGTGTTTGCGAAGGTACAGCGTCGCCTCATCCGCGGATGAGGTTCTGGATGTCCTCGATGGTCTTGGAGTACATCAGCTCCATGGAGGCCTCGTTGTCGGTGAGGCTCTGGGCGTACTCCTTCTGGTTGCTGGGCTGAGGAGAATGCTTGACGATCCCTTTGATGAGCTCGAGCGCGACATTCACGTTCGCCTTGTCATCGAAATCGGTTGCGATCAGGACGTCGCAGATGGCCACATCCGCGGTCAGAACTCCGTTGATGCCCACGCAGACATCCTCCGGGACGGTTCCGGCCGCTTTGGCATCCTGGAATCCCCTTATCTTGCTCAGTTTCATGTCGCGGATCCCGATGAAGAGGTCGCGGTGCTTGTTGGACAGATATTCCCCGTCGGGGATGACTTCGATCTCCGACCTGGTGAGAATCCTGGCTGCGTCGATTTCGCTCATCGGATTCAACCAGCCGATGCTAGGTATTTCAAATGGCCGAGAATTGGATGATATGGATGGATGAATCTGCCAACTACCTCGATGAGGGAAGTAGCGCAGCGTGCGGGATTCGGGGTATTGGCAGTTCAGGATGCACTTCGCATACATCGCTGTTATATACCTCCCCGTTCCGACGCAGTAGCGGTCATAGTATTCGCGCTCTGAAGGGGTCATTTCGTCCAGGAGGGAGCAGTCGAAATCGCATTCGTCGGAGATGTTCTGTCCGGCGAGGATGTCGGAGAGCTCGCCGCAGTCTACGCTCTTCCCCGATCTTATGCGGGTGACCGCGGAACAGATTTCCAAGGTGTTGTTTATGAATCTTTCCGTGCCCTGCATCCTATCCGGATCCTCGATGCCGAGCACGCTGAGGCGCTCCATCGTCGCACGGACCGAACGCAGGACAGTCAGATCCTCGTCGTTGAGGGACAGGTCGCCGGACAGCCCCTGTTCGGCCAGTCCGATGGAGACCTTAAGCAGCGGGATGGTGCGGATGAGCCTGCCCGTAAGCAGGGAGAACCTGACCTCGTCGGCCCTGTCGCGCTCGCTCAGCTCCGAGAAGTACCTCTTGTTCATCCAGTCGGGCATGAAAGTGATCCCGTCCTGGAGGACGCGGATCTGATACGCGATGTCGCCGAGCTCGTTCCTGCCCAGGGCCATCATGAATCTGGCGCGGGCTATCTGCCGGGTGATCTCGTCCACCCAGTGGTAGCGTTGGAAATCGTCTATGTCGGGATCGAACGTGTACCTGGCGGTCTCGCAGCCTTTGCGCATGACGATGCGTCCCAGAACCGTCACGTCGTCCTTGCTGAAGATCATCCCGTTCACATCCGATATTAATCAAGCTTGTTGCTTTATCCGCGTATTCATTTCCGTTTGGAGCTTGAACCGTTCAATATATTGGCCTCTATGATGGAATCCAGCTTGCGAGAAACGTCTATAGCCAGTCTGAGGCAATCCTCGCGGGAGGAGCAGACGCCTTTGGCGCCGTGGCGTATCTGATACGTGGAGAATCTGACGTTCTCCCTCAGGCTGTCGATGTCCAGGTCGATGGATTCTATCTTCTTCCCCGCGGAGCGGATGAACTCGTCGGTGCAGGCCTTGAACAGCGCCCTGGTGCCTCCGACGGAATTGAATGCTGTGGGGACGCCGTCCACGGTTATCCTGTACCCTCCGATCTCGCGGTACGAAAGCACCGGGATCGAATAGCTGGGCCAGGGCCCCTTGAAGAAGAGCCCGTTATCGTCGTCGAAGCGGAGGTCCGCGAAAGACGCCGTTTCGGCGAAGGAGTCTATCCTCGAGATGAGCTCCGGATCCCTGATATGGCGCGCGGACACCTCCTTCGCGGTGGGATTGTCGAAGCGTTCGCCCAACGGGACGCAGTAGCTGCAGACGTAACCCCCCTCGATACGAACGGTGCCGGGACGGCGTCCGCAGACCAGGCAGGTCCTGTCGGATTCCTTCTCAGCGCCCCTTCTCAGGAACATGTCACTTGGATGCAGGCGCCGTATTTAATCTGGACGCGGGTCATCTCTCGATCGAGATCTTCAGCGTGTCCCCTTCCAGGGCCACTCCGGGGGATTCCGTCACGGTCATTCTCCTGCCGTCGGGCAGCTCGACGATGTCCCCATCCGAAAGGAACTCGTCGTTGACGATGAGATGATAAGCCAGCTCCGAGAGGATGGTCCTGACCTCCGCAGAACTGGTGTCCATGCCGACAATCTCCACCTCCCTCCTTCCGAAGGTCTCCATACCGCGGGTGTATCCTCCGCATCCCTGCTCCGAGTTGTATATCCCGAACCAGATCCAATCCGAGATCGGGATGTCGCCCTCGCGTATCTTCTCGGCTTCGGCCAGATAATCCTCCGTCGAGACGACCGTTCCCTGGAAGTAGACGGCCGTGGCGTTGGGGAGCTTGCATGCGGCGGCGACCATCTTGGTGTGCATCATGGCCGCATCCATGGGGGATCCGCCGTGGTTCACCAACGCGATGAGCAGATGGGCCTGGTGCTTGGAAGCGACCTCCGCGGCCTCGGGCCACATGTAGTTGTTGCGGGCGTTCTCCTCCGCCTCCTCGTGGGGGACGGGTGTCTTCACCAGACTGTACGCTCCGAGGTCGCCGTCGTATTCGAACACGAGGCTGTCGCCCTCGGGCTTCTCCGAGAACCTGATCCCCCATTCCATCAGGAGCGTGTGGGGGATGGCGGCGGGGTCCCAGGAGGGGCTGGACAGCAGCACGAATGCAACGAACGGGCCTCCGCTGACCTGGGGGCGGAGGGGCTGGAGGTTCCTGTCGAAAGAGACGGTCGCGGAACCCTCCTCCTCGAATCCGCCGAAGCTCAGCATGACCCCGAGGTCCCTGTAGACGGTCACTCCGTAGAGCGATTTCCCGGAGGCCTCCGGCGGGAGCATCCCCCTCGCCGTCTCTTCGAGGGCAGGCAGGGAGTCGACTATCCTGCGCACGGCATCGGCCGGGAGCTTGGAGGCGAAGGCCTCGTTCATCGCCAGGGTGAACAGGACCTGGGCATCCCCCACCCTCCCCATGAAGGTGCAGTACGGATGGTCGGCGATCCACCCCTCGGGTCTGAGGATCCTCCTGACGGCGTCCAATCCGCGCCTGTTGAGCACGATGCCCATGACGGATTCGGCCTTGGAGGAGAGTTCGGGATCCTCGGATTCCAGCGCATGGCGTAGGTCCTTGCCCTCGCAGATGGGGTGCATCTCCATGCTCTCGAGGGACGCTCCTTTCTCGATGTCCGAGGCCAGCGTCAGGAATTCCGGGTCATCGGGGACGAGCTTCAGCCCTTCGGCGACGGCCTCCTGTGCGCCTTTGCGGTCGCCGTAGAACGCCTTGAGGCGCCCGAGGGTCAGCCAGTTCCACGGATAGGAAGGATCCTCGGCGACGCCGCGCGACAGGTATTCCATGGCCATGCGGGGCTTCCCGCAGTACAACAGGGCGTTGGCGTAGCGGTAATACCAAGTTCCGCATCCGCGCGCCGATTCCTCCACGCGGGAGAGCCATTCGCACGCGGTGCAGTAGTGCTCGTAATCGTCCATGTTGATGCAGGCGTAGGAGATCCACAGGGCGAGCTCCAGGTCGTTCTGGACCTGCTGCTCGGTGAAGCGGGATTCCCTCATACCCTCCGCGATGGTCCTTCCGATGCACTCCAGCATCGCTTCGAAATCGCCGCGGTCGTCGTCCACATAGGATTCGAAGGATTCGATGTCCTCGGGACGGAGTATGCCTGCCTGTCCGGTCATGACGGCCCGTAACAAGAATCAGAATTAAAGCAATCGGTCGCACCAGGGGAATACGAATGCGATTGCTCCCGAAAACCATCGTCCGGATCGGGACCGGTCGGACGCGGAGGCGCCGATGCCGATTTCCATGGCGCGGATCAGGTGCTTCTCCGCCTCCTCCATCTTCCCGACCTTCATCAGGGCGCCCGCGAGGTCGTGGTGCAGGGACATGAGGGGTTCGGTGTCCGGGAGGGTGTGGTTCTCCAGGAGCCCCTCCAGGATGCCCACGGCGGCGGTCAGATCCGCCACGGCGTTGTCCAGCATCCCCAGGTCGGACTCCCCGCTTGCGCGCATCGCCAGGGCCAGTACGATCTGGTCGGTGTCCTCCAAGGTCCCGTTCTCCAGAAGCGAAGTCCCGACCTCGATGGCCTCGGAGTACCTGGAAACGGATCCGCGAACATCGTTGAGGGCATCGTCCGCCTCGGCGGCGATGTTGAACAGTTCAAGACGCCTGTTCTGGGACCACGGGTCCATGGCCTCCGTTTCGGACAATCCTTTCATGATGAACGCGTACGCGTCGTCCGGATGTTCGGTGTCGATCAGCTCGCCGGCCGCGATAAGACACATCCTGACGATCGAGCGCCGATCGTAGCGGAACGACTTGGGGCCGAAGGAATCCAGGCGGGTGACGGCGAGGGAGTACTCCTCTATGGGGTCCCCTCCCTGCTCGTAGATTAGCTGGGCAATCTCGCAATGGATCTTCACGAAGGTTCCCGCATCCACGGAATCCAGGGAATCGGATATCTCGGCCGCGGCGGAAAGGTCGTCCAGGGCTGATGTCCTGTAGCCCATCATCGCCAGGACGCATCCGCGGTTCGCGTAGGCCTCCATGAGCTCGTTCGGGTCCCCTCCGGACTCCAGGGCGTTGACCCTGCCGTTGAGCTCCTCGAGCGATGCCTCCAAGTGCGAATCCGCCTTCTCCATCGCGCCTCAATCCGCACCGCAATCTTAAATCATGCGCGCGATTAGCCCGCATGAACCATGAAAGGATCCTAGCGGTCCACGACATCTCCTGCGTCGGCAGGTGCTCGCTCACCGTCGCGCTGCCCATCATCTCGGCCGTCGGGATAGAATGCTCCGGTCTTCCGACCGCCGTTCTCTCCACCCACACGGGCGGATTCAAGGGATTCACGTACCGCGACCTCACCGAGGACATGGTGCCCATCGACGAGCACTGGCAGACCCTGGATATCGAGTTCGACGCTTTCTACACAGGGTTCCTGGGGTCAT
>CAVABN010000083.1:0-6107 GCA_963586845.1 Bifidobacteriaceae bacterium
GTACCGTGGGGGAACTGGTCATCACCACCCTCAGGAAGGAGGGCGCCCCGCTGATAAGGTACCGCACCCACGATCTCACCAGGATCATCCCCGGCGAGTGCCCCTGCGGGTCAAGGTTCCCGAGGATCGACATCATCGTCGGCAGGACCGACGATATGGTGAAGGTCAAGGGATGCAACATGTTCCCGGCCCAGTTCGACGAGGTCCTGGCGACGATCGAGGGGGCTTCGAGCGAATACCAGGTCATGATCGACCACCTGATGGGGAAGGACGAGATCACCGTGTACTTCGAGACCACCGTCCCCGAGGAGAGCAGGAAGCCCCTCGAGGAGGAGCTGGTGGCGAAGCTGAAGTCCAAGGTCGGGGTCACCGTGATCCCGAAGGCTGTCTCCGTGGGGTATCTCCCGCGCAGCGAGAAGAAGACCAACAGGTTCTTCGACAACAGGTACTGAACATGGAGGAGCTGGACGCTCTCGTCGGGCTGTTAGGGGAGGCCGTCGGCCTCCTGGACGGCATCGGGGATGTGAGGGTCAAGGACACATCCGCGGGGGTGTACGACGCTGTCACGGATGCGGATGTCCGCATCGAGAGGCTCATAGTGGAAGGCATCAGGTCCAGGTTCCCGGGCGATTCCATCATATCCGAGGAGACCTCGCCCGATTCCGCCATAGGGAGCAGGACCTGGGCCATCGATCCGATAGACGGGACGGTCAACATGGTCCGCGGGATCCCCATCTACGGGATTCAGGGCGTGTTCATGAGGGACGGCATCCCGGAAGCATCGGCCATAACCCTCCCCGCGTTCAAGGAGACGTACACGGCATCGGAGGACGGCGCATTCCTCAACGGGAGGCCTATCCGCACTGCCGGACCCAGACCTCTGAGGGAATGCATCCTTTCCACGGGCGACTTCAGCCGCCGTTCCGAGCGCTACAGAGAGATGCAGGCCCGCCTGATGTCCGACTGCAGGGATTCCGTCGCCCGCTTCAAGATGTTCGGGGCCGCCTGTTCGGATTTCGCCTATCTCGCTTCGGGCAGGACGGACATCCACGTGAGGTTCGTCAACAAGATATGGGATTTCATGCCGGGGATGTACCTCGCCGAGAAGGCCGGGGCCGTCTACGACCGCGACCTGCTCGATGAGGAGGGCATCCTGATAATGTGCTCCTGTCGGGAAGTGCTCGAAGAAGCGCTGAGGGAGATCGCTCCCCGTCTCAGTTCTTCATCTTCCCGCCGATGAGGGCCATGGATGCCAGCAGGCATTCCAGCTGGATCCTCTCGTTGCTGCCCTCGACGATCCTGAACTCGCATTCTCCGGTCCTGTCCATGAGACGGACCTTCTCGTAGTCGGATATGTCGAGATCGAAGATGCCGGAATGGATCTGCTTGATGATGTCCTGTCCGGAGAGGCCGAACTCGGTCATCGTGCTCTCCAGGAGCTCCCTGGCGCCGATGTAGTTGCCGTCGAGGGCGGTGGTGACGATCCTTCCGATGACCTCGGGATTCGCCAGACCCGCGGTCTGGTAGATGAGGTCCATGTCGATCCTCTTGCCCAGGGAGGCGGCCACCTGCAGTGAGTTCACCGCTCTGCGCATGTCGCCCCTGGCGATGCCCACCAATCCTTTCAGCGCATCGTCGTCGATGTCCACGTTCTCGTTGGCGATTATCTTCCCGAGGTAATCGGAGATCTCCGCGTCGGTCAGCGGCTTGAACTTGAAAACGGCGCACCTGGACTGGATCGGGTCGATGATCTTCGAGGAATAGTTGCATGAGAGGATGAACCTGCAGATGCCGGAGTACTTCTCCATCGTACGTCTCAGCGCGGCCTGCGCATCCGACGTCAGGGCATCGGCCTCGTCCATGAAGATGATCTTGAACTCCGCTCCGCCGACGGGGGAGGTCCTGGCGAACTCCTTGATCTTGCCGCGGACCACGTCGATACCCCTCTCGTCGGAGGCGTTGAGTTCGATGAAGTTCCCCTGCCAGTTGTCCCCGAACATCTCCCTTGCGAGAGCGAGGGAGCAGGTGGTCTTCCCGGTCCCCGCGGGTCCGGTGAACAGGAGGTGGGGCATGCTGCCCGACCTGACGTATGCCTTCAGCCTGTCCGTGACATGCTTCTGCCCCGCGACGTCGTCGAGCGTCTTCGGCCTGTACTTCTCCGTCCAGATCTCGTTCATGGGAACCGACCCTCCATGCGTGCGATTCTTAATAGACTTGTGTCGGCCGGAAAAATAGTTAGAATAATCTAAGGATTCGAAACCGTTTAATAAGTCTAACAATTCGCCCGTGCCCAATGAAGCAGAGCGGATACGGGCTGCTGCTGGTGACCATCGCCATCAGCATGTTCCTCGACGGACTGGACGGGACGATCGTGAACGTCGCGTTGCCGGACATCGCCGAATCATTCGGCATCGGCACCGGGGACACGTCATGGGTCGTGACGGTGTACTTCCTCGTGATGGCCGGGTTGATCCTGGTTTTCGGCAGGATCTGCGACATGGGCGCCATAAAGAAGGTGCTCGTGTCCGGTTTGGCCATTTTCACCATAGGGTCTCTGATGTGCGGACTGTCCCCCACGTTCGCGATGCTGCTCGGGAGTCGCGCATTCCAGGGCATCGGGGCCGCGATGCTCGCATCGTCGGCGGTCATGCTCGCCGTGAAGTACCTCCCGAAGGAGAAGCTCGGATTGGCGATGTCGCTGGTCGTGCTGGGGACATCGCTGGGAGTCGCCGCGGGACCCACCCTGGGGGCGGTCCTGACGGAGTTCATCTCCTGGCATTGGATCTTCTTCATCAACGTGCCCATAGGCGCGGCGGCGGTGTTCATAGCCCACCGCGCGGTCCAGCCGGACACGGGCCTGGAGGAGGGTGACACGGACCTGCCCGGGTCGGCGATGCTGTTCGCGGCCATCGTGCTCGGACTGTTCGCCATCGAGAGGATGCCCTCGGAGGGATTGAACGCCGTGGGCGTTGCATCCATCGTCGGATGCGCGGCGCTGTTCGTCGCGTTCCTCGCCTACGAGAAGGGCAGGACGAGCCCGGTGCTGAAGACGTCCCTGTTCCGCAACAGGAACTTCGACATCGCCATACTGGCGTACATCGCGGTCAACATGTGCATCATGGGCGCGATATACCTGGTGCCGTTCTTCATGAGGAAGGCCCTGGGGTTCGACACGCTGGAGAGCGGGCTGTTCCTTTCCCTGCAGGCGATCTCCATGATCGCGTGCTGCCTGATCGCGGGGAGGAAGTCCGATGTCCTCGGGGACCGCGTGTTCTCGATAATCGCGTGCTTCCTCCTGCTGGTCTTCACCGTGATGGCCTTCTTCTGGACTCCGGACAGCAGCCTTGTGTTCATCGGGATATCCCTGCTGGTATGCGGGACGATCTGGGGGATCGGAGGGGGGCCCATGGGCGCCAGGATAGTCGATTCCCTCCCGGACGAGGACAGGGGATCGGGTTCGTCGATGATCTCGTTCATCATGTACTTCAGCTCGGCATTGGGGACGGCTCTGATCGCGGGACTGTTCGGGTTCGGCTCCGGAGCGGGTTCCGGCTCGATCTCCGACGTGCCCGTGGACACGTTCATGGACGGATTCACCTTCTGCATGGTGTTCTGCGTGCTGTTGGCGATCGTCGCATTGGCATCCTCGTGGATACTGAAGGTGGACAGGAGATCCAGAGATGAGCGATGACGGGAGGAGACTGCTGAGGCTCATCTCATCGGGGTCGCTCCTGGAGCTGAAGATGCTCAAGGCCGACCCGGTGAGGTCCGCCCCCCTCGAGGAGGTGCGCATCACGTACAAGGACGTCCTCATCATCGACGCCATCTCCGAGACGGAGAACTGCACCGCATCGATGCTCGCGGAGATCACATCGCTGACCAAGCCCACCATATCCGTCCGCCTCAAGGGACTGGAGAAGAAGGGGCTGATCCGCAGGGTCCGGTCGGAATCCGACCGCAGGGTCGCGTATCTGGAGCTGGATCCGTCGGTGGCGGAGGGCTACAGGTGGGAGGAGGAGATCCTGCAGGGGATCGTGGACGGTCTGAGGGAGCGCTACGGCGACCGCAGGGTCGATGAGTTCATGGAGATGGTATCCGATGCGGCTACGACGATCGCATCCTGCGATCCGGAGGAGGACAGGGAATGATCTCGACGGCCGATATCGAGGGGAAGGAGCTGGCGCTCATCGCGGTGGACCTGCAGAACAAGTTCGCGTCCGGGACGCTCCGCGCAGCGACCGAAGGCATCCTGCCGGTCGTCAATGCCGCCATATCGATGTTCAGGGAGGCCGACAGGCCGATCGTCCTGATCAAGATGGACGGCGAGGGCCACGGCACCGCCGGGATCGAGGACCCCGACGGGTTCGTGCGGGGTCTCCGCACTGAACCGGGGGACATCGTCGTCCACAAGAGGGAGATGAACGCGTTCTGCGGGACCGACCTGGGGGACATCCTGAGGGACAGGGGCGTCGACGGGGCGGTCATCTGCGGATTGGTAGCCAAGTGGTGCGTCCACGCCACGTACTTCGGCGCGTACGACGAGAGCATCTGCCCGTACCTCCTGAGGGGAGGGACGGCATCCACCGATCCCAAGGACACGGCGATGGTCGAGGCTCTGTGCAAGACCGTCGGTCCGAAGGACATCGCCAGGAACCGCGGGTTCCAAGGGCTGGATTATTCTATCTTCCGATCATACCCCGCGCCATGAAGGTCTACGAAGCCTACCGCATGGCGATCGAGCTGGGGATGTCCAAGGACCCCCGTCCCGAGGACGAGGTGAAACGCGTCCTGGATGAGGCGAAATGCGAGTTCGACAAGGCGGACGACGACGCCAAGGAGCTGTTCGACAGGGAGCGTCTCTGGAACCCCTACCAGGACTGCAGGTTCTCCTACGGTTCCCGGGAAGCGGAGGACATCGATGCGGAGACCATGATGTGGGGCATCGACATCGGCACCGGGGAGGTGCTCCTGGCCGACCGTTTGAGGGAGAAGGGGCGCAGGATCGACGCCCTGGTGGCGCACCATCCCCTCGGATCGTCCAAGGTCCTGTTCCCGGAGGTCATGTCCATGCAGGCCGATATGTACCACTCCTGCGGCGTGCCGATCAACGTCGCCGAGGGGATCATGGGACCGAGGACGGACGAGGCGCTGAGGAACATCATGGGCGTGAACCACAACCAGGCCGTGGATGCTGCGCGTCTGCTGGGGATCCCGCTGTTCAACGTGCATTCCGCGGCGGACAACATGGTTCAGTGGTATCTGACCGAGCTTTTCGAGAGGGAGCGCCCTAGGACGCTCGGCGACATCGTCTCCGTCCTGATGAAGGAGCCCGAGTACCGCGAGGCGGCGAAGAGCAACGCCCGTCCGAAGATAATGGTCGGGAAGAAGGACGCCAGATGCGGGAAGGTCATGTGCAAGATGACCGGAGGGACCTCCGGTCCGAAGAGCATGTACGAGGCCCTGGCGAGGGCTGGTATCGGGACCGTCGTGGGGATGCACTTCCCCGACAGCCACTACGAGGCTGCCAGGGATTCGAATGTTAATTTGATATCAAGCGGTCATATGCCATCTGACAGCGTTGGGGTGAATCTGATTTGCGACGCCTGGGCTGATCACGGTATCGAAGTCATACCATGCTCTGGATTCATCCGGTGCTCCCGCAACGGATCGTGAGGCGAAACTCTGGGATGGGTGCCGTTCTGTCCGGATTCCGGCATAACGTTGGGGGTCGGAAGAACGGCACCACCGGTCTTTTCGGAGGATCTGAAGGGCCCGGAATTTGGAATCGTCAGTGGCCATGTTTGTGCGAGATGGGGCATTTATGTTGCTAATAAGTATTTTATCGCAAATCTCGCCGAACACTTTTGGGGCATTTTGCCGAACACTTTTGGGGTAAAACTTGCCAGATATGGCAGAAATTTCTCACATTCATTGCCAAATACAGTATTTATTTCCAGAATCGTCCAGATGTCTGGCTAGTGCATCACGGACTGCCAAATTCAGTGAGATAGCCGTAGAGTTATTCTTTGGCGGGATCCTGCCAGATTCCGTAGATTCTGCTACGATTACAGATTCAGAAGAATGAGGGGCGGCTATCTACCCTATAG
>CAVABN010000084.1:0-5963 GCA_963586845.1 Bifidobacteriaceae bacterium
GCGTAGCTGTCGTTGACCACCACATACTTCAGGATGGCGTACTGCTTCCCCGAGGAGGGGGTGCTGGTGCCGTAGCTTGTCGGGAAGCTCTTGGCCAGGTCCACGGTGTAGTTGTAGCGGACCTTCTGCACGATCTTGTTGATCTTGAGGCTCGTATCCTTCTCGAAGACGATGGCATGGAACATGTCGTAGCTGGAATCCATCTCGGTCGTCAGATCCCCGAGCGTCGCCGACGAGGGGATCTTGTACACCCACACGGAAGACGCCGATGCGCCCTTGGAGACTTTGACGTTCTGATATTCGGGCATGCCGAATCCGGCCAACTCCACGCTGTCGTATGTGACCCCGTCGTAGACGACGCGGATGCGGCAGTCGCTGGTGCCGACCTCGTAATCGCTGTCGTTGGCCACTGTGAAGCGGACGATGGCGAACTGCGTCCCGGCATCCGCCGAGTAGCCCCCCGCACGGCCGTTCAGTTCGAGGTCGTAATTGTACCTGGCGTCGGGGTCCTTGGACCCCCCTCCGGCCGCCGCCGCGACGGCGACTATGACCACGATCGCCACCACGGCGACCGCTATTATGACCTTTTTAGAGACCATGTTTGTATGCATGTACAAATCCGTGTTTTAAACTATGTGCTTCCTCCCGAGGCACTTCGCGGAGCACCTGAGGGCGCCGTCGTATTCGAGCTCCAGGCGCCGGAACCATCCCGACCTGGGGAGGAACGTGATCGTCCTCCTGTATATGCCGAAGACGTCCAGCGGCTCCATGGCCGGGTCTCCGCGGAACTCGAACGCGAACCCGTCCCTGTACAGTCCGCGGACCCCCGAGGCCTGGTCCATCACGGCCTGCGCCCGGGCAAGCGACGAGATCAGCGGATTGTCCGCGATGGAGAGGATGTTCTTCGGCTGCTCCGGATCCTCCCGCATGTCCTTCTCCAGGTACGCGGTGCCCTCCTCATCCCGGTATCCGATGGAGATGTAGTTGTACTCCGAATCGCGGGACGGCAGGCCGTAGGTGTACATGGCGCCCCTGGGGATGATTCCGACCTGGTGGTGCGAGTAGTCGGTGGCGTACCGGATGGTCCCGGCGGCGTCCCTGGAGACCAGGGAGTAGATGCCGTAGGCCTGCTGGACCTTGGAGACGTGGTCGGCCAGGGTCCCGTCCGCGGAGAACTCGACCGTCTCCTCCGGGTAGACGGAGAAGAGGTCGGCGGAGATGAGATGGGGGACGGAATATTCGGAGAGCAGCGCCTGGAGGCTTCCGCCCACGGAGACGTCCGAGGGCACCTTCCAGGCACGGCGGATCTGGGTGAGGACGTGGCGGGAGTCGTAGGCCGTGACCCTCAGGCTGGTGTCGCTGGAATCCAGGGCGGCCACCGTGAACCTCCCGCAGGGGACCGTGAACCTCTTGGTCCCGGAGGAGACGGTGAAGGAGAGGAACACCTGCATCCCGACGTCCAAGGCGGACGTGAAGAGGGGGCTGTCCGATTCGAAGTTGCCCGAGACGTTCTCGACCTCGAAGTCGAGCTCCGCCAACGGGAAGGAGGTGAGCTCGGGGTCCGTTTCGGTGATGAACCTCAGGGTCCCGATGAGCTCCTTGGAGGAGATGGATGTCGAAGCGCCGAACTCCACCTCCGCTATGCGGACGTGCCTGTAGGGCTCGGCGATCTTCGTGACGGAGATGATGATCCTCCGGTACGACACCTTGTCCGCCACCTCCAGGTACCCGTCGGCATAGGTCGGCGTCCTCGAGACCGTGCCGGAATCGGACACGAACTGGATGGTGGCGGCCGTTATCTTGGGGCCGTCGGTGTACACCCGGAAGGCCGAGGTGTGGACCTCGGAGAGCTGGATGGTCACGCTCCACGAAATGGATCCCGTGGACGAGGATATGCCGGAGGACCACAGCCCGGTCTCCATGCCGGAGTCGTCCCCGGGGAGGGGAGGGGCGACCCCGCTGGGAAGGGTGGGCATGCCGTCCCCCTCGAAGGTCGCCAGGTTCGGCGTGAGGACGTAGGACGCGTCGGCGATCTGCGCGGTGTTGCTGAGGGGCAGGAACGACCCCGACACCGACGTAACGTCATCGGCGGCGGCGGAGTCGTAGTTCTTCCCCAGGGATATGAACACCTCCACCTTCCTGTCGTCGGCGAACACGGCCTTGCGGTAGTCGTCGCCCAGGTCCAGCAACGTCGCACCTCCACCAGGGAGAGCTTCACCCTGTAGCGTTGGAAGGTGTTGCCCGAGAGGCGCCCCTGCCCGGTGACCTCCAGGTCGGATCCCCGGTAGAACGTGCCCGTCTTGTAGGCGTCGTCCATCATGGACAGGAACCTCACGGAGAAGGTGTTGGGGTCGGTGGCCGAGATGACCTTGTTCTTGTTGGCGGCGGACAGGCCGGACCACTCCACCTCCAGGGTGTACTTCTTGGCGATGCGCTCCTTCACCATGGTCCCGGTGACGTTGCGCTCGGCCTTGACGATCTCCTGCCATACGGCGGTGTACCCGCCGTAGGCCGGCTCGGGCATGGCGACCCCGCCGATGGTCAGCACCGTCACAGGTGGGTCCCCCTGCGGGTCCCCTCGTTCTTCAGGGGGTCGTATATGGTCCTGGCGATGGCCCTGCTGTCCAGGTTGACCACCAGCTCGATGGGCCCCGCGGAGCCTCCTCCGGTCCCGCCGGACTTGGCTATGGCGGACATGACCGCCTTCTCCATGAGGGACACGGGGGACACGATCTCGTACTCCCGCTTGTTGTCCCCGAGGATGTACGGGGCGGGCCTGTTGGGTGCGACCGCGCCTCCTCCCGCCAATCCGAGGAAGCTCTTGACGCCGCCGAGGGCTCCGCCTACAGCGTTACCGATGCCTCCGAAGAAGTTCCCTATGCCGGAGATCTTGTTGACGAGCCACTTCACCTTCTCGACGAGCCACTTGATCGCCGCGACGATTGGGTTGATAACGAACGTGATGAAGAACGAGCCCGCCGCCGTTATGGCTTCCAGCGCGAACCTGCCGGCAGCCTCGAAACCGGCCCATAGGAGCTTCCCCGTAGCGGTAAGGCCCGCCATCATAACTGAACCAACTGCACCGATGCCCGTCAGTGCAGCGGTACCGAGGCTTTTGAAAACGCTCCATATTCCTGCCCCCGCGACACCGAGCCCGGCGATAATGCCTTTCCCAAAGGCACCGATGCCCGTCAGTGCAGCGGTACCGAGGCTTTTGAAACCATCCCACGCCTTACCCGCGGATTCTCCGAACCCGCTGAAGAGTCCGCCGAAGTCTATGCCGGTGAGCATCTGGGGGATCTTGCCTACGAACTCCCGGATCATCTCCCCCAGGTTCTTCCCGGCCTCCTTCATCTCCTCGGACTTCTTCTTCATCTCCTCGGCGGTGGCCGCGTCCCCCTCGCCCCCGCTGATGGCGTTGAGCTTGTCGAAGGCCGCCAGGCCGATGGACGTCTCCGAGGTGACCGCCGCCACCTCTTCAGCCGCGTCCTTCGCCCCCTGGGAGACCGGGGCGAACACGTCCCCCATGCCCAGGAAGTTGGAGATCTTGTTGGCCAGTGATTTGAAGCCGTCCACCACCCAGTCTATCACCTTCTTGATGCCCTCGATGCCCTTCTTGATGAAATCGAACACCGGCTGCAGCAGCGCGGTGACGAACCCGTACACCCAGCTGAGCACCGCGTGCACCCGCTTGACCACGAAGGTCACGCCGTCGATGATGACCGACACCCCCTTGAGGATCCCGTTGACTATGGGCGCCGTGAATGCGCCTATCGACGTCTTCAGCTTCTTCATGCTGTTCTGGACGGCGCCCGCCGCTTTGGCGTAGCCCTGGGGGTCGAAGGCCTTGGCGGTGGCCTTGGCCAGCTCCCAGACCTTCTTGAGCTTCTTGCCCACCACGTCGATGGCCAGGCCCATGGCCGCGCCGATGGGCCCCGCCGCCTTGAGGGCGGCCCCGGCCGCCCTGCCGACGGTACCGAATATCCTGGACGCCCCCTTCCCGGCCTTGGACGCCCCGGAGAACGCCGAGCCGAACTGCGACCTCGCGTCCTTCATGGCGTCGGAGAACTTGGCGTACTCCGGGCTGAACCCCTTGAAGAACGCGTTGGCCCCGCCGACGCCCGACTGCTTGGAGGCCTGCTTGGAGACCTCCCCCATCTTCTTCTTGGCGGTCTCCATCCCCTTGGAGAAATCGGAGGTGTCCGCCGTGATCCTAACCTTCAGTTCCTCTGCCATGATCCCTGCATCCTCCTGAGCTTCTCGATCTGCATGATCTGCGCCGTCATCTCCCGGGCCTCCTCCGCCGCCTCCGTCTTGGCCTCCCACTCCCTCCGGGAGTAGAACGGTCTGACGACATCGGCCTCGCTTCCCCCCTCCCCGAAGTTGGCGCCGATGGCCGCGCATATGGCCAGCGCCAGGGCCTCCAGTTCGGATCTCCGCCTGACCCTCCGCATCTCCGCCACGTCCAGGACGTCGGAGGGGGAGGCGTCGGGAGGGAGGCCCTCCATCAGCCTGATCAGGCGGACGGTGTCGGTCAGTCTTCCGCCGATGTAAACCCCAGGTACTTGGACCCGGTGACCGCGTCGGCCAGGTCCTTCATGGTGAACCCCTCGTCGATGAACTCCTTGTAGGACCCGAAGCCGAAGAACCCGGCCAGGAGGTCCAGCTGGGTGAAGCGGAGGACGTCCAGGCCCTCCAGGAGGGCCGACAGGGACCACTCCGGATGGGAGGCCTCGTATGCCATGACGGCATCCAGGTCCACCTCCACGTCCCTGGTCTCCCCGGTGGACGACGTCAGGACGGTCACGCCTTGTCCCTCCATTGGGCGTAGAGGGTGACGTCGTCGTAGAGGACGAAGGTCTGCCCCGGGAGGTACGTGACGCCCATGCCGTTGCGCTCGGTGCTCCAGTGGCTGAACTCCATGCCCTCGGGGGGCTCGATGGTGCATTCCTCCACCGTTATGACTGTTCCGATAGGTGCCTCCATGCGATCACCCCGTGTAGTTGACGGTCTTGGTCGGCGTGTACGTTGCGAAGACCGGGGCGGACTGCGGGATCAGGGTCAGGATGATGTCCTGCTTGGCGGACACCTCCGACGCCCCCACGCGCCAGGTGAACTGCGCCGTCAGTTCGCAGGCCACCTTCTGCTGGGGGTACTCGATCTTCCACTTGTACGCCTGGTCGGGGTTCAGGCTCTTGATGAGGTCGAAGTTGGAGTCCGTCTCCCCCGAGGGGACCATGTTCATGGTGAACTCAAGGTCCGAGCTGTAGTCGGGGATGTCCTTCACGTACTCCTTCATCTCGCTGGTGAGATGGGTAACGTCTATCTTCTCGGCCGATTGGCCGATCTCGGGCACCGCGGAGACCTCCGCCAGGGCCGTCCAGGTGGTCCCGGTCTTCTGTACGGAGAGCTTCACGCCCTTGCAGGATGTGGCTTTGGTGGTCATGTGTACCTCGGTAGAATGTGTTTCCGCGCCGGTCCACGGCGCCGGACACCGTCACGGATGTCCTGTAGAGATTGGTGGAATCCACGAGGGTGGGCCCCGCGGTCAGGCTGTGCATGTTGTACGAAGCGAGGAGATCCGTCAGGGCCTCCTCCATGGAATCGAGCTCCTTCAGGGTCGGGGCGCACACGTGGACGGCGTACACCATCCGCGCCAGGATCTCGGAACCGTCGGCGTCCGACAGCTCCACCTGCCGGGACAGACGGGCCACCACGGCGAAGGCCCTGTCCCTGAGGGTGGTCTGGGGCCATGTGCGGAACACCCTGCCCTCCAATCCGGGGACCTTCTCCGCGAGCTCGCATATCTGCCCGGTGATGTCGATCATCCCGTCCCCCTCCTCACGGCGGCGGCGAGCCTCTCCTCGATGAGCTCCCGGTTCTCCTCGATGGACGGCCGCAGGTACGGCCGGGGCCTCTGCCCCCGGGTGGTGACGAACCGCCCCAGCCTCTCGCTGTAGTAC
>CAVABN010000085.1:0-5543 GCA_963586845.1 Bifidobacteriaceae bacterium
GGGTCCTGCGCCCGATCATGGTATCTCCCGCATCAGGCCCTCAGGGTGCGGTCACAACGGGGTTCAGGTCCCCGTCGTAGATCGCCGTCACGCAGTACACTGTGAAGCTCTTCTGGACGGACATCGTCGCGCCTGCTAGCTCCATGGTACAGGTGGCCGTCACCATGTACGTCCCGGTGCCCGGGAAGGTGACCTTGTAGTTCCATTCGCTGAGCTTGGTCTGCTCCGTCGTCCCGACGACGAACTTCGCATCGGTGATGGTCCCCTTGTCAGCAACCGCCTCGAGGCTGAATGTCGGCGTATCCGCCACCTCGATCATGACATACGTCCCGACCGTGGCGCCGCCGTACTTGATTTCGAATTCGGCCCCAGTGGTCACAGGCTTCTGCCCGACCTTCCAGGGGATCTCTAGGGTCTTGTCGATACCGTCCTTCACGGCGTGGATCGTCATGGTGCCCTCCTGCCCTTCGCCGACGGTCGATGCGATCTTCCCTCCGATGCGACCATCGATGGTGACGGCGAATCCCTCGGGGAGACCGGTTCCGTAGAAGAGGAAGTCGTTCGCATTCTTCCATCCCGTTCCGTCCGCGACCTTGGTCGCCAGCTTCATGCTGTACGGCGTGTCGTAGGCCAGCTCCAGCGTGGTCACGGTTCCTCCCGTGATCTGGCTGTAGTACTCCTCCGTGGAGCTGTTGTTCTTGTAAACCACGATCTTCGGGTCGCTGAACTCCGTGGAGAAATTCGCCGCGTAGAAGTAGTTCTGGGCGAGGGTCTGTCCGTTCATGCTCTCTGTGACGGTCATCTTCACGTAGACGGTCCCGGCCTTCGGGTCGGTCCCGGGGGTGAATGTGACGGAATAGACGCCGTCCCCTCCCTCTATCTGTATATTGATGCCCGTTGCAGTCAGCGCGACCGACGTACCGAGCGCCACATCCTGATAGTCGTCCTGGCCCTTGGCCTGGAACGTCGCCGTCGCGGCATCCGTGAACGCGGTGTTGTTGTAGCTTATCCTGGCGGTCTTCCCGGCCCCGAGCTCGACGCCCTGGGCCGCAGTCCCGATGATGTACTTCGCGTTCGCTTCGCTGTCCCCGTCGCGGGCATCGATGTCGACTGCCGGAAGGAGGAGAGCGGAGATGAGCACGAATGCGGCCACCGCCGCCATCGCCATCGTCTTGTTCTTCATTTTTACACTCCCTGTTTCGGCGTCTCCGCCGATCTCGAAACGGTTTGTCCTCGAATGGCCGTCCTTCGGCCGATCAAGCGTCATTTCAGAATCCCCCGTCATGTATGGGTGGCACGATCAGGGCCTCCAGGTCGAGGGAGTAGAACACCTCCCCGCTCTGGAACACGATCCCCTCCGCACGGAGCACGCCCATGAAATCCTTCAGACCGGTGATCTTCAGGGCATCCTCCGTCAGGGTCAGCTTCGCTCCCTTGTAGCCGTACTTGTCGAGGTCCATCTCCACGGAGATGCTGCTGCCCCAGGCGTTCCTCCACTCGTACGAGCCTCCGGAATACGCTGCGATGAACGAGAGCGACCTCTTTGTGTAGTCCTGCTTCCCGCCCTCCAGCTGGAGGACGACGAACACCGCGGTATTGCCCTCGATCTCCTCCGTCAGAACGTCCTGCTCGTCGCCAGGCTTCGCGACGCCGTTGACCATCCACCTGTGGAGCTTCTCGCCCGATGTTCCGAGGTCGAGGGTGAACTCGAGGGTCTCGCCGATGTTCGCCTTGTAGACCTTCTGGCCCTCGCCGTATCCGGGCTCGGGGGTCAGCGTCTCGCCCCCTCTCGTCACCGATATTGTGCCAACTGGCGGGTCGAAGACCGTCACCGTCACCTCGACCAGGTCCTTCTTGATGACCACGGTCACGGGGTGGCCGACCATGGTGAATGACGACCCGGCGATGACCACCGGGACCTCGGCCCCGCCCTGCTCGTAGTAGATCCTCTGGATGGTGTGCTTCTCGGGCACCTGGACGGCGACCGTCCTCCCCTCCTGCGCCAATTGCGGCGCGCGGGACCCTTCGGTGTCCCCGGTGAGCGTGATGGTATAGAGTCCGATCTCGCGGATCGTCTCGTCGTCCCTGTCGATGTACAGCCTCTGGAACAGGACCGAGTCCGTCCCGGAATCCGTCCTCTCCACGTACAGGTCGTAGCTGCCGAGCCTCGCCTCGGCGATGTAGCATCCGAGTTCGTTCGAATACACCGCGGGGACGAGCCCGGTGGACTCGGAATGGAGCCACAATTTCTTCCCCGTCTCGACGGCGCCGTCGATCGAGAGCCCCAGCTTCATGATGTAGAGCCCGTGGACGGACGCGTAGACGTAGCAGTCGCTGACCACCGTGTGCGTCATCCTGTCGCCCTCGATGGTCCAGTCTCCCTCGCCGTTGTGGCCCCACGCCTTGAGCGTGAACCCGTCCTTCGGGATGTACCCGAATTCGAGTTCGGTGCCGTACGGGACGGAGGTCCCGCCGATGTAGCGGATCTCCCCTCCGACGGGCTGCTCGACGATGACCTCGTACTCGAGCGGCTGCCACACGGTCTCCAGCGTCAGGATGCCGTCCAGAGGCACGCGGACGGAGGATGTACCGTATGATACGACGAACTCCCCTCCGACGGTAGCGACGTCCAGCTGTGCACCGACCGGGACCTCCAGGGTCCCGTCAGCCGACCTCCATCCCTTCAGCTCGTGGCCCGTGGCCACGGCGTTGCCCGGTACGAAGGCGAACGTCGCGCCCTCCTGACGTACGTAGTAGTCCGAGGGCCCGACTATCCTCTCCCCGCCGTGGTACGGGACGGGATTATTGATGACCAGGTTCACATGCAGCACGGGATCCGCGGTGACCACCGCGACCAGCTCGTGCGCCCCTCTGGCCACCTGGACGTCCTCGTGCACGTACGAATCGCCGTGCCTCCATCCGACGAACACGGACCCGCCGGGTATCGTCAAGCTTTCCGTGATCGCCCTCATCCGGTCGCCGTAGGTCGAGCCGTACTCGTAGACGACATTTCCGACCGTCGCCCCGTTGTACCTGTAGGTGACCTCGCAGTCCACGCCCTTCCAGACCGCCGTGAACACGGCATCGTCGTCTATGCGGACCTTGGACCCGCCCGCGAAGACGACGTTCCCATCGGCATCCTTCCAGTGCTGGAAATCGTATCCGGCCCTGACCGGATCGCTCGGGCACCCGATGTCCGATCCCGTTTCTGTCACGGGCACGTACAGCGTGACGGACGAGCCGTTGCCGTAGTCGAACCTGACCTCCCACCTGTAGCAGGCGTGGAGGGTTATGTCGCCGGTCACCGGGGTCGCGAGGTCGTACTCGCCCACCGGGTAGAACGGATCGTCGTTGATCGGTTGTGTGAGGAACCATCCGACGAAGCGGTCCCCCGTCTCCGGTATCCTGGCCGACGGGATGGCCTCCCCGTCGGGGACCAGTATGACCCTCGGCGCGTCGTCCACCCATGCGGACCCGTCCCAGTGGCGCGTCTTGAACGTCACCTGGTGGGATCCCGCATCCCTCGTCGTCACGGTCACGGTGAAATCCCTGACCGTACCGTCGGAACCGACGAGCCTCATGGTCAGCTTCCCGGTGGAGCCGGGATTAGATCCCTCGACGCTCAGCAGCATGGTGGCCGCGAACGCTCCGGAGAGCGTCCCGACCGTGCCGACGGATGCTTCCTTCCTCTCGGCCATGGGCATGTCCCATCCGCGGGTGCCTTCGGAATTGACGGCGGGCTGGACAGACAGCGTACCAGACGATATCGTCTGGTAGGCGGTCACATCGACCGTGTAGCCGGCGAACGACCTCGGTATGATGAACTCGGCCGAACCGGCGCCGTCCTTGGTCTCTACGATGACCTCGTAGTCCCCGCCGAAATCCGCGGCGGAGGATTCGGTGCGGATGTCCAGCTCCAGGTCGATCTGGTTCTGGGCGATCCATCCCTTCGCCGTTCCCACCTCCACCTCGACGGCCTCCCAGAAGCGCAGCGTGACGTATCCCGCGTGCCCGGAGTAGTCCAGGGTGCCGAAGTGCTCCAGCTTGAGGCCGATCCTCGGGACCTGCCCCTCGGTGACCGTCCCCTTCTTCACCGAATCGTAGTCGAACGCACCGACGGGGACCAGCGGTCCGCCCTCGAAGGCGGTGTTCCCCCCTTCGCCGACGGTGAGCCTGAACTGATCGGATGAAGCGGGGACCGTGTTGTCGAGAACGAGACGGTCCCCCTCCGCGGAATGCCCGATGTACACCAGCTCGGTGTCCGGGAAGACCTTGGACAGGAACACCTCGGACGATACCGATGTGGACCCGCTCTTGGCGACGATGGTCTCGGTCTGCTTCTTCGCGCCCGCGATGTACCAGCACCTGCAGTCGGCGTTGAGGTCGGCGCTGTCCGCGATGACGAAGGACCCGTCCTTCATGATCACGAACCCGCCGGTGGATTGTGTGCTCCCGTAGGCCAATGCCCCGTGGTAGAGCTCGTTCGCTGCCAGCGATAGGATCGTGAATCCGACGATGTCCTTGAATGCCCCGCCGTCCTCGATGCTCAGCACCGTCCCCTCGATGAGACGTACGGTGTTCAGCGGAGATGCGGATGTCGACGGGACCTCGCCGGTGACATAGCTGCCGTACTTCCCGATGGAACCGACGGCGGCTCCCAGGCCGAGATACGTCCCGCCGACGAGCCTCAGCTCGCCGATGCGGTTCAGACTGTACTTCGACGAGGCCTGCGACGTGGATCCGTCGGACCTGCCGTTCAGGACCATGCGCGATGATTCTATTATGGCGACGGTGGCCCTCTGGACCGATTCCATCTGCTCGGCCTTCAGTCCGATGATCGTGACGAACGAGTCGCCTCCGACCAGACAGGAGTTCCCGCTGCCGAAGACGCTCCTCCCGACGGTCGCCCCGAGGCTCCCGTCGATGTGCACCGTGGAGTTCCCTGTGACCAGCGTCTTGTCGAACTGGGGGTTGTCCGCGGATGTATCGCCGACATCGGCGCCCCCGTAGACGGACATGGCCACCTTAGCGGTGCCCGAGACTGAAACGGAGGTGCTCCCGGTCGTGAGGCCCTTGTAGCCTCCGCCGAAGACGGATCCCCTTACTTCCCCTCCGGAGACGGATACGACCGAATCCCCGAGGTCGTTGCCGTACGCGCTGGAGCCGTAGACGCTAGCGCCGACGGTCCCGCCCGCGATCTGCGCGGTGCGGGTGCCCTCGACCGCCTTGGCGGTCTTGTCCTCGCCGAGTCCTCCGGCGAAGACGCCACCCGAGACTGTTCCCCCGTTCAGCTGGACCGTCGTGTTCCCGACTACCCTTCCGTAAGCGCCACCGCCGTAGACGGAGCCTCCGATCGAGGCTTCGTTGATAGATACGGATATATTCCCGCTGACGCGGGCGATGTTGTCGACGGATGATTGGTAATAGCTCTTCTCCGACGTCAGGAATCCTTTCCCTCCGCCGTATACGGAGCCGTGGATCTCGGCCTCCCCCTCGATTATCAGCGTGATGTCGCCGGTGACACGGGCCGCATCCTCAACCCC
>CAVABN010000085.1:5579-5946 GCA_963586845.1 Bifidobacteriaceae bacterium
CTCAACCCCGTTGGTGTTCCCCCGGGTCTTCTGGGCCCCTTCTCCGCCGCCGTAGACGGAACCCACCACGGTCCCGCCTGTTATCTTCAATGATATGTCTCCGAGGACGTAGGAACGGCCGGTCGTGTTCCCGACGGCACCGCTGGAAAATTGCTCCGGTCCGCCCTTCCCGCCTCCGTAGACGGAGCCGTGGATGGTCCCTCCGATGATCTCGATATTCGCGGCCTGCCCGGTCCCGCTCCCCACGGAACCTCTGAATCCTCCGCCGTAGACCGAACCCCACACGGTCCCGCTAGTCACCTTGACGTTGGTGCTCTTGGAGCTGGGATAGAGGGAATCGCTGTATGTGTCCCATCCGCCGCCGAGC
>CAVABN010000086.1:0-5932 GCA_963586845.1 Bifidobacteriaceae bacterium
TAGGCGTAGTACTCCTCGAAGAGCACCTTCCCGTCCCTGGGTTCGAACTCCGTCCCGGAGATGTCGTTGAACACGATCTCCCTGTCGGCGAGGTCCATGGACCTGAGGAACAGGCATTCCGAGTCCAATTCGCCGGAGGCGGTCTTGGCGGCGAACGCCTTGGCGGCGACGGCCTGCTTGGACACGCCCGGCGTGGCGGCATCCACGGCCACATCCACCCTCCTGGCGACCTGCGTGATCGCATCTACCGAAGCGAGCATCAGCGTGGTCTTCCCGGCGCCGACGGCGCCGACCATGGCGATGGAGATGGGGAGCGCCTCCCTGGTCTCGATGTCCGACCCGCAGAAGGGGCAGACGGTCCTGAGCCCCGCCCTGGTGCCGTGGACGCAGGGCATGTCGTGGCCGTTGTTGCACACGTGGACCTTGTATCCGTACTCGTTCGGCACGGGGTAGTCCAGGATCAGGTCGCACTTGCATTTGACCTTCGGCTGGTAGAACTTGCGCTTGCACTTGGGGCAGATCGCGTGGGTGGCGTCCGACATCTTCGGCTCCAGCTTGGCGGCCTTGCGGACCTTCCCGGCGATGACCGCCATCACTACGAGGAAGGGGACGATCAGCGCGACGGTGATCAGCAGCGCCCAGAACCAGTAGAGCGGAAGCAGGATGATAGGAACGACGACGAGCGCCTTGTTCCTCTCCCATGCGGATCCGATGAGCCCCCACGGCGCGAATATGCTGCGGACGGTGGCGCCCGGCCTCTTGGTCCAGAGGTACTGCGCCGGGTTCTCCGTCCCCTTGACGTTCATCGCCCAGGGGGTGAACATGCCCGCGACGGCGAGCAAGAATCCCGCGGCGACGACGGCGATGCCGACCGTATTCGTATCGCCGAACAGTCCGGTGAAATCGTTGATGGGCCCTGCCAGCTCCCCGATCCCGGGGATGTCGGCGAGGGCGATGCCCAGATCCTCTCCGTGTGGGAAGAAGAGGGAGGGCCATGCGGAGCCGTCGAGCATGCCGAGGACGGTGCATACCAGCGACAGCGCCGCGTACAAGAGTGCAATCCCGAAGACGATTCCCACGATCGCCTTGTTGGTCCCATTCATTGGACAGAAGATACGATTCGATGATTTAAGGGGGTCGCCGAAGGCTCCGGGGGGTCCCGCGTTCCCCAACGCTTATCACGCTCCCCGACGCATCCCGTAACGGCGTTAGCATGACCATCGGACTCGGAATCGACACGGGCGGGACGTTCACGGACTCCGTCCTCCTGGACATGGGGACACGGAAGGTATTGGCGAAGAGCAAGTCCCGCACCACCCACGGGGATCTCGCGAAAGGCATACGCGGCTCCCTCCTGGGGCTGGACCCGGAGGCGCTGAGGGAGGTGGACGTGGTGTCCCTGTCCTCCACCCTGGCGACGAACTCCATCGTCGAGGGCAGGCACGGCAGGGTGGCGCTGGTGTCGATCGGGAGGGAGTACGAGGGCGAGGCCGTCCCCGATTTCGTCATCAACATCTCCGGGGGCCACGGGATCCACGGAGGGGAGAACGAGAGGCTCGACATCGAATCTGCCCGCCAATTCATCGAATCCGTCCGCGGGAAGGTGGACGCGTTCGCCATAAGCTCCCTGATGTCGATAAGGAACCCCGAGCACGAGCTCGCGGTCCGCGACCTCGTGGACCGGATCCTCGGGATACCCGCGGTGTGCGGGCACGAGCTCTCGTCGAGCCTGGGGTTCAACGTGCGCGGGTCCACATGCGTGATCAACGCCGGCCTGATCCCGGTGATGAGCGAACTGATGGACGCCGTGAGGACGGTTCTGGAGGGGTTCGGGATCGAAGCCCCGCTGATGGTCGTGCGCGGGAACGGCTCCCTGATGGGGGAATCCGCCGCCAGGAGGCGGCCGGTGGAGACCGTGATGTCCGGGCCCACGGCGAGCATGATGGGCGCGGTGGCGATGACCGGCCTGAGGGACGCCATAGTGGTGGACATAGGCGGGACGACCACGGACATCGGGGTCATACGCGACGGGGTGCCGTCCGTGGACGCCGAGGGGATAACCGTCGGCGGGAAGAGGACGCACATCGCCGCAGCAAGGATAACAACCGCCGGCATGGGAGGGGACAGCAGGCTGTACGCCTCCAAGGGGGCCGTGGCCATATCGCCGATAAGGGCCCTGCCCCTGTGCGTCGCGGCGCGCGCCTGGCCGAAGGTCCTCGACCACCTGAGGTCCGCCGATTGCAACGATTACGAGATGTTCGTCTCCGCGAGGAGGTACGACGGCCAGGTGTACGCGTCGGAGAAGGAGAAGGGGTTCATGGAGATGGCCTGCGGATCCCCGGTGTCGCGCGCCGAGGGGGCCGTCGGGCTCGGATGCCAGGTCTCCGACCTGGACGTCGACCTGCTGGAGAGGTTCGGGTACCTGCGCAGGATAGCTTTCACCCCCACCGACCTGCTCGCCTCCATGGGGGTCTACACGGAGCTGGGCACCGAGGCGTCCGCACTGGGGGCGGGATCCCTGGCGGAATCTCTCAGAACGGGCGTGGAGGAGCTCCACGTCCAATGCAGGGACGCGATCATCCTGAGGATCGGGAGGGAGCTGATCAGGACGTCCCTGAGGGAGGATGCCGGGTCATCGGACATCGACAGGTCGTCGGAGTTCCTGATCCGTTCGGCCCTGTTCGGTAACGGCGACGGCGTCATGAGATGCGACCTGGGGTTCGCCGTCCCCGTGGTGGGGATCGGCGCCTCCTCCAAGGTGTACGTGAGATGGGTGGCTGACGCTTTGGGCACCGAGGCTGTGTTCGGCGAGGATTCGGACGTGGGGAACGCCATCGGGGCGATATGCACCCCCGTGTCGGAGACCGTGCTCGTGTCGATCATCCCGCAGGTGCTGGATGTGCAGGACAGCGGGTTCGAGATCTACACCAGGAACGGCAGGACCGAGGTGCAGACCATGGCCGAGGCGCTCCGCATCGGCATAGGGGATGCGGAGAAGCGCATACGCGACGACCTGGAGTCCCAGGACGTCACCGACATAGAGTTCACCGAGAAGAGGGAGGACGTCTACATACCCGGCAGGACGGACAGGATCCTGATGGAGGTCAGGATATCCGTCACCGGTACGGGGAGGCCGAGGCCCTTCCGCGCATCGCGGGGAAGAGCCTCGTAAGGGATATTCAGATCTTGTCGAGGGCCTGCGAGAGGTCCGCGATGATGTCCTTGATGTTCTCGCATCCGATGGACAGGCGGATGGTGGACGGCTTGATGCCGGATGCCAGCAGCTCCTCCTCGGTCATCTGCGAGTGGGTGGTGCTGGCGGGGTGGATCACCAGCGACTTCATGTCCGCGACGTTCGCCAGGAGGGAGAACATCTGCATGGCGTCGGCGAAGCGCTTGGCGCCCTCCTTGCCGCCCTTGGCCTCGAAGGTGAAGATCGACCCGGCCCCGTTGGGGAAGTAGCGCTCGTAGAGCGCGTGGTCCGGGCTGTCGGCGAGCATCGGGTGGTTGACCTTCTCCACCTTGGGGTGGTTGGACAGGAACTCCACGACCTTCTGCGCGTTGTACACGTGCCTCTCGACCCTCAGGGAGAGGGTCTCCAGGCTCATCATCAGCGCGAAGGAGTTGACCGGCGAGATGCAGGCGCCCATGTCCCTGAGGATGATGGCCCTGACGCGGGTGCAGAAGGGGGCGTTCGGAGCGTCCCTGGAGAAGGAGATGCCGTGGTAGCTGGGGTCGGGGTCCACCATCCAGGGGAACCTGCCGGAGCCGGCCCAGTCGAACTTGGCGTTCTCGGCGATGACCCCGCCGAGCACGATGCCGTGTCCTCCGATGAACTTGGTGGCCGATTCCACGACCAGGTCCGCGCCGTGGTCCAGGGGCCTGAAGAGGTAGGGCGTGGCGAAGGTGTTGTCCACCACGAGGGGGACCCCGTGGGAATGGCACATCTCGGCCAGGGCGTCGACGTCGATGAGGTTGGCGTTCGGGTTCCCTATAGTCTCTATATAGACCATCTTGGTGTTGTCGCGGATGGCCTTCTCGAAGTTCGCGATCTGCCCGGGCTTGGTGGGGTCGACGAACGTGCAGTCCACGTCGTGGGATTTCAGGGTGTGCTCGAAGTAGTTGTAGGTCCCGCCGTAGATCGTGTTGGCGGAGACGATGTGGTCCCCGGCGCGGGTGAGGTTCTCCACGACGTAGGTGATCGCGGCCGCTCCGGACGATACGGCGATGGCCGCGGTGGCGCCCTCGAGGGCCGCCATCCTCGTCTCGAACGCCTCGGTGGTGGGGTTGGTGAGACGGGAGTAGATGTTCCCGGGCTTCCTGAGCGCGAACACGTCGGCCGCGGCGTCGCAGTTGTCGAAGACGTAGGAGGTCGTGAGGTACACGGGGGGAGCGCGGGAGCCAGTCGTGGGGTCGGGCTGCTCCTGTCCGGCGTGCAGCATGACCGTCTCGAAGCTCTGGGCCTTGGGGTTGAAAGGTCCCGCGGGGATGTTAGTCTCTTCTTCGAATCCCATTTGGAATCACTGACCTCGCAATCCGGGGGGCCGTATTTAGACGTGGGCATGGGGGATCGGGAGGGGGCGTATCCTTCGGGATGGGCTCCGGAACGGCCTCCGGGCCTCATTTTATTTAAAGCAGTATGTTCGACGGTCGAAATTGCCTCGTTTTTGGAGGACTGATTCGTAAAGTATTTATAGACGTTTTCAAGCATTTTCGGGTTGAAAGAAAGTTTTATATACCATACAAGCCCGAAATTGGATAATAAGAGAAATAGTTAAATAGAATACAGCCGAATATCTTATTCACTCCATAGGAGAAAGGAGGAACAAGAAATGGCAAAAGACGCGATACTTGCAGACCTGAAGAAGGCCATCGAGACCTGGGACATCAACCTGGTCAAGACCGCTACCCAGGCGGCCATCGACGAGAACCTCTCTGTCGGAGAGATCATCGGAGACGGCCTCGGAAAGGGAATGGAGACCATCGGAGTCAGGTTCGACAAGGCGGAGATCTTCCTACCCCAGGTCGTTGCCGCTTCCAAGACGATGGAGCTCGCTCTGAAAATCCTCGAGCCCCTCATGACCTCCGGCGCTGGATCCCTCAAGGGATGCGTCGTCATGGGAACCGTCGAGGGAGACATCCACGAGATCGGAAAAAACGTGTGCTGCGCGATGCTCCGCGGTGCCGGATACAAGGTTATCGACCTCGGACCCGACGCGACCGCCCAGGACTTCCTCGACGCCGCAGACGAGAACGAGGCCCAGGTCCTCGGAGGATCCGCTCTCATGACCACCACGCTCGAGGCCCAGAGGGAGCTCGTCGAGGCCGTCAAGGAGGTCGAGGCCCCCTACAAGTGCATCTTCGGAGGCGCCCCCTGCAGCAAGGAGTGGTGCGACGAGATCGGAGCCGACGGATACTCCGAGACCGCGAACGAAATCATCGGACTCGTCGACAAGCTCGTCGCCGAGTTCTGAATCACGCTAAAGGAAGGAGGAACAAGATATGGCAGCTACTAGGCCCCTCACGATCCCGGACGTCTACGAGAGATTCGTCAAGGGAAAGAAAGTCAAGGTCGAGGACTGGGATTACAAGGTCATCCCCGAGAACCTCACCGCTCTGAAGGAGAAGTACAAGATCTCCATCCCCGAGGACACCTTCATCCCCGAGGACAAGGACATGATCAACAGGCTGTTCCAGGCCGGTCTCGAGATGCTCGTGACCACCGGATACTACTGCCAGGACCTCGGCAGGGTCATGCACGTCACCGAGGAGGAAGTCTGGGAGGGAATCAAGAAGACCCCGACCAAGCTGATCCTCGGAGAGGGCAAGGACATCGCCAGGTTCTACCCCAGGCACGGAAACAGCCCCGTCAAGCCCATCATCCAGGGAGGACCCACCGGATCCCCCATCTCCGAGGACGTCTTCGTCCAGA
>CAVABN010000087.1:0-5773 GCA_963586845.1 Bifidobacteriaceae bacterium
CCCCCATACTTCATGACGAACGAGGAGTGGTATTATTTCGACGAAAAAGAGTGCAGAACTCGTCTAACGGATGCAGCTCCCCCGGAAGCCCGCAAGAGCTACGAAGAATACCATGAGCTTCTGGAGAAGCTGACAGTTAGATTAGAGTGAGGTCATCGAGGCATGAAAGACGGATGACGCCGTCGTCGGTGCAGTTCACACGCATTCAATGAGATTCAACAGGGTCGATCTCGGCCCCGCTGGCGGACGTCCTATTGCCTGGAGAGATCCATGGACACCGCAGTTCCGAAGGGAGGGGAACAGAGAGATGAAGACGATCGAGGAAAGGATCGTCGAACTATCCGTTTCGAGGTTGGGATTCCCGGTAAGAAGAGTGATCCACCTCATGGAATGGAAGGGATAAGACGTTTATTATGTCGAATATGATTTGAAGACACCTCCTGTATCGGCCCACCTATCTATTACCTGGTGAAGGGAGACTGCATAACCGTCAGTTCAACAGAAGAGGCATTCGAGATTCTAGACATCATACCGTCCTATGAGGACGAGGATGAAGACGATATCGAACCGTGATCCCTGAGAGATCATCGGATATGGGTCGCGATCGTCTCGTTTAAGGGTTCGACACCGGGATCAGATTCCGATTCGAAGTATCGGGCATGACGCTACAGGCAGGGCGATTCCGAAACCAGATCGGGGTCAGTGTGCCCTCATCGGCGTTGTTTCTCGATCGGAGTTGCGATAAAGGCTTCTCGACAGGTGCGCGATACAGACATTATCGTTCTGTAAATCCGTATATTCTGAAATTTGCGTACAAAAATGAATATACATTTATATGGAAACCGCGGATGCACGATTGGATGTATCATCCAACTGATGACCTATGAGACAAAGTGTCGTGATTCTGACCATCGTGGCAGTGGCCGTCATCGCCGTTGCCGCGGGATTCGTGCTCCTCGGCAACAGCGAGGAGAAGAACGACGATTATGTGGCTCCGAATGACACCCGCCTTTGGGTATTCGGGAATGCCGACATGAACGATCGCCTCGACTATGACGACGTGAAGTACCTCCAGAAGATCCTGAAGGGCGAGAGGGAGAAAACCCAGTTCGCGGACGCCAACAACGACGGCGAGGTGAACGAGGCCGATGTCGAACATCTCAAGAAGCTCCTCGATCGCGATCCGGATACCAAGAAGTACTACCTCCAGGACGACGGCAAATCCACGTCCTATGTCCTGGGCGTCACGAAATCACTCGGTCTGAAATACGGCACAAACGTCTACGTCGCATCCGCTCTCGGTTGCCTCGACATCCTGAAGATGGTGGATGAGGGCACCCTTGAGGGCATAAAGGCGGGTTCTGTCGGGAAGTTCCTGCAGAATCAGAACATAACCACCTACGGATCGGGGACCGACGACGAGTACAATTTCGAGGAGATGTACAAGTCCGGCGTGGACTCCTTCCTCGCCAGCTCCGCATCCTATTACTTCTCCGGAATCGAGGAGAAGATGACCGACAAGATCCGCTTCAACGTCATCCGTATCGGGATATGGAAGATGGACGACGTGGCCACCGGTCTCCTGACCATAGCCAATCTCCTGAACAACGACGAGTACATCGCCAATGCCGAGCGCTACGTCCAGTTCTACGACAAGACGGAATCCATGGTGAAGGAGGCCGTCGACAAGATCCCCGACAAGAAATCCCTCCTGATCCTCGCGGCCTATTCGAGCGGGACCATGGAGGTCCAGGGCGAGAGGACCGGATGCTACGAGACGTCCCTGAAGGCGGGGCTGAAGAACCTGGCCTTCGACATGCCGGGCTATTTCGAGACGGATGTGGAGAGCGTGGTTAAGAAGAACCCGGACTACGTGTTCGTCATATCGAACAATGCGTGGTGGGACTGCGAGCAGTCTGCCATAGACGATGAGTACAAGGGGCTCTCCAAGTGGTTCCAGAAGTGGGACACCTATGAGAAGAACAGGTTCGCGTTCACGTACTGGACGTTCTGCGAGGGGCTGTTCACCCCGATCATGGAGGTCATGATGAGCGAGCTGGTCTACGGCAAGCTCTACGGCGACTACGACGTCATGGACGAGTTCCAGAAGTTCGTGGACGAGTACCTGCCCTTCAACAAGGGACTGAAGGACGGGGATGAGGGGTACAGGAACGTCAAGACGACAGGAGTGTACCTCGGGAAGGCCAACGCCTGATTCCGGGCGTCCCGGACCGCTGCGTCCGGGGCGTCCATAAACCGAGGGGATCCCACGGAGCACGCGACGCAGACGATGGACACGGTGCGGGGCTACCGGAGGCTCGTATGGAGGAGATGCCTGTTCATCATCGCGATGGCGCTGATAGCATCGGCCATCGCGGTGTACTCGCTCACCATCGGTTCCTACGACATCGGGTTCTTCGAAGCCTGGGGCATACTGGTGTCCCATATCCTCGGCACGTCCGAGGAGACGCTGATCGATCACTTCGTGTGGAATCTCCGCTTCCCCAGGATCCTGCTGGGGGTGCTGGTCGGAGTGGGGCTGGCGATGGTCGGCGCCACCATGCAGAGCGTCCTGAAGAACCCCCTGGCGGATCCGTATACCACGGGCATCTCGTCCGGGGCATCGTTCGGTGCGACGCTGGCGATAATATTGGGGGTGACCGTGGTCGGAGGGGAGTTCGCCGTAGTGGTGAACGCATTCCTCTTCTCGCTCATCCCCGTGTCCGTCATACTCCTCGTTTCCCGCATCAGGCACGCGTCCCCGACCACCATGATCCTCTCGGGGATCGCGGTGATGTACATCTTCAGCTCCATGACGACGCTCTTCCAGCTCCGTGCGGACCCCGACGACCTGAAGAGGGTGTACAACTGGGGCGTCGGATCGTTGGGATACGCGAACTGGGAGATCCTGCCGATATGCGCGGCGTTCACATTCGCAGGAGTGGGGGCGATGATGCTACTGTCCTCCCGTCTGAACGTCCTTTCTTCGGGGGACGACAGCGCCAAATCTCTGGGGGTGGACGCCGACACCTTCAGGATAATCGGCCTCCTGGTCGCATCTCTGACCACCGCGGGTCTCGTGAGCTTCACCGGACCGATCGGTTTCATCGGACTGGTGTCGCCCCATGTGGCCAGGATCTTCATCGGTTCGGACAACAGATTCCTCCTCCCCGCATCCGCGGCCTTCGGGGCGGCGATGACCCTAGCTGCCGACATGGTCGGGAGGATCATCGTGGCGCCTGCGATCCTGCAGGTCGGAGTGGTCATGTCGTTCATAGGGGGTCCGATGTTCCTCTACATCCTCATCCGCCAGAAGAGGGAGGTGTGGCGACGAGGCTCACCGTGAACTGTCTGGACTTCTCCTACGGCGGGGACGTCCCGGTGATCGGAGGGATCGATCTCGCCTTCGACGGTCCGGGGCTCTACTGCATAATCGGGCCGAACGGCGTCGGCAAATCCACCCTCGTGAAGTGCATGAATCGTCTCTTGAAGCCGTCGTCCGGCTCCGTCGAGTTGGACGGGGAGGACGTGTCTCAGATGTCCTACGGTGAGATATCGAAGGTCATGGGGTACATCCCGGTGAAATCCCAGGAGGGGTTCTCCTCGACGGTCTTCGAGGCCGTGCTGCTGGGAAGGTTCCCCCATCGCAGATGGGGGTCGTCCTCCGAGGATCACAGGATAGTGGCAGAGACCATGAGGATCACTGGAATTGAGGATCTGGCGTTCAAGGACACGTTCGAGCTCTCGGCGGGACAGCATCAGAGGGTGATGATCGCGAAGGGGCTGGCCCAGCAGCCGTCCGTGCTCATACTCGACGAGCCCACCGCCAATCTGGATGCGAGGTATCAGATCTCGATCACCGGACTCCTCCGGGACCTGGCGAGGGAACGCGGGATGATAGTGGTGATGATCAGCCACGACCTCAACATCGCGGCCCGGTTCTCGGACAAGGTCGTGCTCATGGGGGAGCCGGGGGTCGTCCTCGCATACGGGGATCCCCACGAGGTCATAACGCGCGAATCGATCGGGAAGGCGTACAGGATGGACTGCGAGATCGTCGATGTCCGCGGGCGTCCGCATGTGATCCTGCTCGACGAGATCCGTTCGGACGCGTAATGAACCACCCCATGTGGCTAACGTTTATGATAAAACAATTGTATTGGGGTAGCGATGAAGCAGATAGTCAGGGGCGGTTTGTCTTTTCCACAACTTCGTGAGCAGGACAAGTACTATGTCGACAAGACCATGCTCGTAGCCGACATCCTGAGCGAAGGGGACAGCAACGTCTATCTGTTCACGCGTCCACGCAGGTTCGGGAAGACCACGAACCTCTCCATGCTGGATGCATTCTTCAACATGGAATACAAGGGCAATCGGTGGTTCGATGGGCTGGAAATATCTAATCATCCCGAGTTCGAGAGGTACAAGAACGCCTTCCCGGTCGTATACATCGATCTGAAGGATGCGAACGCGGTCAGCGAGGATGAATTCGTCGACCGCATCAAGGAGGCCATCTCGCGCGCATTCCTGAAGCATGATTACCTCCTTGATTCCGAAATTCTGAAACCGGTCGAAGCCGAATCGTTCCGGAACGCGATCAACAGGACCACCGAGAAGAGCTACATCCGCGACAGCATCCCTCTGCTGTGCCGTCTTCTGAAGCGCTATCACGGCAAGGGCGCCATAATCCTCGTAGACGAGTACGACCGTGCCGTGTCGGATGTATTCGGACAGGAATGCCATATGCCCATCCTGAGGGTGTTGAGCAATTTCCTCGGCGCCGCACTGAAGACCAACGAGGGTCTGCAGATGGCGTACGTCACCGGGATAACGCAGATCGCGGAAGAGAGCATATTCTCCGGTCTGAACAACCTCTCGGTGAACAACGTGATGACGGTCACATCCGAAGAGAGGTTCGGTTTCACGGAGGACGATGTCAGGGAGATCCTGAGATACTACGGTGCGGAGGACAGGTTCCCGGAGGCCAAGAGGTGGTACGACGGGTACAGGTTCGGCGATGCGGATGTTTACAATCCATACAGCATAATGAGCTATGTCTCGAAGAAATATCAGTCCGGAAGCTATTGGGCCAACACGAGCTCCAACAACGTCATGGGATGGATGTTGGAAAGGGTCGAGGACAGGAATTTCCAGAAGATGCTCGATCTGGTCGATGGAAGGGTCGTCAGGTCGGAGATCAATACTTCGCTGGTGTATTCCAAGCTCGGAAAGGATGATACGGCCCTATTCAGCCTGATGGTCTTCTCCGGGTACCTGAAGGCCGTTCCCGCAGGGAGGAACAGATACAAGCTGTCGGTCCCCAACAAGGAGATCCGGGGCATAATCGAGGGGATGATCGCAGGGATGAACCCCATCGACGACGGCGTGTTCGCGGAATTCAACCGCGCGGTCCTGGATTGCGACGCCGACAAGATGGCCCATCGTCTCCAGTCGATCCTGTTGAGCGGCAGTTATGACAACCTCTACATAGAGAACGCGTACGGTCTGATACTCATGACCGTCATGCATTCCCTCGCGAAGAAGTACGAGGTGAGGACCGAGTACGAATCCGGCAACGGACGTACGGACATAATCATGAGGCCGAGGCGCGAGGGGACCGTCCCGATGATCTTCGAACTGAAGAAGGTCGATTCGATCGAGGAGCTAGATGCGGGCCTCGCGGAGGCCATCCATCAGATCCACGACAGGAGATACTATCTCGGCATGCCCGGGAAAGTCATCCTGGTGGGCATGGCGTTCTGCAAGAAGGTCC
>CAVABN010000088.1:0-5619 GCA_963586845.1 Bifidobacteriaceae bacterium
GCCGAGTCCCCTATCGACAGCTTCCTGATGGAAGGTCTCGACGTCATCAAGAAGGGCAAGGAGGAATCTGATGTCGGAAGTCGCTGAGATTCGAATGCACCCCGACCCTGAGAGGGCGACCAAGGCAATGGAGAGCATCGCCACTACAGGCTATCTCAGTGTGTGGGAGGGTGCTGTCAGGTCCTCCAAGACGGTCATCGCGCTCATCGCCTTCGCGGTCTACATGCGCCAATCTCCTGAGACGCGGTTCCTGATGTCGGGACGTACCATCGGGACGATTGAGCAGAACTGCATCCTCAACGAGTTCGGTCTCCTCAATCTTCTGAGAGGGGCGGAGTACAAGCACGTCGGGGAGAAGCGTGCCGTGGTTTTCTACATCGAAGGATCCGACGGTCGCATCGTCAAGAAGACCGTCATCGTGCAGGGCGCGTCCACCATCAAGGACTTCATGGCCTTGAGGGGGCAGTCGTATGGAGGGTGGTTCGCCGACGAGATCAACATGCACGACAGAGAGTTCGTCGTCGAAGCGCTCAAGCGTACTGCAGCATCCCATGACCGTCGGCATCTGTGGACGCTCAATCCGGGCGGTCCGAAGGATTGGATCTACCGGGACTACCTCGACCGCTACGACGCGATGGCGCCTGAGCAGAGGGATGTCCTCGGAGGGTATCATTGGTGGCATTTCACACCGCAGGATAATCCCGCCATGACCGAGAGCATGATCGCCGCACTGGAGATGCAATACCCGAAAGGCTCCGTCTTCTATCAGCGGTATGTCCTCGGTCTTAGAGCGGTCGCCGAAGGCTTGGTCTATCCCTTCTTCGGCGACGCCTGCATCCAGCTCCCGCCCGAGTCCGTCAAGGCCCGCTACGCATCAATAGACTTCGGTACGGTCCATCCCACAGCGATGGGATGGTATGGTCGTGACAAGGCGACAGGCGTATGGTACAAGGTCCGGGAGTGGGTCGCCACTCCCGACGAATCCTCACGCATGACCACAGCCGAGTACATGGACGTGTTCGAGCGCATCTCCGAGGAGCTTGGAGGCATCCCGCGCATGAACCTCACCATTGACTACGGCGGTGGCGGGGAAGCCCTCGCAAGGGAAGCCGAGAAGCGCCGTTGGATGCCCGTCAATCCCGACAAGGCCGTTCTCGACGGCATCTCCATGACCGCGAGGATGCTCAACACCCATCGCCTTTTCATCTCCCCGAACTGCCCCAAGACCATCGAATCCCTGCGGATCTATCGGTGGGACGAAAAAGCGAGCGAGAGGGGAGAGGACAAACCGATTAAGCAGGACGACGACCCGGCGGATGAGACCCGCTATGCGGTCACGACATTTATCGAGCCTAGAGTAAGGAGATGAACCCATGAAAGACATCATCAGAGTACCGAAAGATTACACGATACAGAGCGTCAAGAACGCTTTTGACCTGTACTGCACCCGCAAAGACCGCCTCAAGGTCCTCGAAAGGGCATACGAGACGGGACAGGTCGACGACACTGTATACCCTTATGTGGTCAACAATTGCAAGGTCATCGCAGACACCAAGAGCAGTTACATCGCAGGCATCCCTCCGACCTACTCCGCACCCGACGACGACGAGAAGGGACAGGCCATCATCGACCTGTACAAGCAGCAGGTCAAGCCTCAGCTCGATCAGGAGCTGACCAATCTTTGCTCCCGCTACGGGATGGCCTTCGAGGTCGCTTATCTGGAGCAAGTCTACCAGGCCGACGGGACCATGACCGTCACTCCCAAGTCCGTCGCGCTGTCCCCGCTGGAGGGATTCGTCGCATACGACGAGACGCTTGACCCGGACTCCGTGTTCGGAGCTATCCACTACGTCGAGGTGGACGACCAGCACGTCGAGCACCACTATCTCGACGTCTACGACGCACACGAGGTGGCGAGATACCATCTGGCAGGCGAGCGCGGAGGGACATGGCAGGAGATGGCCGGCACGAGGCGTCCCCACGGATTCGACCGCGTCCCCATCACGGAGTACCGGAATAACCCGGACATGATGGGCGACTTCACGAGCATCATCCCGCTCCAGAGGGCGCTCAATGAAGTGCTCTCCGACCGTGTCAAGGACAAGAATGCTTTTGCCGATGCGCTCCTCCTCCTGCAGGGCGTCGTCTTCGGCGATTCGGACGAGGAGGTCTCGGAAGCGCTCGGACGCATCAAGGACACCAAGACACTGTCCATCCCGAGGGACGCCGTCGCGACGTTCTTGACCAAGACCTTCGACGAGGCATCCGTACAGATCCTCGTGGATTACATCGACGGCCAGATGCACAAAGTCTCCGGTATCCCCAACATGACGGATGAGAATTTTGCGGCGAATGCGTCCGGAGTGGCCATCAAGTACAAGCTTATGGCCCTGGAGAATCTGGCCCAGAGCTTCATCAGCCAATTCAACCGCGGGTTCCTCAGACGGTGCAAGCTCTACTCCTATGCCCTCTTCGGCCCGGACGGAGCGAGATGCGAGGAGATGAGGGTCACTTTCAAGTTCAACCTCCCCGCCGACAGCTCGTATGATGCTCAGACCATGCAGATCTACGTCAGCAACGGCACCATGAGCAGAAGGACCATGATGGAGCAGTGCCCCTACATCGCCGACATCGACGAGGAGCAGGAGCGCATCGACGAGGAGAACGGCCTCGACGATGACAGAGAGCGCTTCGTCGAGGAGGACCAGATGCAGAGGAATGCACCGAATGAGGACCTCCTCGAAGGCATCTACGCGAGGGAGGAGGAAGCCTCCGACGACGGCGAGGTCGAATGACGTCCAGGGCGCAGAAGGAGGCCCAGATGCTCGCGGCCGCCCTCGCCTACCAGCGGGACACAGAGAAGATCGCCAAGAGCATCTCCCGCGCGACCAAGCGTGCCGTCAAGGAGCTGGCAGGAGATGCCGACGCCATCTTCGGCATTTTCGTGCGCAAGGGCGGGTTCACGTCCCGCACGGAAGCTCAGGCGTGCCTCGATGCGCCGATAGTTTGGACCGTCCGTCAGCGCCTGATCGCACTGGCGAGGACGGTCTACGAGGGAGCGGAGCTGGAGAGGATCCTCATCCGCCTCTCCAGTCCCTCCTACAAGCACCGCATCGACAATGCGAAGGCCCTCCGGTGGAGCGCCAAGATGCGCGGGGATGCGCTCTACAAGGAGGTCATAGGGGAGGTCACCGAGGGGATGGATAGGGTGGCCGAGGAAGCATCCGGCAGGGCATCCTTCGACGTGTCCCGTCAGGCTAAGGCGGCGATTGATTGGTCCCTCCCCAACGAGGGACAGCTCAAGGCCGTCCATAAGGAGGTCGGAGTGTACCATAAAGTCAAGCTCTTCACGGCCGACCAGCTAGAGGATGCGAGGACGCGCATCACCGCCGGGATCCTCGACGGGGAGAGCTTCGACAGCATCTCCCGCAAAGTCGTGCAGGATACAGGGACCACACCCTATAAAGCGAGGAGACTCGTCAGGACCACCATGAATCAAGCAGCGGCCGATGCCACCGCGAAAAAGCTCAAGGAAGCCGGATTGGAGCAGTACGAGATAGTGTGCGTCCTCGACGAGAAGACCTGTCCCTTATGCGGGCAGTACGACGGGAAGGTCTACAGCCTCGACGATCCCGATGCTCCGAGGCCGACATTCCACCCTAATTGCAGGTGCATCATGGGCGCCGTCCTGCCGGACAAGATAAGGGACACCTCCATCAGGGCGGCGAGGGACAGGGACGGCAAGAGCATCCGCGTCCCGAGGACCATGACATACAAGGAATGGCGCGAGCAGTACGGCCCGAAGGTCCCCGAGCCTGACCACAAGAAAGCCTGAAAACGCCTTCTAAACCTCTTATCCCTCGTTTTTTCGGATTCGCTTTAAATAATCTGTTGGCCAAATGGTAACTCACCATAACGGAGGGTTAACCGTGACTGATAGCAACATCGAACCCAAAGACGGCGGACAGCCGGCTCCCATCGAGCAGACGGACGAGACAGCATTCAGCGACGCTCAGCAGGAGAAGCTCAACGAGATCATCTCCAAGAGGCTGGCAGAGAGGGATGCCAAGCACCAGCGCGAGATGGATGCGCTCGCTCAGAAGCACAAGAGGGAGCTGGAGATGTCCAAGCTGGACGAGGAGTCCCGTCTCAAGGCGGAGCAAGAGGAAGCGACCAAGGCCCTCCTGAAGCGTGCGGAGGACGCTGAGCACAAGCTCAACATCGCCCGCACGTCCGAGGCGCTGGCCAAGGTCGGCCTCGATACATCGCTGGCCGAGACCCTCATGGGGGCAGATGCGGATGCGACGCAGGCCAACATCGACGCGGTGGTCAAAGCCGCGAAGGGCATGGCGGACCGCATGTATGCGGAGCGCGTCGGATCCAGCGGAGCACCGCGTGCGCCGGGAGGCGAAGGCATCCCGAGCGACCTCGCGGAGCTTCGTGCAGCTATGGGTCTCAAGTGATCCCCTCCGGCATGGAGGAATGCAAAATGGCTACCACAAAATACAGCGCGGGAGGGGCGGTCGAAGCCAACACCATCCCCTCCAGGATCGATTACATCCAGGGACTCACGGATGAGATCGTCGCCGCCGAGACCAAGACGCAGTCCATGGTCCCCGACTCGATGCTCGTCAAGGCATTCGGCTCCGCCGGAGAGGTCAAGGTCAAGACCATCGACTTCTCGGACGCCGACCTTGAGGCTATGGGAACGGACGGACAGTATCCGCTCGGATCCGCCAAGGTCACGTGGGCGTCCTACACCCTCGACAACGACGAGGGTAAGGCCTTCGACATCGGCTGGACCGATGCCGTCAAGGGTGGCATCGAGGGAGAGATCGCCTACGACATCGCCGAGTACACCCGCCAGAAGGTCATCCCCAGGATCGACACCGTCAGGCTCGCCAAGCTCGGCTCCGTCGGATATGTCGCATCCACCAGAGGAGCGACCGGGGCGGCCCCGACCAAGGCCAACATCTATACGGCCATCATGACCGGACTCAAATCCATCGGCAATGCGTATGGAGTGGACGAGGGATGCACCATCTACCTGCCCTACTCCTCGGCTGACCTCCTGGACACCTCCACCGAGATCTCCGCCACCAAGGACGTCAAGGGTTCCGGCAAGGCCATCATCTCCCGTGTCGACGACATCAACGGCAACTCCATCGTGAGAGTCCCTGACAAGTACATGACGGGATACGCCTTCGCGATCCACGCGCCGGGTACCGTCATGGGGATTGCGACCACCCGCATCAAGCACGTCCCCGCTGCCAACAACACCAGGGGAGACGGGGAGTTCATCGGATTCCACATCTATCACGATGCGATAATCCTGAACAACAAGGCGGATGGAACCTACGCCTACAAGGTCACATCTTCAACGGGATGATCCTATGACGACCGCGACCCGTCTGGCCAAGCTCAAGCTCCGTCCTCAGTACAGTCATCTCTCGGATGACCTGATGACGGCCATGCTGGAGGAGGCTCTCGGGGATTTCTATGCCTACACCAACAGGCGCGAGGATCCCGGGGATGCCGTCGACAGCATCATCATCGACATGGCATGCGCCAAGCTCAACGCCCTCGGCATCGAGGGCGTCAAGAAGGCCAAGGACGGGG
>CAVABN010000089.1:0-5561 GCA_963586845.1 Bifidobacteriaceae bacterium
GGCGATAAGGAACGGTACCGCCACCGTGCAGATCTCCGACTATCTCCAGGGTGCTCCGGACGATGTCCTTTCGGACTTCGGGGAGATGGTCGTCAGACGCGCCAAGAAGCTCCCCTGGGACGAGCCGCAGTCCTTGATGGACTTCGTTTCCACGGACGATTTCATCGTCTCCAGGCGTCCTGTTTTCATACGCAGGAGCAAGAACCTGCTCCGCACCGACAGGGGCGAGCACGCGTTCCTCCCCGATTCCGTGCAGAGGCTGATCGATTCCGGCCTTCTGGAGCCTTCCGACATAGACAACTCGTGGTTCTCCTGGACCCGCAGGGATAATCTCAGACGTGTTGGCTTCTGCGCGACGATGTTCCGCGTTGTGGGGATATCCTCGGTACTCGATTCCCCGGACATCCCCGACGAGGTCCTGGACTACGTCGTGTACCACGAATGCCTCCACCTGAGGCAGGGATACCGCCCGTCGCACCGCGTCCACGATGCCGAGTTCCGCGGGTGGGAGCGCTCCTATCCGGGCTGGGAGGACTGCGAGAAGGTCCTCCGCTCGCTGTCGCTCACCGTCCGAGGAGGATATCTACCATGACCCCATCGGGGTCTCATGGAGCAGCGGGGATTCATTTTCCACGGAACGGACGGAGAGGTCGAACTCTCCATCGAACAGGTCAGGGAGCTGGCCGCCAAGGACGATCCCGAGGGTCTATACGCGCTTTCCATGGCCTATCTGTTCGGATGGGACGTCGAGGCCGACGAGGACCGCGGATACATGCTGCTCGAGAAGGCCGTCGACCTTGGGAACACGGATGCGATGGCGCTGATGGTCCGCCTGTACATGCAGGACGAGTACCAGGGCATCGACAACGAGCGCGCGGCCGAACTCTCCATCATAGCCGCCAAGGACGGCATACCCGAGGCGCAGCTGTATGCGGGGCTGGCCTACATGGACGGCGTGTCCGTGGAGCAGGACTACAAGGAGGCATCCAGGTACCTCTCGCTGGCCGCCAACCAGGGCGACCAGGAGGCCAGGACCGCTCTGGCGTTCCTCTACGAGAACGGATACGGCGTCGAGAAGGACGAGGCCAAGGCCCTGAAGATGTACCGCACCGCCGCCCGCGGGGGCAGCGTCAACGCCATGTTCCATGCGGGCGTCTGCTATGAGTTCGGAAACGGGACCAAGGCGGACCCCGAACAGGCCAAATCCTGGTATCTGAAGGGAGCTCAGGCGGGGGATGCCTTCGCCATGGAGCGCCTCGGACACCTGATGATGCACGATTCCCCCGAGGAGGGGTTCGAATGGTTCCTCAGAGCGGCGATGAACGGCGTATCCACCGCCATGGGCACCGTCGGATTCTGCTACCTCGGAGGAACTGGAACGCCCGAGGATGTCGAGGAGGCCAAGAAATGGCTGAAGCTCGCCGCCGACAACGGCGTCGAGGAGGCCATCGAGGCCCTCAAGGATCTGCAGGCCTGATTCTGTCCCCGTATTCGGATATCGCCAATCCCGACAGCGTCAGCGCCACGCCCGTAGCGGACATGACCGTGATGGGTTCGCCCAGGAATATGGCGGACACGATCATCGTGACCACCGGCATAAGGTACATGTAGACGCCCACCCCCACGGCTCCGAGCTTCTTGGTGGAATACGCCCATGTGGAGAAGCAGATGGCCGACGCGCCCAATCCTAGGAAGAGGTAGTTGACAATCGTCGAGACCTCCCCGAAGGCGCCCCAATTCGGATCGAATCCCGTGATGAACAGGAAGGGCACCGTGAAAACGAGCCCGTACGCGAACGTCCTGCGGGTAACCTGCAATTCGCCGTACCCGAACGAGGCGATCTTCTTCACCAGGACGCAGTAGACGGCCCACAGGAATGCGGATGCTATCGCAATCAAGTCCCCGAGGGGGTTGAACTCCAGCTTGGCCCCGTTGAACGATATCAGCGCCACGCCGAGGATCGACACCACGAATCCGAGGAAGAACCATCCGTGGAGCTTCTCCTCGCCCGGGAAGAAGAAGTGGACCATTATCGCGGTGTAGAACGGCGACATCGCCACGATGACCGCGATGTTCGATGACATGGTGTAAAGCAGCGCCGTGTTCTCCAGCATGTAGCTCAGGCAGATCCCGGTCAATCCGGCGAGGACGAAGTAGACCTCCTGACGGCGGTCCTCCAGACGCAGGATGCGGGGGCACATGACGCACAGCGCCAGGAACCCTATCAGGAACCTGATGAACAGGATCTCCACAGGCGAGAAATCGTCCAGGAGCATCTTGGTCGAGATGAACGTGGATCCCCAGATGAGGATGGTGAACAGTGCGAGCGCGTGGCCCGCGGAAACTCCCTTCTCCATGACCATCACCCGAGATCCAGACGGACCCTCCTTCCTCCGAACTGCGATATCGCCAATCCCGTCAGGGTCATGGCCGCTCCTGTGACCGACATCGCGGTCAACGGCTCGCTCAGGAATATGGCGGACAGGACCATCGTGACCACCGGGATCAGATAGAGGTAGACGTTGAGGCTGACGGCGCCCAATCTCTTCATGGAGAAGCCCCACGACACGAAGCAGATGGCTGATGCGCCGACTCCGAGGAACAGGATATGACCAAGGAGGGAATAATCGCCGAAGGCCCCCCAGTCGGGGTCGAATCCCATGATAAGGGCGAACGGCAGCATCCACAGGAGGCCGTACATGAACGTCCTCCTGGTGACCGGAATGGTGTCGTATCCGAACGCCGAGATCTTCTTCAGCAGGACCGAGTAGACCGACCAGGTGATCGCCGCCAGCACCGCCAGGAAATCCCCAAGGGGGTTGAGCTCGAATGCGGTACCGTTGAAGGACACGAGCGCTATCCCCGTAAGGGACACTGCGAATCCGAGGAAGAACCATCTCGTCAGGGGTTCCTCGCCGGGACAGAAAAAGTGCATCAGGATGCCTGTGAAGAACGGCGCCACCGCGACGATGACGCCGACGTTGGAGGCCATCGTGTACGTCAGAGCGATGTTCTCCATCAGGAAGTACATGCACGCGCCGGTCAGTCCCGCGAATGCGAAGTAGACCTCGCGGCGGATGTCCCCGATACGGAGCAGATGGGGGTAGATGGCGAACAGCGCCAGGAACCCGATGAAGAATCTGATGACGAGGATCTCGATCGGCGTGAAATGATCGAGGAGCATCTTCGTCGAGATGAACGTCGCTCCCCAGACCACGACGGTGCATAAAGCCACCAGATGTCCGATCGAGGCCTTTCCGTCCATGTCGCCACCCAGCGGGAATATGTATATAGCGGTTTTCGGGGGCGGCATTGCCTCCTCACGCGCCCTTTAATATGGAGCGCTACCGTTCCAGGACCGATCAGAATGACCACAGGGGTTTCATTGGAGCAGGCAGCTAACGACGGGGACATGGACGCCCAGTTCCAGATGGGCGTCAGGTACCTCTACGGGACCGATGTCGCGAAGGACACCGCCAAGGCGGCGGAGTTGTTCTCCAAGGCCATGGCTCAGGGACATGTCCCGGCCATGAGGGAGTACGGCATCCTTCTCGCCTCCGGAGACGGTGTGGAGCCGAATCCGGAAGAGGGGGCGAAAATCCTCGGCAAGGCGGCGGACGAGCTGGACCCCAGCGCGATGTACCATCTCGGACTGATGTTCGAGAACGGCATCGGCGTGGCCCAGGACAGGCAGAAGGCCGTCAGGCTCCTGGCGTACGCCGCGATGATGGGCTACCCCGGCGCTGACATCGACGCGCAGCGTCTGGATGATATCCTCACGGAGGAGCGCAACGCGAAGCTGAAGGCCAGACCGGTCATCAAGCTGCAGCTCTCCGATGTTGATGTGGAGGCGGCGTGCTGCCCCGAGATGCTCGAGGACCTCCTGGGCCAGTACATGGTGTTCACGGAGAGCGAGGAGGGTCCGGCACTGCTCGGGGACGATGCCAAGGGCATCGAGACGGTATTCCATTCCTGCCCCTATTGCGGGGCTAAGATACAGATCGTTCCCAGGGACAAGGTCCACTGGGGATGAGTCCCTTACCGGGCAGGGAGACCTGCCCGGAATCTTTCTCAGCGTTGTATGCTTTGAACTATAAAGATATGAATTTGCAAAAACCCGCTTTTTTCTAAGAAAGTGAATGTGCAAAAACCCGCTTTATTCTAAGAAAGTGAATGTGCAATAATGACTATAAATAAATACTAAAAAACAAGTTACAACTTATGGACGATACGATTCTGAAAAGAAAAGCATACGACACGTTGCTCGAATGGAAGAATTATCGTCAGGGGAAAACAGCGATTCTCATCAAAGGCGCTCGCAGGACCGGGAAGAGTTTCCTTGTCAGACAATTTGCGGAGAAAGAGTACCGGAGCGCGATAATAATCGACTTTATGAAGCTTAAGAAACGCGTAAAAGACTCATTTGACAATGATGCTGAGAATCTGGATCTGTTATTCGATAAGTTATCCCTCGAATACAAGACCCCACTATATCCCCGCGAATCGGTTATCGTATTTGATGAGGTCCAAATGTTCCCGCGTGCAAGGGAACTGATCAAGGTCTTCGTGGAAGATGGCAGATACGACTTCATTGAAACGGGATCTCTTCTTTCCATTGAAGAGAATGTCAAAGACATCCTCATACCATCAGAGGAAGAGGAATTGATGCTGAACCCTCTGGATTTTGAAGAGTTTCTATGGGCAACCGGCGATACGACGTCATACCCCCTGTTGAAGAAGTTCTACGATGGCCGTCAACCTCTCGGAGAAGGCGCCCATAAGGTGATGATGGACACGTTCCGTCGGTATATGATCATCGGCGGTATGCCGGCAGCGGTCAAAGAATACGTCACAACGGGCAATCTGAGGGAAGTCGATTCAAGAAAGAGGGAGATAATAACTCTGTATCGTACCGATTGCACCAAGTATGCTGGGGAATTCAAAGTTGTAGTCAGGAAAATGTTCGATAACATCCCCTCGCAACTGAATAGGAAAGGCAAGAGCTACAATGTCAGAGCCATAGGTCTGGAACCGAAAGAACGCGGAGCGACAGGATCCTATCTCTGGCTAGATGATTCGAAAGTGGTCAACCTCTGTTTCAACGCCGCTGATCCTGAAGTCGGTTTGTCCATGTATAAGGATGAAGCTCAGTACAAGATGTACATGGCGGATACGGGTCTTCTCATAACCCATACGGTGTCCGAATTGAATATGGATGCAGACTCGGTCTATGCGGATCTGCTGATGGATAAACTCAATCTGAATGAGGGGATGTTCGTAGAGAATCTGATCTGCCAGATGCTGAATGCTAGCGGACATGACCTGTACTTCTATTCACGTTCGAACCCCAATGACAGGAAAAATGAGATTGAAGTGGATTTCCTGGTGATGAGGAACGGAAAGATCTGTCCTGTCGAAGTTAAATCTTCATCATCGACCAAACACGTGTCCCTAGATAAGTTCATAAATCGTTTCGGAAAGCGTATCGGTCAACCTTTCATACTCTGTACAAAGGATGTCACAGAGAAAGATGGGATCGTGTATCTGCCGCTCTATATGGC
>CAVABN010000090.1:0-5466 GCA_963586845.1 Bifidobacteriaceae bacterium
GGACAGGGCGTCCATGGGGGATTCCTCGGGAAGGGGTGTGTCCTTTGGTGTGTCCTTTGAACGGACACCTCTGCTGGATGCGGGCGCGCGGGAAGATTCGCGGGGCGGATTCTCCCCCGTGTCCTTTGGTGTGTCCTTTGAACGGACACGCTTGAGGATCTTGCGGACGGTGGATTTGCTGATGCCCGTGGACCGCTCGATCGCGCCGAGGCTGAACCCCTCGTCGTAAAGACGGAGGACCTCCGCCTCCTTGCCGGGATCCGTCCGAGCCTTCGGCATCGTCGGACCTCGTCAGAACGGTGCGCGTTGACGGTCGCGGGGAACGCACGCCTCGTGGCGATCATCCTCCGCCCCGTCCCTGTCCACCACGATGCGGGAGACGTACCCGAACTCCTCCAGGGACCTCTTCACGGCCTCCACCGCCGCGTCGTTCCTCCTGGGGTTCCTCGCGTAGGGGATCAGGTCCCCCACTCTCACCTCTTCTATCTCGGTTCTCACGGTTTACCCTCCGTTACGGTGGATATAGGACGTCCGCGAGGTTACTTAAACAGGGTTCAGAAGGGAAGGGGTTTGGAAGGGGTTTCCCGTCACTCCGCGGGGAGGATGATGACGGGCTCGGACTGCCCCTCCCCCACGCGGGCGACGAAGCGGGATCCGCAGACGCACGAATAGGCGAAGGTGCAGGCATCCCTCCGGCTCGCCGCGAGCTCGGGGGAACCGCACACCGGGCAGGAGGCGACCTCGTGCATCGCGGCCGACTGCCCCAGGGCGGTGCGCTTCCTCCCGGTTATCCACACCGCCCCGTTGTACTTCAGCTCCCGGGTGCGGGGGGTGACCGTCTGCAGAGGAAGCCCCGTGCCCTCGGCGATCTCCTCATTGGTGCTCCCGGGGTTCTCGGACAGCCACGCCCTGACCTGCATGTTCCGGCGGGTGGCGAGGGCCGACGCCCGGTAGTACGCCTCCAGGGATTCCTCGGTAACCGGCATCGCATCACCGCCGTCCATGCCAACAGGAGCGTCCCGCCTTCGAGGATGGCCCCGAGGAGCGGGTCCCCCGTGGCCACAGTCAAGGACAGCGCCGTGCCCGCGAAGAGGACGGCGGAGGCGCACAGGGCCTTGCGTCCCTTGTCGGACATTTTGACAGGAGAATTGTCGGATTTCATTCCTTCGACCTCCTCTCGATGAGCATGAGCGCCCCCTGCGCCGCATCTCCGGTCCTCTCCATCTGGACCTGGATGTTCTTCACAGTGGAGAGTACCATGTCCGCGAGCTCCGGGTCCGCCTCCTGCGCGAGATCCGTCAGGATCCGCTCGGAGGCCCATAGGTCCCCTACCAGGAGGTCGACCCCGCCCCGCCACCTCTTGAAGAGCTCCGCGGCGTACTCCGTGAACGTATCGGGTGTCATCTCCCCACCCCGTCGCGGAGGATGATCCCCGTGTCGATGGCCCCCCATACCATGAGCGCCTGGCCGAGGACCATCCAGAAACCGTTCTGGTCCCCGAATGCGAGATATGAGAGGACGATCCCGCAGAACAGGACGATCAGGGAGAAGGCGATGGAGTATGCGTTCGTCATTCCTCCACCTCCTCCCCGGGCGGATGCTTCCGCATCGACACCTTCTCCAAGACGGCGTTCTCGATGTGCATGGAGTACAACGAGGGGTCCGCCATGACGGCCCATGCGTGGTCCATGTCGCGGATGTGCCGGAGGGTGATGACGATGCGGTACACGTGGCCCGCGGCGGCCTCCTCCCTCAGGGACTCCTCGGCCTTCTCGACCATCCTGTCGAACTCCTCCCTCCTCTCCCGCTCGAACTCCTCGACGCGGAGCTCCGCGGTCCTCCGGCGGGCGTCCGCGTCCTTCGACCTCGGTATGAGGATCCACCCGCGGTCGGGGAAGGACCGCAACTCCGTCAGGGTCGACACGGGCTTCTCGTAGACCGCCACGTATCCGCCGGGTTCGCAGGAGTATATCCCGCCGGATTCGGGGGCGAAGAGGAACGACCCCTCCGGCCATTCCTTCCTCGTGACGCATCCACCCTTGTGCATGTGGACGCGGGCCTCGTACCCGCTCGCTCCCCTGAACCGTCTCATTCCGACCCCTCCTCCGCCGTCTTCACCAGCGTCACCTTGGCGCACCTGAGGACGTCCATCATCCTCCAGGCCCCGTCCTCCACCTCCTTCAGCGCCGAGATCACGACGGCGGCGAGCTCGTCGTCCCCGTCGGAGATCTCCCCTAGGGCCTCCGCCGCGTTCGCCGCCACGCCCCGGACGCAGTTGGCCTGGGAGAACAGGGAGGCGAGGATGGCCAGGGAGTAGGCCGTGACGGGCACGTTCTCCGTCATGGGTCCGCCTCCTGGTCCTTCCCGCACTCCGGGCAGAGGACCCGCTCCCTGAAGGTCCAGCCCCTGTACATGAAGCGGGGGACCGCCTCGGCCATGTCCCCCTCCGCCTCGTAGGACGCGCCGCATCCCTGGCAGCAGATGGTGGTGAAGCTGCGGGTGCGAATGGCGGCCGTCCCCATCCTGTCCCCCAGCTCGTTGATCGCATCGACCAGCGCCCGGGCCTGCTCCCTGGTTATGGTCGCCCGGCCCCAATGGGATCCTTCCCCGACCTCGATGCGGAGCATGTCCGGGCGGTCCTTCGGGATGAAGGTGTGGATCTGCCCCCCGGCGAGGCCGTCGATGTTGTGGGAGACGGGGTCCACCCATCTCCCCCTGATGTCGGTCATCGGACCCCCTCCCTGCGGTTCCATGCGTCCCCGGCCGCCCTCATGAGGTCCAGGGATTCCTCCAGGGGACCCTTGGAGACGGGGCCCCTCGCCCCGCATCCGGAGCAGACGATGTTCCACCTCACCTTCTCGGTGCGCCCCCTCGCGGTCCCGGCGACCCTGCCGTCGATTAGCCCCTTGGCCCCGCAGAAGGGGCAGGGCGACAGCTCGATGTGCGGTATCACGGCTCCTCCCCCCTGAGGATCCTCCTCGCCTCCTCCGGGTAGAGGAGGGGCGCCATGCACCTGCGGCAGTTGGTGTCCACGGAACCGCAGGGTCCGCCGTGGAGGGCGCAGTCCCCGTCGCGGGAGAACTCGGCTATCCTCATTCGTATTCCTCCTCCTTGTTCTCGGCGTCCGGGTCGTGGACCTCCCTCCACAGGTCCCCCTCCAGGCGCGTGCGCTCCTCCCGGACGGCGGAGTAGGCGCTGCCGATCCTGTCCCTGACGTCCTTGAGCATGGCGACGGCCACGTGCATTGACTGCTCCTGGTAGCCGGAGAGGTCGTCGGCCACTGTGTCGCAGTCGTGTATGAGCCTCTCGATCTCGCCCGAAGCCCTGGACAGGATGCAGATGTCGAAGGACCTGTTCTTGATCTGCTGCAGGAACGGCCTTATGTCCTCGGTCATCGGCGCATCCCCTCCCAGTGGTTCCATGCGTGCACCGCGCCGTCGGCGGTGGGGTGGGCGGCCGACCTCCAGGAGCATCCCGGGCATTGGACGGCCATCGCGGCGCCCATCCTGACCAGGTATCCCCCGTGGGCCCCGCATCCGGGGCAGGGCCCCAGGACCGGGGTCCCGGCGCCCATCAGGGCGTTCCACGCCCTCAGCTCCATCTCCCTCTCCCCCGCGGCGGCCTCCTCCTTCGACGGGAGGTTGGTCACGGCGATCATCCTCTCCCTGAGCTCCCCGGGGTCCCTGGCGTCCAGGGCCTCCCCCAGGATCTCCCACAGCGTCCTGCGGTCCACCACTGTGGATTCCACGCCGGTCATCACCAGCACGTCCTCCGCATTCCTGACCTCGGCGCATGCCCGCAGGAGGTCATCCCCGGTCTTGCGCATCCTGGTGCCGTCGGAAGCCGGCTTGAACACGTGGAAGGCCACCGGGACCTCCACCCACCCCAGGGGGGTCCACATCCCCTGCGTCGTCGTCATCCCAGCGACCTCCACATCCCCGCCAGGTCGTCCCATCCGAGACACTGGCAGATCCTGGCGTTCTCCGTCGGGTCCCACGATGGACCCGTGATCCTCAGCTCCTCGCATCTCCGCGCCGTCATGGCGCGCACTTCCTTACCTTTCATCCTCTTCATCCTCCTCGCTCACTCTCCGATTCCAATTCGCGGATGCAGTCCCTCACATCCTCGATCACGTCCAGGAACAGCCCCATGAACCGCTCCGGCAGGTCGCTGTAATCCACTTCGTCCCCCAGGGCGACCAGGGTCGCCTTGGCGGTGGCCGCCGCAATGGCGTCCCTTTCCTCCGCTGTGATCCTGTTCATCTGTCCGTCCACCTGATGCGGTTGTCCGGCCCCCGGGTCTTCCGGCGTATGAGACCGCGCCTGCGGAGGTCCCGTATGGCCCACCGCACCGACTCGTCCCCCGCGGGCCTGCCCAGGATGACCTCGATCTCCCTGGTCGACAATCCCGAGGGGTGGTCCCTCACCACCGCTAGCACCCTGTCGGCCGTCCCCTCGGCCCTCTCGGGCCTCATCTGGCGCCCTCGTAGCCCCCGCATCCGGAGCAGTTGCGGTCGTAGACGACCCCGCCGAACAGCCGGCAGGTCCCCATGACGTAGACCTCGTCCCCGGCCATGTAGCCGGTGTCCGCATCCAGCTTCAGCCATCTGCACCGGGCGCGGTCCGGGAACACCGCGTCAACGTCGAACACGTCCTCCAGCCTCATCTGCATGGGACCTCCTCCGGCCTCGCCTCGATCATCCACTCCCGTGGCGCCCCATCCTCCTCCCCCGACATGACCAGCACCGGACGCCCGTACATGTCGCCCATGCGGACGTCGGAGATGCCGTTCAGGGACCTGCGGAGGGTGCCCGGGCCGCAGTGGTACTCCCATTCGGCCTCCAGGGTCGGGGACCCGTGGTGCCTGACGATCCTGAGGACCCCCCAGGCGTCGCGGCGGACGCAGAGCCCGGCCAGGTCCGTTATCGGACGGCCCTTCCCGTCGAAGCGGAGGGTCATGACGAAGCGGTACGGTATCCTCATCCGGACGTTCCAGTCGTGGACCAGGCGGCGGCATTGCGCATCGGTGACGTATGACGGCTGGCGGAGTATCATGCGAACGCCCCCAGGCTGGTCTGCACGATGCGCCTGCCCCTCGGCTCGCGGTCGTAGGGCCCCCTGGGCCGGTGCCTCACGGGGTCCAGTACCTGTATCGAATGGGACGCCCTCCCGCTGGCCGGGTCCAGGGCCGGGGTGCCCTTCACCCTCAGGTATACGCCGTCCGGCTCCTCGTCGATGCTGACGTCGGTCAGGTTGAACAGGCCCAGGGCGCACCCCTCCTTCTCCCTGGGGTCCTGCCAGTCCCAAAGCATCTCCGGTATCCCGCGGTCGGATGCGAAGGACAGCCTCCCGCAGGCCTTCCGCGGGTCGGGCCTCTCCCCCCTCACCGGAACGAAGTCGGCGGGCATGGCGTCCTTCCCGAACCAGAGGACGATCCCCGTCCAACCTTCGGGATCCTCCCGGTACC
>CAVABN010000091.1:0-5419 GCA_963586845.1 Bifidobacteriaceae bacterium
CTCCTCGACCTGTCCACCACCCACAACGCGAAGATCCTCGGAGAGGGCCACGAGGTCCTCCGCGAGGTCGCCGTCAAGAGCCTGGTCAACACCCTCAAGGAGGAGTCCGACGGAGTCGAGGCCATCGTGTTCGACGGCGTCATCTCCCAGAGGATCCTCGACGTCTCCGCCGACAAGGGCATCAAGATCGTCGTGGGCACCAGGAAGGGCAACATCACCAAGATGCCCGCGGACATCGCCATCTGGACAAAGGAAGACCTGTACTGATGACGCAGAAGAGAGCCGTCGAGACCTGGGACGACCTCGAGGGGATGTCGTCCACCGCGGACATCCTCATCCCCTCGGACCCCCTCGACAGGGTCCTGGGCCAGGAGGAGGCCATCGAGCTGGCCAAGATCGCCGCCAAACAGCGCAGGCATCTGCTGCTCGTCGGTCCCCCCGGCACGGGGAAGTCCATGATCGCCCGCGCCCTGTCCATGAACCTGCCCCAGCCGAGGCAGGAGGTCAGGGTCGTCAAGAACCCCGAGAACCCCGAGAGGCCGTTCCTGGAGGTCCTCGATGCGGAGGAGGTCGAGAGGGAGGAGAGCATACGCGCCGAATCCGTCGGCGTGCTGCTGGAGCCCAAGGACGCCCCGCCCAACGTGGCGGAGCACCTGGGCTACAGGTGCAAGGAGTGCGGCAAGTACTCCCTGCCCACCGACCTGACCTGCCCCCACTGCAGCAAGAGCAAGGTGGAGATGGGCGGCCGCAGCAACCCCTTCCAGGACCTCCTGGGCGGGATGCTGGAGGTCGCCCTCCCCCAGGCGACCGCCGGGAAGGAGAAGGTCCACACCACCCGCACCCGCGACGGGGAGGAGGAAGTGGTCATCTTCGAGAGGGCTGGCGACAAGATCCGCATGCTGGACCAGAAGGCCCTGGACAAGCGCGGCGAGCTCCAGCGCACCTCCAACGAGAAGGTGCTGGTGAAGCTGCGCAGGGACCCGTTCGTGCTCGCCACGGGGGCTTCGGAGACGGAGCTTCTCGGCGACGTGAGGCACGACCCCTACGGCGGTCACGAGAAGCTCGGGACCCCGGCGTACGAGAGGATCGTGGCCGGTTCCATCCACGAGGCGCACGAGGGCGTGTTGTTCATCGACGAGATCTCCCATCTGGGGGACCTCCAGAGGTACATCCTCACCGCCATGCAGGAGAAGACCTTCCCCATCGTGGGGCGCAACCCCCAGTCGGCCGGCGCCAGCGTCAAGGTCGACGACGTGCCGTGCGATTTCATACTGGTCGCCGCGTGCAACATCCAGGACCTGGAGAACATCCTCTCGCCCCTCCGTTCGAGGATCATCGGCGGGGGATACGAGGTCCTGGTGGACGTCGCCATGCCGGACACGCCCCGCAACAGGGCGAAGTACGCCCAGTTCGTCGCACAGGAGGTCAACCTGGACGGCAGGATCCCCCACGCCACCATCGAGGCGGTCGAGAAGATCATCGAGGAGGGCAGGCGGAGGGCCAAGGAGGACGGTCAGAAGAACTCCCTGACGCTCAGGCTCAGGGAGCTCGGAGGACTCATCCGCGCCGCGGGCGACATCGCCGTCATGGAGGATGCCGAGCTAATCACTGGGGACCACATCGTCCGCGCGCTCAGACGCTCCAGGGGAGCGGAGGAGCAGATCCGCGAGAGGTACGGCTCCTATAACAAGGGACTCGGCAAGGACGTCTCCTCCGCGCAGAAGGAGCGCTCCTCGTACTATTTCCAGACCGAGCATCTCGACGACAACATGTTCTCGTGATGCCAAACGCGGGGGAGACCCCGCATTCCCATTCTGAACCATCCTGCCAACCCATTATATGCCGTATGCGGATTAGACGGGCATGAGGCGGGCGATCGTCGCGGCTGTTGTCCTTCTAGCCCTGGCTGTCGTCATCTGTCCGTCATGCGATTCCGACGGCGCCGCCACCAAGGAGGAGCCGAAGCCCTACGCCGACTACCCGGACGCGGATATCGTCATCGCGGAGGACGACAAGGGTTCCGTGGTGGCCTATTACAAGGTATCCGATGCCGCCGGGACCGATCCCGCGAAGTACGATACGAAATCGGTCCGCAGCGGAGGGGACCTGAGGCTGGTCAGCATCTCCGGCGCCGACGGGTCCCTCGACATCGTGATGGTATCCGGGAAGCTCGGGACGCTGACATTGGTCTACATAGACAAGCTGACGGACGTCACCCTGGACGTGGATTTCACGATGGTCTCCGGTACCGTGACGCGCCTCCAGGGGACCGCCATGTCCAGCAGCCTCGCCAGCACGCTCCCCGCATCGTACTACCAGGCGTACACGCCGATCGGGTCGATGGACCTGACCGTCCGCGGGGCGGTCGGTTCGCTGGTCCCCTCGTCGGAGCTGGTCGGGATGGAGGACCTGAGCATCACGATAGCCGACGGAGCGGCCGTCGACAGGCTCTACCCCACCGGGGAGAACGGCAGGTACGAGGATGTGACGGTCACGATGACCGGCGGGTCCGTCGGGTACATGTCCAACCAGAAGGCCGTGGTGACGAACCTGACCTACGATCTCAGGGTCGGGAGCATTGATTATCTGTGCCTGGGGGCGGACACCGAGGGAGGGACCGGATACTACCGCAGCTACATGTGGACATTCTACGTCATGAAGGACGTCTCGATCCGCATCGGACCGTTCGTGACGGTCGGGAAGGCCATCATGGGGGCGGGGATCACCGATGCGCCCTCCGTTCTGTGCAACGGACAGGACCCCGCGGTCCCCACGCCCAGGAGCGCTTCCGTCGATTCGTCGGTCGGCATAACGGCGGACCGCTGTTTCCTCGACGGCGGCGACAAGGCCTTCCGCTTCTCGACCTACACCATCGGCGGCAAGCTCCAATCGTCCGCGCTGAGGACCAGCTACTACGTATCCTATCAGACGCACCCGGTCTACGGGGACGGCGGGATATGGGCGTCCCCTTCCGGGGTCACGGTCCGCACGGGGACGATGCTCCGCTGCGATACCGAACTGACGGTCCCATCGGGGGCTGAGCTCAGGGTGGAATCCGGCGGGATCCTCGCCAACACGGTCGACATCATCGTCTACGGGTCGATGGTCAACGAGGGCACCGTCAGGAACAACGGGCTCATCGAGAAGAGGGGCGGAGGCACCTACGAGGGGACCTCCGAGGGCACCGGCCACATAGCCGTGTGCGTCTACGCCCGTCCGACCGACGGCAGGGTGGACGTCATGGCCGCCGAGGGTTCGGCGGTCGTCATGCGCTCCCAGTCCGGGGAGATATACTTCAACACCGCGTCGGTGTACTTCAGCGAGTCCAAGGCGAGGGTCGTCGTATCCGCGCCGGAATCCATGTTCATCGGCGGGGAGTACTTCGTCGTCTCCGTCGATACGTTCGAGCAGGACGGGTTCGATCAGGCCTGGGTGGTGTACACCAGCGGGTTCGAGACCTACGCTTCCGGTTCGATGACGGTGACGCTGACATCCCCGGCGAAGATATCGGGCGGGCATGCGGCCCAGGTGTTCGATTCCCAGGGGAACGCGATGGAGATCACGTCCGATTCCAAGACCGAGGTGACGTTCGCCGTCACCGGCAACGGTGCGTATTATTTCAGGACCGTCGCGTCGTCCGACGACGAGCAGGGCGTCGGGTTCCTGTCGGGGACGAGGCTGAACATTGCGATGGCGGCGGCCATCGTGGTCGTCGCTTCGATAGTGGTCTATCTTCTTCTCAGGCGCGATTGAGGTCCAGGACCATCCTGACGCCGTCGCCGCCGTCGCTGTAGAGGGACGGCAGGACGCATGTCCTCCTGAATCCCTTCCTCTCGTAGAACGATATGGCCTTCGCGTTGGTCACGCGGGCCTCGAGCTGCATCCTGGGGATGCCTTCCCTGAAGCATTCTATCCTCAGAGCATCGAGCATGGCCGATGCGGCTCCCATCCCGCGGTACGGCGCATCCACCGCCAGGAGGGCGATGGAGGCCGTGTTGTCCTCCAGGATGTAGCTGCTCAGGGCCCCGGCGGTCCCGCCGGTCACCGGTCCGGCGACCAGCTGGCCGCGGGGCCACTGGAGCATGAAGAATTCGAGGTTCTCCGGGGCGAAGTAGTCGTCCAGGTTGCCGTTGAAGATCCTGTACATCGCAGGGATGTCGGCGGCTCCCGCGGTCCTGGCGACCATCAGCCCGGTCATCTCCTCTTTCCCTTCCCCTTCTTTTTCTTCCCGGAGCCGTTCTTGGCGACGGCGCCGACGGCGGACAGGAGCAGGACGATGACGACCAGGACGATGTAGAGGTTGTCCTTGATCAGGGTCATGATCTCCGAATCATCCTTCGTGTCGTCCGTGTCGTCGGATCCGTCGTCCGGATCGTCCGGTGTCACGGGGTCGACCGAGGAGCCGGCCCTGTAATCCTTGGTGACTGTCTTCTGGACCCCGTCGGAGTCGGTGATCCTGACCGTCATGGTGTGCTGTCCCTCCACCGCTTCGAATACGATCCTCCCGATGGTGGTCGTGCGCGAGGCCGAGCCGTCGCCCAGATCCCAGACGTAGGTGTACGAGCCACTGGAGGGGGTGACGCTGACCGATGCAGTGTACTCCTTCCCGGGGGTTAGGCTGTCGGGGAATTCGGTGATCTCGACCGAGAATCCGCCGTATGTGTACCAGTTGTTGAAGTCCTCCAGGAACGCGGCGGCGAAGAAGTCGGCCACCTCCGAGGAGTTGATGACCACGCAGGCCTCCCTGTTGTTGAAGAAGGAGTTCTCGGTCCAGTTGACCGACGAGACCCAAACGTAATCGTCGCAGACGACCCCCTTGTTGTGCACATACGGGGTGGTCATGCTGGCGGCGCTGATCAGGCTCTTGGCGTTGATGTCGAAGACGGACGTCTCGTCCACCTGGTTGGAGAAGATCAGCTTGGTGTCGACGTTCCTGACGGCGGCGCTGTGGAAGAGCCCCAGGGGGCCGTCGGCGGTCGGGTCCTTGTAGGAGGAATCCAGGCTCTGCTGCTGGGAGTAGAGGCGCTCCTTGGCGATGGACGCGTAATATTCCAACGCGGCGTAGGAGCTCTCGTTCGAGAGCACCGGCGTGACCTTGGCCTTGTAGGATTGGAATGTTGCCGTGGAGGTCGGCGAGACGTAGTAGGTCTCGCCGGCGGTGACGTTGGGGTACTGGCTCGCGTACGTCGCCACATCCCCGTAATCCATGCACCAGTCGTTCTCGAACACGCCGTTCATGAATCCGGCGTATCCCGCGCTCTCCACCACGACGCCCCATCCGCGGTTCCCCTGGACCTTGCTGCCGTAGATGTTGGTGACGGTGCTGCCGTTCAGGTTGTCGCTGGTCCAGTTCTCGGACATGACGACCGTCGTGTCTCCATCGACTATGGCGAACTTCGCGTGGTCGTAGGCGTAGCGC
>CAVABN010000092.1:0-5417 GCA_963586845.1 Bifidobacteriaceae bacterium
GCATCTTCGCGGCCAGGTCGATGCCGCCACTCACTATGACGCTGCGGATGCCGTTGTCCTTCAGGCATGCGACGGTCTCCTGGATCCCGCCGATGAGCGGGATGGTCTGGAAGGTCTTCGCTATGTCCGAGATGGTTACCCCGGGCTTCTTGGCCATCCAGAGCCCGATGTCCCTGCGCATGAACTCGGGTTCGTCGATCTCGCCGTTGATGAAAGCTCTGTAGGCCGGCTCGTTGTCGACCTCGAAGCAATCGTGGACCCAGCGCCAGGAGCTGCGGACAGTCGTCAGGGTTCCGTCCATGTCGAAGCATACCAGGTCGTATTTGCGCATGGTTCGGGGAATCGGGTGCGGGTATAATAGGAAGCGTCCGGGCTTCGTGTAAAAAATCCGGCCGATTTTTTACATGACGTCGGCAACGTGTAAAAAATCGGGAAAATTTTTTCATGTCAATCCGCAAGCGTGCTCTGATCGCCTCCTTCCCGCCTTCGCCGAGGCTATGACGAAGAAGATCGCGGTCACCCCGAGCACGTACAGGACCATCGTCATCGCGGAGAATTCGAATCCCCCGAGGGAAAGGTCGAACCCCATATCGATGCGGAACTGCGAGAACTCCTCCGCGGGGAGGGAACCCATCGTTTTATCCAGCGCATCCGACGTCAATCCGTTCCTGAACATCGCAGCCATATGACTCGCCGGCACGAGCGTGCCGATGGTCTGCATCACCGACGGCATGGTCCCCATGGGCATGTAGATCCCGGCGAGGAAACCCATCAGGACGCTCACCACGGTGAACAGTCCCGAGAACGCCCCGGAGCTCCTGAGGAACGACGTGACCGCGTACATGATGATCGAAGCGGACAGCGCCGACGGGACCAGCAGGACCAGAGACGTCGCGATGCCTCCGAGCGACAGGGGGCATCCCGTCGCAACGAGATAGATCAGGCAGAGCACGAACGTCAGGAATCCCATGATCAGGCCGACCGCGAACGTGCTCAGCACGTATCCAGCCGCGATCCTCGAAGGCGTCATGGGGGACACGAGGATGTCCCTGTCGCGCCTCCTCACCTTGTCGTCCATCATCGTCTGGAGGGCTCCGGCGCAGGTGGTGACCGGAACTATTCCCAGTATGCCGGAGAGCACCCACGCGTCCACGAGGTTGCCCATGCCGGGCATGTCCGGGTAGGACGAGATGAGCATGTCCCTCAGGAAGAGAAGATAGATCATCACGACCACCAGCACGCCCATGAGCGAGAAGAAGACGCTCTGTCTGTCCCTGAAGTAGATCAGGGTGCAGCGTTTTGCGAGCGCGAGGGACGGATCCATCACTCACCGCCTCCCGTGATCGATACGAACGCATCGTCCAGGGTGCCGGTGCGGACCTCCAGCGATGTGATCTGATCTCCGAGGGCCGAGATGATCGGCACGGCGTCGGATGTCGAGAGGAGGGGGATCGTAATCGTCCCTTTCTCCTCGGAGTAGGAAATCCCCATCCCCTCCAGGATGCCTTTGGAGGTCTCCGGATCCCGGGGGACGAAGACCATCCTGTCGGAACTGAACCGCTCCTTGATCTCCCGCGGGGCCCCGTGGGCCACTATGTTGCCGTGGTCGATGACCACCACATCGTCGGCATCCGAGGCCTCCTCCATGTAGTGCGTGGTGAGGAAGACGGTGATGCAGCGCTCCTTGTTGAGCCTCGAGATCGAATCCCAGATGACCTTGCGGGTGTGGGGGTCGAGACCGGATGTGGGTTCGTCGAGGATCAGGATCCTGGGGTCGTGGACGAGCGCGCGGGCGATGTCCGCCCTGCGCCTCTGTCCTCCGGACAGGGTGCCGTACCTCCTGTCGGCGAACTCGCCGCAGTCCGCATCCGCGATGGAGCGCTCTACAGCCCCGTCGAGGTCCTCCAGACGGTACATGGACCCCCTGACCGTCAGGTTCTCCCTCACGGTGAGCAGCTCGTCGAGCATCGGATCCTGGAAGACCACGCCGATCTCGCTCCTGACCTCGGGATCGGAGACGTCCTTCCCGAAGACCTCGATGCTCCCGGAATCGATGCGGAGCAGCGAGCAGATGGCCGAGATGGTCGTGGATTTGCCGGCGCCGTTGGGACCGAGGAATGCGAAGAAGGAGCCTTCTGGCACGTCGAAGGAGATGCCCTTGACCGCCTGCACCCCGTCGTAGGATTTCGCGAGGTCGCGGACGGATACGGCTTGCATGGAGGTGCACCTGCGCGATGATAGATAACTGTTCGTGACCGATGGTTTTAGCGACATTTCATTATGTCGGCCTTGGTTGAGAAGTTCATGTTAGTCTTAGAATAATACTATCTAATATACTTGAACAGCATTGTGGTTTTGCCAGGTTGGAAGTCCGCTCGAGGGACTTCCTCCGAGCGGACGAAGTCCTGGCTCACAGAGGTGATAAAGTCACTGCACGTGAGAACACAGAACCGTCTCAAAGAGACGAGCGCCAGGACTGCACAGTCCTAAAGTCATTCCTGGCGCTCCTTGCCTCGAAGATTGCGGTCGAACTCATCATTCGGCTGCTCTTCGAGCTGTAAGGAAAACCACTTCCGGCCCGCAAGGGCCGGTCATCGTCTTCATAGAATGCATTGTGCTTCAGCTATATTAATCCTCACCTGCGTTCTGAAGAGGATTATTATCCCAACGCGTTTCACCCCCCATGATCACCCTGGTCGGCACGGGACACGTCTTCAATCTGGCGGAACCCGTGGCGTTCATCGTCAAGAACACCTGGCCCGACGCCGTCCTCCTGGAGCTGGACGTTGGCAGGCTCAACGCCATGACCGCCGCAGCCGAAGGCGACCCGAAGGACGAGCCGGAGATGTCCGCGATCTACAGGCAGACCGCCATGTACCAGCAGAGGATGTCCGAGGAGCACGGGACGAAGCTCGGAGGGGAGTTCCTCGCCGCGATAAACGCGGGGAAGCTCGCCGGAGCGGAGATCATCCCCATCGATACGGATGCCATGAAGGTCATGAACGAGATGTGGGCCGAGATGTCCGCCATGGAGCGCTTCAGATACCGCCTTTCCGGCATATCCGACTCCATCGGGGGCAAGAGGAAGGTCGCCGACGTGCAGAAGAGCTTCGCCAGGGACGAGGAGGCGTACATCGAGGGTATGCGCAGGAAGTATCCCACCCTCGTCCGCAAGCTCATCGACGAGCGCAATGTCCACATGGCCGAGCAGATCAACGCCCAATCCGAGAGGTTCGGAAATATGGTCGTCATCGTCGGGGATGCGCACGTCGAGGGGATATCCAAGCTCCTGAACGAGAAGGACGTACGCAAGATCCGTCTGGCGGACCTGATGGACCGCGAGAGGATGGATGGGATCAGGGACATGATCTGGAAGGGGGACACGCAATGAAGGTCGAGCTGATCGCCTACACGCCGGATGCGGACAGGATATGCGCCGCCGCAGGGAACTCGTGCTATTCGGACCGCCCGGCATCCGTGATAATGGAGGACATCGATTCCGAGAAGACCCTGTCGCGCATCGTCGGGATGGGGCATCATTCGGTGATAGAGCACGCGGTGTTCACATTCTCCGTCGAGGGGGTGTCGAGGGCGCTGACCCACCAGCTGGTGAGGCACCGCATCGCTTCGTACTCCCAACAGAGCCAGAGGTACGTGTCCATAAAGGATCCGAGCTACGTCACTCCGCACACCGTCGAAGGGGATCCGGAGGCGGAGAGGGTGTTCGACGAGACCATGGACGCCATCTGGAAGGCGTACTCCAAACTGGAGGAGATGGGGATCCCGGCGGAGGATGCGAGATACCTGCTTCCGAACGGGTGCACCACCAACATCACGATCACCATGAACGCCCGCGAGCTCCTGCATTTCTTCACGCTCAGGTGCTGCGAGAGGGCCCAATGGGAGATCAGGGAGATGGCCGAGCTGATGCTCGAGAAGTGCCGCGAGGCGTCGCCCGTGATATTCAAGGATGCCGGGCCGGCGTGCATGCGCGGACCCTGTCCCGAAGGGAAGAAGTCCTGCGGGAAGCCGAGGAGACCGTGAGCGTCATCTATCTGGCGGGAGGGTGCTTCTGGGGACTCCAGAAGGCCATGTCGGAGGTCCCGGGGGTGCTGTCCACGGAATGCGGGTACGCCAACGGCGACCCGCTGTACATCCCGGACTACATGATCGTCTGCTCCGGACGTCTGAATTACCGCGAAGCGGTCAAGGTCTCGTACGATCCGGACCTGATCGACCTGGAGACGGTCCTGGGGGTGTTCTTCTATCTGATCGATCCGACCCAGGAGCGCGGACAGGGGAACGACCATGGGATCCAGTACCAGACAGGGGTGTATTGGACAGATTCCGAGTCGGAGGAGGTGGTCCGCAAGGTGTTCGCCGAGCAGGAGGCATCGTTCGAGGAGTTCCATGTGGAGATGGGCCCGCTGACCACGTGGACCCGCGCCGAGGAGTACCATCAGGACTACCTGCTGAAGCATCCGGACGGGTACTGCCACATACCCGCTTGGAAAACCGCCGTGCTGAAGCAGATTCTGGAGAGCAGGCGCTCTTCCTGAACGTTCGTCCGACTGTTTTTTCCCAATTAGGTATAAATAGGGCATCCACTTAGTCGGGTCACTCGGTGAATGATATGGGAAGAATAAGGCCCACCTACATCAAGAGAGTCGCCATCGATCTCGTCAGCAAGTATCCCCAGGCTTTCAGCCAGGATTTCGACGCCAACAAGGAGATGGTCAGCACTCTGACAGACGTCTCGTCCGTCAAGATGAGGAACAGGATCGCCGGTTACATCACCCGCTACCTGTCCCATCCTGAGGCATGAGTTAAACGCCTTAAACAAACAATTCGGCATCATGCCCGCGTGGGGTAGCTTGGATATCCTGTGAGATTGCGGATCTTTTGACCCGGGTTCGAATCCCGGCGCGGGCACCACTTTTTGCCATTTTCAGTCTTGGACGTTCCTGCGTCCGCGGACCATCATCGCAGCGTGCGCTGTAGAGACGATCGAGATCCCGATCACCATGATCGATGCCGTCAACGCCGCCCATACGCCGATCCCGGGATCCACATGGAGGACGTAGTAGTGCGTCCCCATCTGTGCCAGGAGCTTGTCTATCCCTATCACCAGGGCTATGCCGAACAGGATCGGGATGATGTAGGCGACGATCTTCGCCGCTGGTCTCTTCACGGCATGTCCGACGATGAACATCGCAGCGGACACCCCGCTGAGTCCCATGAGCCAGCCGGGCAGGGTGTGGTAGTCCTTCTCGGTGACCGCGTCCTCGAGATCGGCCCAGCGGCCGTCGGTCAGGGCGTCCCATCCGGTGAGCGACCCGCTCACCAGGTCGGCCCAGGTGTAGTAATCGACCCAGACCATGAAGACGCTGGCGAGTGCCAGCAGCGAGCCGGCTATG